>CAXBNM010000213.1:0-8257 GCA_963976885.1 uncultured Burkholderiaceae bacterium
CTGCCTGTCGACTTGCGTGAGACCTTACACGGGCAGCTCTACTCGTCGGGTTGCATCACCACCGAACGCTCGTTTGCCCAGCAATACGGCTACTTTGAAATGCGCGCCCGCGTGCCGCTTGGCAAGGGGCTGTGGCCGAGCTTCTGGATGATGCCCTTGCGAGATGCCTGGCCGCCCGAAATTGATGTGTTCGAGGCCAGTGGTTCGCGGCCGGGCAAGATGCACTTCGCTGCCCGCGATCCCGGCGACAAGAAAGGCGTCAGCAGCGACTGGGTATCGGTCGGGCGCCCCGCCGATGGCTGGCAGACCTATGCCTGCGAGTGGACTGCCGACGCCATTCGCTTCATTGTCGATGGCAAACTGCAGTTCAGCGTGAACGGTCACAAGGTCCACGAGCCAATGTATCTGTTGGCCAATCTGGCGCTCGGCAGTCATGATGGCGGCTGGATTCCCGACCCGGACCACACCACGCCGCTGCCGGCTCATCTCGAGATCGATTACATCCGGGCCTTCCGACGTGGCTGAGGTCGTGAGCGACGAATCCGCCGATCTGGCCGCCCGCACCTCCAAAAGCGTCGCCTGGCGCACGCTGGAAACCGCCGGCAGTGAGGGCTTGTCCTTCCTGATGTTTGTGGTGATGGCGCGCTTGCTGATGCCCGAAGACTTCGGTCTGGTGGCGCTGGCCAGCTCCATCGTCATGTCGCTGCAATGCCTGCTGCAATTCGGACTTCCCGAAGCGTTGATCCAGCGCGAAAAACTCAGCCACGAAACCATCAAGGCGGCGATGAGCGCCAGTCTGATGCTCGGCCTGGCCTTGCTGGCGCTGGCCTGGGCGCTGGCCTGGCCGCTGGCCTGGGTGCTCGACCGCGATGAGTTTCCGCCGATCTTTCTGTGTTGCTGCTGCAGAGCCTGAGCTTTCCGCTGCATGGTTTGCTGCGGCGGGCGCTCGACCTGAAGTCGATTGCCATTCGCACTCTGGTGGCTACCAGCATCGGCGGCGTGGTGGCCATTCTGATGGCCACCAATGGCTGGGGGCCATGGGCGCTGGTCGGTCAGCAACTGACGGTGGCCGGCGTGGGGTTGCTGATGTTGTTGCGGGTCTCGACCATCATGCCGTGGCCGTTCTCGTTCTCGCGCGCCGCACTGGCGCCGCTGCTTGCCGTGGCCCGATCATTCATGCTCAGCCAGTTTGCCTCGCAGTCGGCACGCAAACTCGATGCCGTCGCGCTCGGTCTGTTTCTGGGCAACCATGAGGTTGGCATCTATTTTCTGGTCACGCGGCTGATTCAGGCGGCGCAGACGGTGTCGCAGTTCTCCATTGGTGAAATCTCGCTGGCCGTCCTGTCGCGCCTGCAACATGATCCGGCCCGCATGCGAGCCGGCATTCGCCGCGCACTCCGGTTGACCGGCTTTGCGTGCCTGTTGTTGTTCGGCGGGCTGGCGCTGGTGGCACCGCACTTCGTGCCCACGCTGTTCGGTCCGCAGATGGCTGATGCGGCGGCGCCGCTGCGGGTGCTGGCATTGTTTGCCACCGCTGGCGCGCTGATTTCCACCTGTGTACACGTTCTGCTTTCGGCCGGCGCGACCCGCGCCTCCAGCCGTCTGGCCGTGTTCGCCTCCCTGGTTCAGCTGGCCGCCGTTTTTGCGGCGGCCCGGTTCGGCATGATGACGTTGGTGCTGGCCATTGGTCTGGCGCAGGTTTTGATGCTGTTGCCGGCGCTGGCGCTGATCAGTCGTCAGTCGGGGGTGGGGGTACTCAAATTGCTGGCCGATCAAAGTCTGATTGTGCTTGCCTTCGTGCTGGCCTGGCTGGCGGCTACCTATTGGGTGCCGATGGCCGATGTGCTGGGCGCCGTGGCGGCACTGGCCCTCTTTACGGTGATCATGATTGCCGCCGGCGGCTGGATCTTTCGGCACGATCTGCCCATTCTCTTTCAACGCGGACGCAAAGGTAAAGCATGAGTAAAGCGCTGCAACGATGTCTCTGGCTGGCACGCGAGATGCCCTTGCCGATGCTTTCAGGTGATCGGGTTTATACCTGTGGTCTGGCCGAGGCGCTGGCCGGCACCGGCGTGGCAGTTACCTTTCTGGCTCATGAAGACGAAGACTTTCGCCAGCCCGGTGAGCCGAGTGCGACGATGCGCTGGGAAGGGATCAGTGGCGGTACGCGTTCTTACTATTGGGTGGCCTTGGCTGACCGGCTGCCGGTAACGGCGGCCATTCATGATACGCCGCGGGCCCGGGCCCGGTTGCAGGCAATGCTTGATGGGTCAGCCGATGCGCCCTTCGAGGCAATCGTGCTCGATCAACTCGGTTCGGGCTGGGCGTTGCGCCCGATTCAGCGCTGGATTGCGGCGCGGCGGAATGCCGATCCTGCTTTCCGGGCACCGTGCCTGGTCTACCTGGCCCACAACCACGAGCGGGTGGTCTGGGCCGACATGGCACGTGATGCAAAAGGCTCGCTGATTCGCCGTCTGGCGGTGGCCAACAATGCCCGCAAGGTTGCCCGGCTCGAGCGCCAGCTGATTCGCGAAGTTGATCAGGTGATCAACATTACCGATGAAGATGTGATGGCGATGCAGGCCGATGGCATGCGTTGCACCGGTACGGTGGTGACGCCGGGGTACTCGGGCAGTATTCGCGAACCAAGCCCGATCACCGTCACCACGCCCCGGCGCGTCGTGATTGTCGGTTCGTTCAAATGGGCAATCAAGGAAGAGAACCTGCGCCAGTTTCTGACCGCGGCTGATGCCGTGTTTGCCGAGCATGGCATTGGGCTGGATGTGGTTGGCATGGTGCCCAACGAGCTGCGCGAAGAGTATGAACCCAGGCTGCGCGCCACCATCCTGCATGGCTATGTTGATGACATCGAACCGATTTTTGACAACGCCCGGCTGGCGGTGGTGCCGGAGATGATCGGGGGCGGCTTCAAGTTGAAGTTTCTCGACTACATTTTCGGGCGCTTGCCGGTGGTGAGCATCACTGCGGCGGCGGCCGGTTTGCCGGCAGGCATTCGCGAGCATCTGGTCACCGCCCCCGATGTTGGCGCGCTGGTTGAGGCCATTGTTGCCACCATCGATCAGCCGGAGCGCCTGAATCATATGCAAGAGGCCGCTTTCGAACAGGCTAAAGCCGCTTTTGACTGGGCCGAGCGCGGTGCCCGCGTGAAAGCTTCAATTGAACACGTGCTCAACGCTGCCGCAACCTGAGTCGGCCACGGCGGGAGTTGACCACGAGCACTCAGGCTTGAGGTAAAGTTAGCGTCCAATACGGATTCAGGTACTGGTTCCGGCCTGGCACCTCTGCGGGGGCCGACCGAGCGCCGGATTCTCCCATTTTTCGTTTACCTAAAAACCTCCACCCCACGGCAGTTGTTGCGCTGTCTTTTTTCGGGGTGATTGTCGCCGGCTCGTTGCTGCTGATGTCGCCCTGGGCGAGTGCCTCCGGCGTCAGTGCCAGCCTGTTGACCGCGTTTTTCACCGCCACCTCGGCTGTCTGTGTGACCGGCCTGGCGGTGGTCGATACCGGCACCTACTGGTCCGGATTCGGGCAAGGCGTCATTCTGGCGCTGCTGCAACTGGGTGGGTTTGGCATGATGGCCTCGGCAAGCCTGCTGGGCCGAATCATCTACCGCCGGATGCGCTTGCGCTCGCAGGTGCTGGTGCAGGCCGAAACCCATTCGCTGGCGCTGGGCGATTCCAGGCGCATCCTCAAGCTGATTCTTGGCGTCACCGTGGTTGTCGAGCTGATCGCCACCTTGTGGCTGAGCCTGCGCTTTCACTACGCCTATGGCATGGACTGGCCGCAGGCCTGTTGGCAGGGTTTGTTCCATGCGGTCTCGGCCTTCAATAACGCAGGCTTTTCAACCTGGGGCGACAGTCTTACCGGCTTTGGTGCCGACGTGCAGATTCTTGCTCCCGTGGCGCTGGCCATCATCATCGGTGGTCTCGGCTTTCCGGTGCTTTACGAACTCATTGTTGCCCGGCCCAATCGCTATCGGCACAGCCTGCACACGACGCTGACGCTCTGGGGTACGGCCGGTTTGCTGCTGGTTGGCACCATTGCGTTACTCATTGCCGAATCGGGCAATCCGCAGACGCTGGGTCCGATGGGGTGGGGCGAGCGTGTGCTGACCGCGGCGTTTGCCTCGGTGTCGGCGCGCACCGCCGGCTTCAACACCATCGACATGAGTACGCTGACGATGGAATCGCTGGCTTTGCACTACCTGCTGATGTTCATTGGCGGGGGCAGCGCGGGTACGGCCGGCGGGGTCAAGGTGACTACGTTTCTGATTCTGCTGCTGATCGTCTGGAGCGAAATTCGCGGTGACCGCGATGTTGAATTTGATGGCCGGCGGGTCTCCTCGTCGGTGCAACGGCAAGCGCTGACCATTCTTGTGCTCAGTGCCGGCGCGGTGTCGACAGCGGTGCTCGTCATCATTCCAATGACGACGCTGCCCTTTGAAAAAGTCCTGTTTGAAGTAATTTCAGCCTATGCGACGGTTGGTTTGTCGACCGGTATCACCGCGCAACTGCCGCCGGCCGGGCAGACGGTGCTGATTGTGTTGATGTTCGTCGGTCGGGTCGGTATCGTCACCTTCGCCGCCGCCATGGCGATGAAATCCGGCCGCCGTGGTTATCGCTACCCCAAGGAGAAGGCAATTGTTGGATAAATTCATCCTGCCGGCCGCAGACAGCGTGGTGGTGATCGGGCTGGGCAGGTTCGGCTCCAGTGTGGCCGAGGCACTGTCGCAACTTGGTCATGAAGTCTTGGGGATCGATAACGACCCCGAGGTGGTGCAATCGATGTCGGCGGTGATGGCCCATGTGGTGCAGGCCGATGCCACCGATCTGGAAACCTTGCGCCAGCTTGGCGTCGATGAGTTCGCGCACGCGGTGGTGAGCATTGGGCACAACATGGAGGCCAGCGTGCTGGCCGTGCTGAATCTGAGCCAGTTGCGTCTCAAGGATATCTGGGCCAAGGCTGATACGCAGCCGCACGGGCGCATTGCCGAGCGAGTCGGCGCCCATCATGTTGTCTATCCCGAGGCGAATATGGGCGAGCGGGTCGCCCATCTGGTGACCGGCAAGATGATGGATTTCATCGAGTTTGATGACGGTTTTGCAATTGCCAAAACACGCGCGCCGTTGGAAACCCATGGCAAGGCGCTGGCCGACTCACTGGTGCGCAGCCGCCGTTTTGTCACCGTCGTTGGAGTGAAACGACCGCATCAGGATTTCATCTACGCCCGGCCCGAAACCGTGATCGAGCCCGGCGACATTCTGATTGTGGCCGGGCCGACCCGTCAGGTTGAAAAGTTCGCCGGCGCCCGCTGATGTTTATGGGGCGCGCAGAAGATCTTCAGCGTGTCAGTGCGTTCAGGGGCGGGCGCCCAGCCGCTCGGTCAGCCAGATGGTCAGGCAACCCACCAACATCAGTCCGATGGCCAGCAGGGTCTGCGGATCATTCAGGGCCGGCAAAAACCATTCATAGCCAATGACGGCCTCCTTGGCCGGCTTGCCCTCACGCTCGATCAGCATCGTCAGCGTGTGCTTCCAGGGCCAGATCACGGCCAGCGAGCCGAGCACAAAGCCAGTCATCGTTGCCACCGTCTGATCGTGGAAGCGTTGATAGACCACCGTGAGCAGATTGGAAAACGCCACCAGACCCACCACGCAGCCCAGCGCCATCGGCACCAGCACGGCCAGATCGAATTGACCGATCGCGCCAATGACCAGCGCATAGTTGCCCATGATGATCAGCACGAATGAGCCGGACAGCCCTGGCAACACCATCGAGCAGATGGCCACCACGCCGCACAGGAACAGATACAGCATCGAGTTGTTCTCGGAGGCCGGCGCCATCAGCGCGATGCCGGCGGCCAGCGCCGTGCCGAGCACCAGGAACAACAGGCTGCTTGCCGACCACTGACGGACCGTGCGGCCGACAAACCAGACCGACAACAGGATCAGGCCAAAGAAGAACGCCATCGTCAGCACCGGCTGCGATTCGAGCACTGCCTTGATGATATGCGCCAGAGCGATGATGCCGGCCCCGACGCCGAGCGCCAGCGGCAGCAGGAAGCTGCCGTCGACATGGGTCCAGAATTCACGGGTGCGACCTGCCATCAGCAGGCGGGCGGCCTGCAGATCGAAGGCCTTGATGGCAAAGATGAGCTTTTGGTAGATGCCGGTGATGAGCGCAATCGTGCCGCCCGAGACGCCGGGAATCACATTGGCGGCGCCCATCGCCAGGCCTTTCAGAAACAAAGCAATCATGAGTCGGGTATCAGGCCAGACCGGCCGAAATCAAGCCTTTGAAGTAGGTAATGGTATTGGATAAACCGTTCTCCAGATTGACCACGGGCGACCAGCCGAGTTTTTCTTTGGCGAGCGAGATATCGGGTTGGCGCTGGCGCGGATCATCGGCAGGCAAGGGTTCGAAGACGAGCTCGGAGCTCGAACCCGTCATCTCGACAACCTTTTCGGCCAGTTCACGAATCGTGAACTCAACCGGGTTGCCGAGATTGATCGGGCCTTGCAGTTCGTCAGGGGCGTCCATGAAACGCAGAAAGCCTTCGATCAGGTCGCTGACATAACAAAACGAGCGTGTCTGCTGACCTTCGCCGTACAAGGTGATCGGCTGACCACGCAGCGCCTGCATGATGAAGTTCGACACCACCCGGCCGTCATTGGGATGCATGCGCGGGCCATAGGTGTTGAAGATGCGCGCGACACGAATGTTGACGTTGTGCTGGCGGTGATAATCGAAGAACAAGGTTTCGGCGCAGCGTTTGCCCTCGTCGTAGCAGGAGCGGATGCCGATTGGGTTCACATTGCCCCAGTACGACTCTTGCTGCGGATGCTGGCTCGGATCGCCATAGACCTCGCTGGTGGAGGCCTGAAAGATTTTCGCGCCGGTGCGCTTGGCCAGCCCGAGCATGTTGATGGCGCCGTGCACGCTGGTCTTGGTGGTTTGCACCGGGTCGTGCTGGTAATGAATCGGGGAAGCCGGGCAGGCCAGGTTGTAGATTTCGTCCACCTCGACGTACAACGGAAAGGTGACATCGTGGCGCATGAATTCAAAGCGCGGATTACTCATCAGCGGGGCAATGTTTTCCTTGCCGCCGGTGAAATAGTTGTCAACGCACAGAACTTCATGGCCCAGAGCCAGCAGTCGCTCGCTCAGGTGTGAGCCCAGAAAGCCGGCCCCGCCGGTGACCAGAACGCGTTTGCGCAAAGCGGTTTTCATAGAGGAGTGTCCGTATTTTTGAATGAGGAGGAATGCTTCATGAGTCTTATTCTGAGGTTTTGCCGCGTGGTCGCACGCGTCATGTTGTTTCGCGCGCAGATTTGACGGGCGACCAGGTCTGGTAGCTGACGCCTCGGAGCGACTGAATCACCCCGCGGCCATTGGCGACCAGGGCGGCCAGTGCCGAATAGCCGCGATCGAACGGTCGCAAGCCCATGGCGCCCAGCGCAACAGCCGCGCCGGCCAATACCCACAAGCCCAGTGCCAGCAGTGCGACGCCGCCGCTGATGGCGGCCAGCGTGGCCAGCAGCGCAAACAGGCCCAGCGAGAAAATCGTCATCCAGCGCAGCGTTTTGTGCGAGAGGTAGCAATAGCGGATCAGCGCGGATTGCCGGGCAAGACGCGGGGCGAGGGCGCGATGAATGTTGTAGGACTGACAGGCAATCCGGGTTTTGCGGGTGAACTCGTCGGCCTGCTTGCTGGCAATGGCTTTGCGACCGATGAAGTCATCGGCCTGCACGACCCGGTGGCCGGCGTACAGAATCGCCATCGATACCCAGAAATCGTCAAACAATTCGGGCGGCGGCGCCTCGTGCAGGCTGCGCCGGATCGCAAACAAGGGGCCATGGGCGCCCATCACCGAGGCAACGTCCGACTCGAGGCCGCGCAACATCGCGTCAAACGCCCAGTAGCGGATCGAGGTGTCGGCGGTGGCGGTCAGCTCGCCGTTGGCGCCACCGTTGACGGCAATGATGTGGCCGCAGACACAGCCAACCGACGCGTCATTGAAGTAGCGCAACATGTTGGGCAGGGCTTCGGGCGACATCCGCACCGCGGCATCGGTAAAGACAACGATGGGCACGGTCGTTTTGGTGACGAGCAGATTCATGCCCGGCGTCTTGCCCGTCTGGGCCGGTGAGACAAACACCCGGATGCGATCGCCGAAGGCTTGCAGACGTTGTTCGGTCTGGTCGGTGCTGCCGTCGACATAGACAAGAATTTCGGT
>CAXBNM010000214.1:0-8253 GCA_963976885.1 uncultured Burkholderiaceae bacterium
CCGTCACCCGAGCGAAGTCGTTCAGGTTGGCGAAGAAATCACCGCCAAAGTGCTCAAGTTCGACCAGGAGCGTCAACGCGTTTCGCTGGGCATCAAGCAGCTGGGCGACGACCCCTGGACCGGCATCAGCCGCCGCTACCCGCAGGGTACGCGCATGTTCGGCAAGGTCACCAACATCACCGACTACGGTTCATTCATTGAAATCGAACCCGGCATCGAAGGTCTGGTGCACGTGTCCGAAATGGACTGGACCAATAAAAACGTCAACCCGTCCAAGGTTGTCGCCTTGGGTGACGAAGTCGAAGTCATGGTGCTCGAGATCGACGAAGATCGTCGCCGTATCTCGCTGGGCATGAAGCAATGCCGCCCGAATCCGTGGGAAGAGTTCTCCGACAACTATCGCAAGGGCGACAAGGTCAAGGGCACCATCAAGTCGATCACCGACTTTGGGGTGTTCGTGGGCCTGCCCGGTGGTATCGATGGTCTGGTCCACCTGTCCGACCTGTCCTGGAACGACGTCGGCGAAGAAGCCGTCCGTGGCTTCAAGAAGGGCGACGAAGTCGAAGCCGCAGTGCTGGCCATCGACACCGAGCGCGAGCGTATTTCGCTGGGCATCAAGCAACTGGACGGCGATCCGTTCAGCAACTATGCCGCAACCCACGACAAGGGCTCGATCGTCAACGGTACCGTCAAGACCGTCGATGCCAAGGGTGCAGTCATTGACCTTGGCAACGAAGTTGAAGGCTACCTGCGTGCATCGGAAATCTCGCGCGATCGGGTTGAAGACGCCCGTACGCACCTGAAAGACGGTGAAGAGCTCGAAGTCATGATCATCAACCTGGATCGCAAGAACCGGGTGGTGAGCTTGTCGGTCAAGGCCAAGGATTCTGCCGAAACCGCACAAAGCCTCGAGCGTCTGCAGGCCGAGTCGGGTGCCTCGTCAGGCACCACCAACCTTGGTGCGCTGCTGCGCGCCAAGCTTGAAGGCGGCGACGAAAGCTGAGGCTGAACCCGGGACACCTTTCTGCCTCCGGGCAGGGGGTGTCCCCGGTGACCGAACGATGAACCTGCCCTTTATGACCGAGCAGCAATGATTCAGTTGGACCGGCCCGGTGAAGTAGCCCCGGACGACGACAAGAGCGGTCACACAATGACCCGCTCCGAGCTGATCAATCGGCTGGCCGAGCGCTTCCCGCAGCTGGTCGCCAAAGATGCCGAATGTGCGGTCCGTACCATTCTGGATGCGATGGCCGGTACGCTGGCCGATGGCAACCGTATTGAAATTCGTGGTTTTGGCAGCTTTGCGCTGTCCCACCGGCCGCCCCGCGTAGGTCGTAATCCCAAATCCGGTGAAAGCGTGATGGTGCCCGAGAAGCGGGTGCCGCACTTCAAGCCCGGCAAGATGCTGCGTGAGCGGGTCGATCTGGCGGGCAAAAACGGCGTACCGCTGGTCAGCGATCCGGATTAGCCGTTTTGACGGCACGGCGGCGCTGGTGGCGCTACCATTGCAGCTTCGCTTAGTTGCCGCACCAAAGGGCCGATTGTCTGATGCGCTTTGTCTCCATCTTCTTCACTATCGCTTTGTTCATCGTCGCGCTGGGGTTTGCCTTGTCAAACACCCAGATGACCGAACTGCGTTTCTTCCTGACCGGTACCGAGCCTTTGCTCGCCGTGCCACTGGTCATTCTGTTGTTGGGTTTCTTCCTGGTGGGTGTGGCCTTCGGCATGCTGACCGGACTGCCTTCCTATCTGCGCCAGAAGGCCGAGTTGATGCGCTTGCGTCGCCAGTTGCGCAAGCTCGAGGAGGCCCGTGCCGCCGCTGCTGCGGCCACCCCCATCGTGTCACCGCCGGCGCCCGCCCCCTCGGTCAGCGTGCTTGAGCGGAATGACCACGTGCGCATCGAAGGCTGATACGGAGCCGCGATGACGCTGGATGCCTGGTGGTTTCTGCTTGTACCGGTGCTGTTCGGGATGGGCTGGTTTGCGGCCCGTCTTGATCGCAGGAACGACACGCGCCGCGAGTCGCTGCCCGGTTCCTATTTCAAAGGCCTGAATTTCCTGCTCAATGAGCAGCACGATAAAGCCATTGATGCGTTTGTCGACGTCGTGCGCATCGAACCGGAAACCGTCGAGTTGCATTTTGCGCTGGGCAGCCTGTTCCGGCGCCGCGGCGAAACCGAGCGGGCCATTCGGGTCCATCAGAATCTGGTCGCCCGTAACGACATCACCGCCGAGCAACGCGAGCACGCGTTGTTCGAGCTCGGTCAGGATTATCTGAAGTCGGGCCTGCTCGATCGCGCCGAAGATGCGTTCAATCGACTCGAAGGTTCGCAATACCGGGCCGCCGCCTTGCAACACCGGCTGCAGATTGCGCAGATGGTGCGCGACTGGCCCGAGGCCATCCGGCTGGCCGAATTGCTGGACCGGGACCCGGGTGAGGTAACCCGTCCGCAGATTGCTCATTTCCATTGTGAGATGGCCGATGCGCTGGCCGCAGGCAAGCCGGGTGAGGGCTCAGCGCCACCGGTGCCGGCCAGTCTGGGCGGCGCCCGCGAAGCGCTCGGGCGTGCTGCGCAGGCTGCGCCGAAGCATCCGCGCCCTGGTTTGCGCCGCGGCCAGCTTGAACTGGCCGATGGCCATCCCGCAGAAGCAGTTGAGGCTTTTCGGCGTGCGTTCGAACTCGATCCACGCTATGCGGCCCTGGTTGCCGAGCAATGGATGCAAGCCCATCAGCAACTCGGCCAGACCGAGGCGGGCACTGCCGAACTCCAGAAGCTGCAGGAAACGACACCCTCGGTCGATGTGCTGCAGACGGTTTATCGGGCCATTCTCGACGCCGAGGGCCAGCAGGCGGCCAGCGACTATCTCGAAAAGGCCTTGCGCCAGGCGCCGTCCTTGCTGGGTTACCGGCAGTTGCTCGATGCTCGGCTGGCCGATGGCAATCCGGCGCACAACCGGGAAGAAATTGAACTGGCGCAGGAACTCATTCGCCGCCAGGCCGATCGTCTGTCCCGCTATCTGTGCAGTCACTGCGGATTCTCGGCGCGCAAGTTCTACTGGCAATGCCCGGGCTGCAGTCGATGGGACACTTACGCGCCGCGTCGCGCCGAGGAACAGGAGCGCCAGTAATGAATTCATCACCGGCGAGTTCGCCCGTCGCACTCGGTAGTGCAGCCAATACCGCCCCCACGCCGCTGGCGCCGATCGATTTTTCGGCCGCTCGCGTACTGGTGGTTGGCGACGTGATGCTCGATCGGTACTGGTTCGGTGATGTGCAGCGCATCTCGCCCGAAGCACCGGTGCCGATTGTGCGGGTGCGTAACAGCGAAGAGCGGCTCGGCGGCGCGGCCAGCGTCGGGGTTGCGGTGCCTTTGCTCGGCATTGTCGGCTACGATGATGCCGGCCGCACGGTGGCCGGCTTGCTGGACGCCGCCGGCATCGAATCGGGGCTGGTGATCGACGCCACCGTGCCGACCACCGTCAAGCTGCGGGTGATCGGGCGGCAGCAGCAGTTGCTGCGTGTCGACTTCGAACAGACTCCCGAGGCCGCCAGCCTTGAAGACAAATTTGCCGGTTTTCGCTCGCAGCTGGCCGATGCCTCGGTGCTGGTGTTGTCCGACTACGGCAAGGGCGCGCTTGGCCGGGTTGAGGAAATGATTCGCGAGGCCATCGTGCAAAAGGTGCCCATCGTTGTCGACCCCAAGGGGGACGACTATCAGCGCTATGCCGGCGCGACCTTGCTGACGCCGAACCGGGCCGAATTGCGCGAAGTGGTGGGTTCATGGCGCGACGAGGCCGACCTGACCCGGCGTGCGCAAACCTTGCGCGAGGCGCTGGGTCTGAAGTATTTGTTGCTGACCCGCTCGGAAGAAGGCATGACCTTGTATTCGGCCGATGAAGTGTTCAGCGTGGCTGCGCAAGCGCGCGAAGTGTTTGATGTATCCGGTGCCGGCGACACCGTGGTGGCCATCATGGCCGCGGCGCTGGCGGCCGGGCAGAGCATCCATGACGCGGTGGCTCTGGCCAACCGGGCCGGCAGTGTTGTTGTGGGTAAACTGGGTACCGCAACCGTCACCCCAGAGGAGTTGTTCGGATCATGATCATCGTTACCGGGGCAGCCGGCTTCATTGGCAGCAATATCGTGGCCGCGCTCAATGCGCGCGGTGAAACCAATATCATTGCGGTCGATAATTTCGAACGTGCGGACAAGTTCCGCAACCTGGTCGATCTTGATATTGCCGATTACTTCGACAAACGCGAGTTTCTCGACTGGCTCGAAACCGACGGTGCGGCGCTGGGGCGCAATACCATCCGGGCCATTTTCCATCAGGGCGCCTGCTCGGACACGATGGAAACCGACGGCCGCTACATGATGGCCAACAACTACCGCTACACCAGCCGCTTGCAAGAGTTTGCGCTCAGCCAGGGCGTGGCGCTCATCTACGCGTCGTCGGCCGCGGTCTATGGCGGCGGTCAGGTTTTTGAAGAAAAGCGCGAACACGAAGCGCCGCTGAACATCTACGGCTACAGCAAGTTTCTGTTCGACCAGACGGTGCGCGCGCGGCTGGCCGAGCGTAGTACGCAGGGACCGCAAATTGTCGGTCTGCGCTACTTCAATGTGTACGGACCGCGTGAGTCACACAAGGGGCGGATGGCCTCGGTGGCGTTTCATCATGTCAATCAGTTTCGTGAAACCGGTCAGGTCAAATTGTTTGGCCCTTATGACGGTTACGAAGCCGGCGAACAATCGCGCGACTTCATTTATGTGAAGGATGCGGTCGCCGTCAATCTGTTCTTCTTTGATAACCCGCACCTGAGCGGTATCTTCAATTGCGGCACGGGGCGGGCGCAGCCGTTCAACGACATTGCCGTTACGGTCGTCAATACCTTGCGGGCCGAAAAAGGTGAGGCGCCGTTGTCGAAAGAGGCAATGGTCAAGGAAGGTTTGCTGACCTATGTTGACTTTCCGGACGCGTTGAAAGGCAAGTATCAAAGCTATACTCGCGCCAATGATCAACAGCTGCGCGCCATCGGTTGCGACCATGCTTTTGCCACGGTGCAAGAGGGGGTTGCCGAGTATGTACGCTGGCTGATCAAAGCCTAGGCCCGGAGACTCAGCCTCCGGTCTGGTGATACAGAGGAGGCATGATGAACGCATTGATTCGCTCATGGCTGGCGGCGTTTGTGCTGCTGATGCTGGCCGCTGGCAGCGCTTACGCATTCGATATCAACAACGCTTCGGTCGATGATCTGCAACAGATCAAAGGGGTCGGGCCGGTCATCGCCAAGCGCATTGCTTCGGAGCGTCGCAAGGGCAGGTTTGCGAGCCTGGCCGATCTGCAGGAGCGGGTGCCGGGTGTTGGTCCGCAGCTTGCCGCCAACCTGAATGAGGGCGGTGCTCTGCCCAAGGGCAAGGCCCGTCAATCGAGCGCCGGAAAATCATCCCCGACGGCCAAAGGCAAGATCATCGAAGTTGCCTCGATCGACAAGCCGGGCAACACCACAACCGGCAAAACCAAAGCCAGCAAGCTCAAGTCGAGCAAGACCGGGTCGAGCAGGAAAAAGGCGCAGTCCGGCTCGGGAAGGAAATCGGCGACTAAGACCGTGCATGCAGCCGGTAAAAAGTCTGCCCACACAGTCACTGACAAGAAGACCAAGTAGTTGCCAGGCCGGCCGTCGTGTCGGTTGGTGAATTTTCAAGGCTCGCGCATGCGGGCCTTTTTCGTGGGCGAGCCGAAAGACGCCGGCACACAGGGATTTCGGCCGTGGCTGGTGCACACTACTGGTGCGCCGGCCGAAAATTGATGGCCGATTTTGATATTCAGACAGGCGCAGTAATATAGCGCGGGTCGGCGCAACGACCGACTGCCTGTCATATAACAAGGAGCACTATGAAACCCCGTACATTCAAACTCCTGAAAGCTGCAGCCATTGCCGCCGCTTTGCTGCCTCTGGCCGGTGTTGTTCAAGCCGCTCAGACGCTCAAGTTTGCCCACGTCTATGAAGTCGCTACGCCCTACCATGCGGCCGCGCTGAAAGCGGCAGAGTTGTTCAAGGAACGCACCGATGGTCGTTACGAGATCAAGGTGTTCCCGGCGTCGTCGCTGGGCAAGGAAGTTGCCATTAACGAAGGGCTGTCGCTGGGTACTGTAGACATCATCTACACCGGTGCCGGTTTTGCTTCGCGTGCTTATGGCCCGGTCGCCATTGGTGACTTCCCGTTCACGCTGCGCAATTACAAGCACTGGGAAGCCTATCGCGACAGTGAGCTGTTTGGCGAGCTGGCCGACGGCTACAAGAAGGCCACGAGCAATGAAATCATGGCGATGATTTATTACGGTCAGCGCCACGTTACCGCCAACAAGCCGATTCTCACGCCCGCCGACATGAAAGGCCTGAAGATTCGTGTGCCGAACGCGCCGTCATTCGTGCTGTTCCCGAAAGAGACCGGCGCCAACCCGACGCCGATGGCGTTCTCCGAGGTTTATCTTGCACTGCAGCAAGGCGTGGTCGATGCGCAGGAAAATCCGCTGCCCACCATCCAGTTCAAGAAGTTCTACGAAGTGCAGTCCAACATCAACCTGACGGCTCACATCACCAACTCGCTGGTGACCGTGGTGTCGGGGCTGCGTCTGGGCTCGATGAGCGAAGAAGATCGCGCTGCGCTGCAGGAAACGCTGCAGGAAACCGGCGCCATGGCGACCGGCGAGATCGTTCAGGCTGAGAAGGATCTGGTTGCCTGGTTCCGTGACAAGGGCATCACCGTCAACGAGGTTGATCGTGCTCCGTTCATGGAAATGGTCAAGCCGGCGTTGCTGAGCAAAGACATGCCCTGGCCGGCAGATGTCTACGAGCGCCTGCAGGCCATTGAAGACGCCAAGTAATTTGCCTCTGGATTGATCCATGATGATGACCCCCTCGGTACGAAGCTGTATCGAGGGGGTCGATTTCGTTCAACTTTTTGATTGGCAGCGATAATGACAATGCGCCCCGGAGACGTCGGCCCGACCGATAAGGTGGATGCCGCCTTCCAGGATCTGGAAGAGGTTTCGGATGACATCTCGGATGTTTCGTGGATGGACATCCCTGTTCTTATTATTTTCTGGTTGTTGTTCGGCATCGTCTTGCTGCAGTTCATCACCCGCTACGTGTTCAATGATTCCTACGGCTGGACCGAGGAAATTGCGCGCTACTTTCTGATTTTCCTTTGCTTCGTCGGTTCGATCACCTGCGTGCGCAAAGGCTCACACATCTATCTCGAGTTTTTCTATCGCTACCTGCCCGCAGGTGCGATCAAAGCAGTGTCCATTGTGGTCGAAGCCATCGTGGCGACCTTCTTCGCCTACGCCGGTTATCTCGGTATCGGCCTGGCACAGCGCACCTTTGCCCAGAAAATGGTCTCGATTGATCTGCCCAAGGGGCTGATCTACTGGATCGTGGTGGCCTCGTGTGTTGCGATGGCACTGATGGCACTGATCAACACAGTCAAGCTGGCTCGTCGGCCGGCGGCTGACGTGGCCGCACAACGGCTTGGCGAAAATCCGGTGGGCAGGATCTGATATGGGTTTGACTCTGATGTTTATCGTGCTGGCCATCGCATTGGTGGCTGGCGTGCCGGTGGCTATTGCGCTGGCTGGCGCCTCGCTGGTTTATATCCTGATCGACGGCGTGCCGCAGGTTGTGCTCATTCACAACATGGTCAACGGGGTCGACAGTTTCCCGTTGCTGGCGGTGCCATTCTTTGTGCTGGCCGGTCACCTGATGAATACCGCCGGCATTACCAACAAGATCTTCACGTTTGCCCGCGCGCTGGTTGGGTGGATGCACGGCGGCCTGGGTCACGTCAATGTGGGCGCCAGTGTGATCTTTGCCGGCATGAGTGGAGCGGCGGTGGCCGACGCCGGGGGCCTGGGTACCATCGAAATCAAGGCCATGCGTGACGCCGGCTATGACACCGATTTCTCGGTTGGCATTACCGCGGCATCTTCTACCATTGGCCCGATCATTCCGCCTTCGCTGCCGCTGGTGATTTACGGCGTGATGGCCTCGGTGTCGGTGGGTGAGTTGTTTGCCGCCGGCATCATTCCGGGGCTGCTGATGGCCTTTTCGCTGATGGTGATGGTGGCCTGGTATGCGCGCCGTCGCAATTATCCGCGCGATGCCTCGTTTGAGTTGCTGCGCCTGTGGACCTCATTCAAGCAGGCGTTCTTCCCGCTGCTCACGCCGGTCATCATCATCGGCGGGGTTGTCACC
>CAXBNM010000215.1:0-8243 GCA_963976885.1 uncultured Burkholderiaceae bacterium
GTCGGCGCGCATGCTTGAATCGGCCTTCCTGGCGCCGCTGATTTTTCCGATGCTGTCTTATGGTCTGGCGGTATTGATGTTCTTCTCGTTGCTTGGCTACCGCCCCTCATTGATCCTGTTGATCATCGGCCATGTAGTAGTCATTGCACCGTTCATTTTTCGAACAACGCTGGCCAGCCTGACACAACTCGAAGGTTCGCTGCTTGAGTGTTCGGCCAGCCTGGGGGCCGGCCGCTTCCATACCTTCCGTCGCGTGACACTGCCCATCATTCTGCCCGGGATCGCTGCCGGGGCATTCCTGGCTTTCGTTGCCTCGCTCGACAACGTGCCGGTGTCATTGTTTCTGACCAATGCGCGTACAGACATGTTGCCGATAAGGATGTGGGGAATGATCGAAAGCACACTTGATGTGCGCGTTGCCGCAATATCCGGTGTACTGATTGCCGCTGTGCTGACCGCACTTATTCTGCTCGAACGCTTCGTCGGCCTGACTCGCCGCATGAGCGCCTGAAGGAGTTTGACTTGAAAACCCTGATCACCCAGCCGATAAGCGCCGAGGCCTTCGAGCCTTTCGGCCAATTGCTGCAAGCGCCGGCGCACACTGGGCGCGCCTACATCAATGACCGGCTCGCCAACGAACGAGCCGACGCCGTTGTCTCGTTGTCGATGACCACCGTTGAGTCGACCGCCAATACCGCATTGATTGCAACCGAGATGGAGCGCCATGAGTTCTCCTCGCAGTCGTTCATCCCCCTGGACGTAAGCCGCTACCTGGTCGTGGTGGCGCCTCATGGCGCCAACGGACGCCCGGATGAGCAACACATGCAAGCCTTCGTCGTGCCCGGCCATATCGGCATTACCTATGGCGTCAATGTCTGGCATCACTCATTGCGCGTACTGGACCGGCCCGCCCAGTTTGCGGTGCTGATGTGGAAGAACGAGACCGCCACCGATGAGGAGTTCGTGCCGCTTTCCGAATCAACCCAAATCATTCTTCAAGACTGACCATCAACTTCGCCAGACAAGGAAGCAGGCAATGCAATCAGACCAAACACGGGACTTCATCGGCTACGGGCAATTTCCGCCTGATCCCAAATGGCCGGACGGTGCGCGCCTGGCTTTGAACTTCGTCATGAACTACGAGGAAGGTTCCGAGCCATCGATCGGCGACGGCGAGACCTATACCGAACTCGGTCTTTCCGACGGTCACGGCATGGACAACGGCATCACCGGTCGCGATCTGGCCGGTGAAGGCATGTTTGAATACGGTAGTCGGGTCGGCGTTTGGCGCCTGCTCAGACTGTTTCAGGAACGCGGCCTGCCGATGACCGTGTTCGGTTGCGCGTTGGCCCTTGAACGAAACCCTGAGGCTGCCGCCGCGATCCGGGCAGCCGGCTACGATGTCTGCTGTCACGGCTGGCGCTGGATCAAGCACTATCAGCTCAGCGAAAGCGAAGAGCGTGAACACATCAGACGCGCAGTCGCTTCCCTGCAGGAAACCATAGGCGAGCGACCTCTTGGCTGGTATTGCCGCTACGGACCCAGCGTCAACACGCGGCGATTGCTGGCCGAGGAAGGTGGCTTTCTGTACGACTCCGACTACTATGGCGATGAGTTACCGTGCTGGAAAACCGTCGGCGGTCAGCCACATCTTGTCGTGCCGTATTCACTGACCAATAACGACGGCCAGTTTGCCAAATCGATCGGCACCGCAGACCAGTGGTTTTCATTCATCAAAGACTCTTTCGACATGCTTTACAAGGAAGGCGCGAAGCAGCCGAAAATGATGTCTGTCGGTTTGCATATGCGACTGATCGGCCACCCCGCACGTGCCGCCGGCCTTGAACGATTTCTGGACCATGTGATGCAGCACAAAGATGTCTGGGTTACCCGCCGTCTTGATATTGCCAATCACTGGCGTCGCGAGCATCCGTTTCCGGGCCCGCAGAACTAGCCGACAACCGGGCAACCTGACAAGGCCCTCGGACCTCTACCCATTAACGAACGATCAGTACCGACAGATCGGTCTGAGTCGCCAGCGTGCCGGTGTGACTGCGGAAGAAGTGATCGCGAAAGCCGGGGACATGCGAAGCCATCACGACGAGGTCGGCACCCACGGCATGGACGGCCTTGTCGAGCACTTTTTCCAGATCGATTGCCACATCGGCACTGGCGACGCTGTGGCACTCGAAGCTCACGCCAAGCTGTGCGCCTTGCTGCTGGGCAAACTTTTCGAGCTTTCGAGCATATTCCTCGGGGCTGTGCGCGGCCGCAGTCGGCGTATTGACGGTGACACCAACGAGCGTAATCGTTGCGTCGTAGTGCTTGCTCAGATCGGCCGCCACATTGAGCGCCTTTTGCAGCGAATCGGTATGAGCAAGATCGGTAGGAACAGCGATTTTTTTAAACATACATTTCTCCGTCGTCAGGTGGCAGGTTCGAGCATCTGACATGGCCTGATATCGCCAGTGTCTCTCGTCCACAAACCCAATCCTGACACGGATCTTCGCCATTCACGGCATTGTCGGTTTGCTTGATCGTCGTCAAACGGTGCACCAGCACCGCACGATAAAATGCCAGCTACCGGCACCCAATGCGTGGCGGTCAACCCGGCGCAATCAACCGCAGGCAGCCAGCGGCGCAATCAAGCCGATCGACCACAAGGCCCGGCGTCAGCGCCTGAACCGAGGCACGACTAAGCCACCGCCTGCGTGCCGGCGGCCTGATCCGGATCGGCGTTCGGCCACAGGACGCACGCACGATAGGCATGCCAGGTGGCATGACCGATGACCGGCGCCACAATCAGCAAGCCGGCAAAATACGGCAGCATTGCCGAAACAATCAACACCGTGACCATGGCGCCCCAGAAAAACAGGGTGCCCGGATTGTTCAGACAGGCACGAATGCTGGTCAGGCCCGCGGTAATGCCATCGATGTCACGATCCATGATGAGCGGAATCGACACGACACTGGTCAGAAAAATGATGCTCGCAAACACAGCGCCAACCAGCACATAGGTAATGGTGAACTGCAGATTGGCCGGGTCGAGCAACAAGCCGAGCGGGTTGCTTTGGGCAGGCAGCATGTCGAATGAAAGCGCAAAGACAATCATCGCCGAACGGCTCCAGAGCATCTCCAGCACAAGCAACACCATCAGGTAAGGGACCAGTGCGCCGGCATTGCGATCCCAGGCCGTCATCGCGCGGCCCAGCTCCGGGCGCTCGCCTTGCTCCAGGCTGCGGCTGACCGAATAAAGCCCCATCGCCAGAAACGGGCCGAGCAACAAGAAGCCGGCCGACAGAATCAGCACCCAGGCACTGGAGTACTGCATGACGCGATACAGAATCAGGCCCATCATCATGTAGCAGGCCCCAAAAAACAGACCGATCAGCGGCGCCCGCAGAAAATCGGACCAGCCGGCCCGCAGCCAGCGTAGCGGCTCGCTCCGTGCAATGTTGTTGGGCACGACAGGCGTGAGTCGCGATGCGGCCTGTTCGGTCATGATGTTGTCTCCTGCATAGCCGCCATATCCGGCGACGGGTTGTCATAGCTGAACTCTGCCATTGCCTCCGCATAACGTCCAGACGTTGCGGCAGGCCATCGGCAGTTGGCGCACATACTGCCTGAATCAATCCGCCGAGTCGCTGCGCAACCGTGATGTATCGACGATGACAGCGTCCGGGAACTCGGCATGCAGAAATAATCGATAGCGGCTGATGCGGCCGTCAACTGGCTCGAAGAAACTGAACACGGAGCCCTGGCGACAACCTCCTCGAGATAGGTACGCATCAGTGCTTCAGGTTGCATCGCTGATATTCCCCTTGTCGACAAGTGGCTGGCCAGTGGCGACTTGCGCATCGCTCATCCGGCGCGCCAACCATTGTTCAAAACCTTGCAGCGCCGCATCGCCGGCCATCCGGACTTCGTACTGCAGCACAAAGTGACGCCGCGTCGGACGCAAGCGTCGATGCGCATGGACCAGTCGGCCACCGGCAAGATCAGGCGGCAGCAGCCCTGCGATGGCCATGGCGACCCCCATGCCGGCCGCGGCCGCTTCAATGGCCATGCCGAGACTTTCAAAGTTGCTGCCGGTTTCACCGTTGACGCTGCCAAAACCTGCGTAATTGAGCCAGCGCCGCCAGTCATCGGGGCGCGGCCGCGCATGCAGCAGCGGCACGCTTGCAAAATCAACCCGGCCGCCGCGCAGCCATGCGGGCGCGCAAACCGGCACGGTGGCAATCGGCATCAGTTTGCGCGACACAATGCCGGGCCGCTGTGTGCCGTCCGACACAGCGATGACGGCATCGTAGCGACCCGGCGCCAGATCGAGCGCATTCGAACTCGTGTGCATGTCGATACTGAGTTCGGGAAAGTCGGCTTTCAACTCGTGCCAGTGCGGCAACAAGGCCCGGGACGCAAAGAATCCGTAGGCACCGATGGTCAGGCGCCGCAGTTGCAGCCGGCGCACGCCGCTGACGGCGTTGGCAATGCCGTCAAGTGCGTCGCGCGTGACGCCAGCCAGTGCTTCGCCGGCCGGCGTCAGCACAAGCCCGGTCGAGCGGCGCTGAAACAGCACCGTTTCCATTTGCGTTTCCAGCGCGCGTACATGTCTGCTGACCGCGCCCGGCGTGACGTGCAATTCCTCGGCTGCCCGGGTCATCGACAGATGACGGGCTGCGGCTTCAAAGGCGCGTACGGCATGCAGTGGTGGTAAACGACGCAAACTCATGAATTGAGTTTAACTCAACACTGACGGCCTACAAGTCGATTGATACCACCTGTAGTCAAGCGTAAATTGATCATCAATCGGTCGCGCCGTGCGCGCGACGGCTTCGACAATCCACACCGAGGAGACCTGATATGAACGACATGACCAGCCCTGTTGCCCTGGCCGACGCGACCAGCAGCCAGCGCGCCGATTCGGCGCACCGATCCCGGCACCTCGCCCCGGACTGCCGTGGTCTGAACTACTACGACATCGATCAGAGTCTGCGCAGCCTGCTGCCGCTGTACATGGACGGCGCGCTGCTTGAGCACCTGACACCCCATATGAGCGAACTCGGCGAACTGGCCGGCGGCCATCTCGGTGAGTTGTCGGATCTGGCCGAGCGGCATACGCCGACTCTCCAAACCCGCGACCGCTTCGGCCGCGACGATGAACGGGTCGAGTTTCATCCCGCCTATAAAGAGATGGAATCGATTGCGTTCGGGCGCTTCGGCATCCATGCCATGACGCACAAACCCGGCGTGCTGGGTTGGCCGCAGGCAATGCCGCCGATCGCCAAGTATGTCTTTCACTATCTGTTTGCGCAGGCCGAGTTCGGCCTGCTGTGTCCGGTCAATCTGACCGACAGTTCGTCCGAACTCGTGCATCGTTTTGGCTCGGATGCGATCAAGGCGAAATATCTCAACAACATGTGGTCTCAGGACATGGACCAACTGACCAAATGCGCGCAGTTCATGACCGAGAAGGCCGGTGGCTCCGACGTTGGCGCGGCCGAGCTGACCGCGGTGCGCGACGGCGATCACTGGCGACTCCATGGTGAAAAATGGTTCTGCTCGAATGTCGACGCCGAACTGGCGGTGCTGCTCGCCCGCCCGGTGGACGCTGGCGCTGGCGGCAAAGGGCTGGGTCTGTTCCTGATGCCCAAAACACTGGACGACGGCTCGCGCAACGGCTATCGCATCATGCGCCTGAAGGACAAGCTGGGCAGCAAGGGCATGGCCAGCGGTGAGATCGTTTTTGACGGTGCGCTCGCCTATCAGCTCGGCGACCTCGACCAGGGGCTCAAACAAATGCTGGGCATGGTCAACTCAAGCCGCATTTCTCACCTGACCCGGGCGGCGGGCATGATGCGCCGCTGCCTGAACGAAGCCATGGTGGCCAGCCAGCATCGCGATGCCTTTGGCAAAGCCGTTATCGAGCATCCGCTGATGCGTCGCCAGCTTCTCAAACTGATGGTGCCGACCGAGCAAGCCTTGTCGGCCTTGTTGTATGCGTCATGCGTGAGCGAGCTGGCCAGCAGCGATAAACACTACGAGCAAGTGCTCAGAATGCTCACCCCGATCGTCAAGTTCCGGGCCTGCCGCGACAATGTCACGGTGGCCACCGGCGCCATGGAAGCGCGCGGCGGCAACGGCTATATTGAAGACTGGCCCAATGCACGACTGGTTCGTGACGCGCACCTCGGCCTGCTCTGGGAAGGCACCAGCAACATCAATGCCCTCGACGCCGTTCAACGCGCCGTCGGCAAGGTCGGTGCGCACCGCGCCTTGCGTGATGATCTGACGCAGCGACTGGATAAGGCCGAGGCCATACCGGCGCCACTGCGCAGCCGCCTCGATGGCGCCATTGCCGAGGCGTGCCGTCTCGCCGAAGAAATTGCCGCCAGCCCGAAGCTCGAACGGTTCTGTCGCGTTGCCGCCGGTCAGCTCTACCACGCAAGCACGGCCGCCCTGCTGGCGGTGGAAGGGGCCACGCTTGGTCAGAGCGGCGGCGATGCCCGTCGCCTGCTGCTGTCACGCCTAGTGCTGGAACATCATCTGCAACCGTCGCAGACGCAAGACCTGCACAGCCTGAGCTGGGAAGATGAAGTGACCGATCTGCTGCTGGCCGATGAGCCGGTATCCCTGGCACAGGCCGGCGCGTTGCTTGCTGATTAAGGGAAATTTGGCGGACTGCTGGCACTGCATGTCAGGGCGGCCGTTGAGTACGGCCGCCGCTGGCGAAGTACGCGATCAGCTGAAGTCGGTTTTCAGGTCTTGCGACAGGCCCGGCAAATTCCGCGATACGGGAAGCGGCGGCTTCAGCACCCCTGAAGGACGTGATGGGGCCCCTTTCATCGGTATATGCAAGTCTTGAGACCAAACCGTGATCTGACGGCGATTGTGACGCAATAACGCACAGGCACCATCAAGCCTAGTTCAATCAAACGCCCGCAAGGGGCGCAACGGTGGCCATCATGAGTTCCAACTGCTACGACAACAAACTTCCGGTCTGCATCGAAAAGGGCACGGTCAGCACGGTGGTCATCACCGGTGCCGTCGTCGCCATCGGTGCCGTCAGCCTGGTAAGCCTGTGGACCCAGTTCGGCCCCGTGGTCACATATGTTGCTCAGCGGGTCTCCTGAGTCGGCCGGACCGGCAGCCTGAACTGCCAGCCCGAGCCTGACTCAGGCCGCTTGTAAGGTGTTTACAAGCAGCGTGCTCAACTAGGACTTGAGACGCGAATTGGCCGGAAACATTGCTTTTTTGGCCTCGTCATCCATCTCGGCCTTGAACGTGTGCGCCTTGGCCAGCTCAGCAACTTTGGCCACGGCAGGCCGCGCACCGACCTCGTCCATGAACCGCTTCAGGTTCGGCATCCGGGTCCACAACTGATCGTCAGCGGTGACAAACGGCGCCATCCGCGCCCAGCCCCACAACGCCATATCCACAATCGAATACTCATCGCCAAGCATGTAGCGATGCGTGGCCAGTCGGTCTTCAATGATCTGCCAGTGCCGATTGGCTTCGAAATCGTAGCGGTTGAGTGCGTATTCCTTGGGTTCGGGGGCGGCGGTACGAAAGTGCACGGCCTGACCCGAGAACGGACCGATACCGGTGGCAATGAACATCAGCCAGGACAGCATTTCGGCGCGCGCACCGCTGGCAGTATCGGTAGGCACGAACTTGCCGGTTTTATCACCCAGCCACAGCAGGATGGCATTGCTGTCGAACACGACCGTGCCATCGTCGTCGATGACCGGTACCTTGGCGTTCGGATTGATTTTCCTGAACGCGTCGGTGTGCTGCTCACCCTTGCGTGAATCGACCGGTACGGGCTCATAGCTCAACCCCATCTCTTCAAGGGCCAACGCCACTTTCATGGGGTTGGGCGCGGTGTTGTAGTAAAACTTGATCATGACGAAGAGCTCCTGGTAGTGAGGGGGAATGCCAACCGTCGCACAAGACCCGCCGAGCTTACGGTGGCGAGTCTTGCTGGCTGGTCTGTTTACTTGACGGCCGAGTAATCGGTCGGCATGAGGATGGTGTTGCTGATGTGCGCAACGATCGGTGCGTCTTTCTCGCTGGCCGCGCGGGCCTCGATCCATGCCGGGTCGGCGGCAAACGCATTCCAGCGGGTTTCACGCTCCGCCAGACTCTCCCATTCGAGCAGGTAGTACAACTCGTGGGTGTTCTCGCCGATGGCTACCGTCCAGAAGCCGCGCTGGCGGATGCCGTGCTTTTCCCACAGCTTGAGC
>CAXBNM010000216.1:0-8242 GCA_963976885.1 uncultured Burkholderiaceae bacterium
GTTGGCGTTGCTGAGCAAGCCGTTCGAGAGCGCAAAATCGCCCTCCCGATGATGGGGCGGATTGGCCACCAGCGTGCACACGCCCAGCAAGCTCGACCGGGCGATCTGTTCGCGCCATTGCCGGGCCAGCGCAAAGTCGAAATCGGTGAACAAGTCGCCATTGACCAGCACGAAAGGCTCGTCGCCCAGCAGCGAGCGGGCCTGGGCAACGCCGCCTGCAGTTTCGAGCGCCAGTGTTTCCGGCGAGTAGTGCACCCGGGCCTGCCAGCGGCTGCCATTGCCGATACTCGCTTCGATCTGCTGACCAAGCCAGGCGTGATTGATGACAATGTCGGCAATGCCGGCCGCCACCAGTTGCCTGATCAGGCGCACCAGCAGGGGCTCGTCGTGTACCCGCAGCAAGGGTTTGGGACAGGTGTCGGTGAGCGGGCGCATGCGTTCGCCGCGGCCGGCAGCCAGAATCATGGCGCGCATCAGAAGGTCAGCGCGCTTTGTTCGGCAACCCCGTCCAGGCGCTGCAACAGCTGCACCAGCGGCGCGAATTCGCGATATCGGCGGGCGGTAGCCATGACATAGGCCTTCACCCGGGGCATGTCACCCAGATATTGCTGCTTGCCATCGCGCCAGGCCAGACGGGCAAAAATGCCCAGCACCTTCAGATGCCGCTGCATGCCCATCCATTCCAGATCGCGATAGAAATCGCCAAAATCGGCATGAACCGGCACGTTGGTGCGGCGCGCCACTTCCCAGTAGCGCACTGCCCAATCAATCTGCTGGTCTTCGGGCCAATCGATGTAGGCATCTCGCAGCAACGAAACGAGGTCGTAGGTGACCGGGCCATAGACCGCATCTTGAAAATCTATGACGGCCAATGAGCTGCTAGCAGCCGAATCGGCCGGCAGTGCCATCAAGTTACGGCTATGCCAGTCGCGATGCACATACACCTGCGGCTGGTTGGTGGTGTTGTCCAGAATGGTTTCATAGAGCGCAAGCAGGCTCTTGAGCGCAGGGGCGGGCAACTCGGCCTTGAGATGGGTCTGCAGATACCACTTATCGAACAAGCGCAATTCGCGCAATTGCATCGCGCGGTCGTAGGCGGCGAAAGTGCCGGCCGTACTGGCCTGTTGCAGGGTAACCAGTTGCGCACAGGCCTGCCGGTACAACGCGTCGGCCTGGTCGGGCCTGCTTTCAATGCGTTGCAGCATGGTCTCGCTGCCCAGATCGCTGAGCAACAGGAAGCCCTGGGCGAGGTCAACGGCGAAAATGCTCGGCACGGTGACGCCTGCTTGCTGCAAGACCTCGGCCGCGTGCACGAAGGGCGCACAGTCCTCCTGCGGGGGCGGGGCGTCCATGGCAATTAGCGTGCCGGGCTGGCCGTCGGCGCGATCCAGGCGGAAATAGCGTCGAAAGCTCGCGTCGCTCGAAGCCGGGCGCAGTGTGGCCGGGTCGCCCCGTACGGGCAGATCGGCCTGTTGCAGCCATTGGCGTAATTGATTGATTCGGGTGTCTGATTCGGTCATCTCGGCTCCAGTCAATATAATAAAGCCGACAGAATGATCATGCGGTCTGTCGTAACCCGTTTTGGGCCAGATCGAACTCACCACCACGCCCTCGGGAGGCGAAAAAGTTTGTCGCCTTTAAAGCTCAGGCGGTTGCCAGTTTGGTGGCAACCGACACGCGGTCCGTCTGCCGTGCTGCTGATGACCTGCGCCGTCGTGCTCGGTCCGGACCTCATTTCGCCAGCCCATGCCCAGAATGCATCGGGGCCCGTCAAGCTCAAGCTTGAGCGCGCCATCGGTGCGGCAGCACGCGGACCGGACGACAACCGGCCGGTCTTTGCCAGCGGCGATGCCATCACGGGTTCGCCCGATGGCAAGACGATCATCACCGGCAGTGCCCGTATGCGCCGCGGGGGTTTGCTGGTGCGTGGCGACCGGATCGAGTACGACGCCAGCACCGAGCACCTCAATGCCGAGGGTAATGTCCGGGTCAGCCGGGCGGGCAGCATCTTCAGCGGCCCGCGCCTGAATTTGAATCTGGCCACCAATATCGGCCGCTTCGATACGCCTACTTACGAGCTGGTCACCAATGGCGGGCGCGGTACCGCGCTCAATGTCGAGTTTGACGGGCCCGATCGTATCCGGCTGAAAGACGCCACCTATACGACCTGCGATTGCGATAACGAAGACTGGTATCTGAAGAGCGATACCTTGCTGATCGACAATGAAACCAAGGAGGGGCAGGGGCGCGGCGCCAGTCTGTACTTCAAGGGGCTGCGCGTGTTCCGCTTGCCGCTGTTCTGGTTTCCGCTCAGCGACGAGCGCCGCAGCGGTTTTCTGGCGCCCAGCGTCGCGCTTTCCTCAAGTACCGGTTTCGAGGTGTCGGCGCCGTACTACTGGAACATTGCGCCCAACCACGATGTCACCTGGACGCCACGCGTCATGACGCGGCGCGGGCTCCAGCTTGGTGGCGAATACCGCTATCTGCAACCCGATTATTCGGGTGTGTTGACCGGCGAATACAACCCTAACGACAGGTTGACCAACGACGATCGCTTCCAGTGGTCGTGGCGGCACACGATCAGGCGCCTGGGGGCCTGGAGCGGCGGACTTTATTTCACCGGTATTTCCGACGATAACTACTTCGTCGACTACGGTCAGTCGATTGTCACGACTTCCGAACGGAATCTGCCGCGCGATGCGTTCCTGACCCGCTCGTTCGGCGACTGGCAGGTCTTGTTGCGGGCCACTCAGTACCGCAGCATTCTGGATGCGCGCGACGCGCCGCCTTATCAGCGCTTGCCGCAGATCCGGGTGCGCAATTCGACCCGCGACCTCGGCGGCTTCGATCTCGATACGCAGCTTGAGGCGGTTTATTTCACGCGGCGGCTCGACGGCGCGCAGGAAGGCGCACGCTTTGTCGCCAACCCCAAGATCAGCTATCCGATTCTCCAGCCCGGCAGTTTCATCGTGCCGCAACTGAGCGTGCACGCCAGTTCGTATCAGCTGGACAGTACCGACAGCGTGGCCGATCGCTCGCTCAATCGTGTGGTGCCGACGTTTGCGCTCGATGCCGGTCTGGTCTTTGAACGCGACGCCGCCTGGCGGGGCGAACAAGTCATTCAGACGCTGGAGCCCCGGCTTTACTACTCCTACACGCCTTATACCGATCAGTCGGAGTTTCCGATTTTCGATACCGGGCCGGCCGAGTTCGGTTTTGATCAGCTGTTTTCGCCCAATGTGTTTGTCGGCGAGGACCGGATTGCCGACCTGAATCAGATTACCGCTGCGCTGGTGTCGCGAATCATCAAGCCGGGCAGCGGTGCCGAAGCCTTGCGCCTGGCCGTGGCCCAGCGCCTCACCTTCGGCAATCAGCGGGTTTCGATGCCTGATTTTCAACGCCGCACCGACCGTCGCTCCGACATCCTGCTGGCCGCCACCGGCGATCTGGACAACGGTCACAGTTTCGACAGCGGGCTGCAGCTCAGTCTGGGTAATGCCCGTGTGCCGCGATTCAATTTTTCCTACCGTTACCGGCCGGCAACGGCCAAAGTGTTCAATTTCGGCGTTCGCTACCAGCGGGACGAGCTTGGCCAGTTCGACACTTCCGTGCAATGGCCATTGAGTCAGCGCTGGACGGCGCTTGGCCGGGTCAATTATTCCTGGGTCGATCAGCAGATCAGCGACGCCGGCACACTGGAAAGCGCCAGTCCGGGCATTATCGAAAGCGTGCTCGGTCTGCAGTACGCTCACGACTGCTGGGCAACCCGTTTTGTTGTGCAGCGTTTTGCTACATCTCAGGACGAACGGACCACTGCGTTCTTCATCCAGATGGAACTGAACGGTTTTGCCCGTATTGGCACCGATCCGTTTTCTCTGTTGCGCCGGAACATTCCCGGCTATCGGGTGCCGGGCGAACAGACCGTCAACCCCGATCCATACAACTTCTATCAGTAAGCCACCCATGCGCTCATCTCTTACGTCATTCCTCCGTCCAGTCCTTGCGGCGTGCGTCGTCGCCGGGCTGATCCCTGCCGGGGCCGGATGGCCGCTGGCGCAGGCGCAATCAGCCGACGCTGCGGTCGAGCCGGTCGATCGGGTCATCGCCGTGGTCAACAACGAAGTCATCACGGCGCGTGAACTTGATGCCGAAGTGGCGATGGTGCGTCAGCGGGCCGGCCCTGGCTTGCCCGAACCGGCTGAACTCGAGGACCGGGTGCTTGAGCGCATCATCATTGATCGGGCGCAGATGCAGGCTGCCCGCGAGCGCGGTATTGTCGTCAATGAGTTCCAGATCGATCGGGCGCTTGAGCGGATTGCCGCCGAGAACAATCTGACGGCTGCGCAGATGCGCGATCGTTTGCGCGGCGACGGCCTTTCAATGGCTCAGTTTCGTGAAGATATTCGCGGCCAGATCACCAAGGCCCGGCTGCGCGAGGCCGTGGTTGAATCGCAAGTGCAGGTAAGCGACGCTGATATCAATGCGTGGCTGGCCGAGCAGGAAGGCAAGAAAAAGCAGGCGGTGCAACTGCAGGTGGCGCAATTGCTGTTGCAGGTGTCCGAGTCGGCATCGGCCGAAGTGCTGGCGCAGAAGCAGCAACTGGCCAACGACTTGCTCGAACGGTTGCGTCAGGGGGCTGATTTCAAGACCCTGGTTGCTGAATATTCCGATGCGCCCAATGCCGCGGCCAATGGCGGTGAGCTTGGCTGGCGCACGCTTGAGCAACTGCCCCGGCTCTTTGCCGATGCGGTGCGCTCGCTGCGCGATGGCGAGATCGCGCCGGTAGTGCGCAGTCCGGCCGGTTTGCATCTGCTCAAGGTGGTGGGGCGCCGCGGTGAGCCCGATCAACTCGATAAGCCCATCCAGCAGACTCAGGTGCGGCATATTCTGATTCGGCCCAGCGCGTCACTGAGCGAAGACGAGATTCGTCGTCGACTTGAATCGATTCGCGAGCGGGTGCTGGCCGGCAACGTGAGCTTTGAAGCCATGGCCAAGCAATACTCGGTCGATGGCAGCGCCGCCAATGGCGGCGCACTGGGCTGGGTTTACGCGGGCGACACCGTGCCCGAATTCGAGCGGGCGATGGATGCCCTCCAGCCCGGCCAGATCAGTGCTCCCATCCGCACTCAGTTCGGCTTTCACCTGATCGAGGTGCTGGATCGACGCGAAGATGCCGCATCGCCCGAGCGGCAGCGCCAGGCGGCCCGGCGCGCATTGTTCGAATCCCGCTCCGACGCAGCCTGGGGTGAATGGCTCGACGAATTGCGCGCCCGCACCTATGTCGAGAAGCGGTTTGAGCAATAAGCCGGGCGGTGCCGGTGGCGACCGGCGCCGGGTTCAGGGCCATCAGGCGCGCCGCCGCTTCGGGCAGAATTTTCTGGTCGATGAGCACATCATCGAGCAGATCGTGCGCTGCATCCGGCCGCAGGCCGGTGAGCATGTGATCGAAATCGGTCCGGGCCTGGGCGCGCTGACCAGCATGTTGCTTGGCTCGCTCGAGCATCTCACGGCCATCGAACTTGATCGCGATCTGGCGGCGCGCTTGCGCAAGCAATACCCGGCCAGCCAACTGACGCTGGTCGAAACCGATGTGCTGAAGGCCGACTGGCCGGCGCTGCTGGCCAGCACGCCGGCACGTATTGTCGGCAATCTGCCCTACAACATCTCTTCGCCACTGTTGGTGCTGCTGATCGAGCACCGCGCCCGCATCATCGATCAGCACTTCATGCTGCAGCGTGAGGTGGTTGATCGGATCGTCGCGGGGCCGGGCCCCGATTGTGGTCGTCTGGGCTTGCTGCTGCAGGCTTTCTACCATTGCGAGCGGGTGCTCGATGTGCCGCCCGAGGCGTTTGATCCGGCCCCTAAAGTGCACTCAGGCATTGTGCGCATGCGCGTGCGCGAGCAGGCGCTGGTGCCCGATGCGCGCGTGCTCAGTCAGTTGCTGAGCATTGGCTTCTCGCAACGACGCAAGATGATCCGCCGCAATCTGCTGCCCTGGCTGACCGAGCGCGGCATTGCGATTGATGATCTGGACGGTGCCTTGCGTCCGGAGCAGATACCGGCAGCCCAGTGGTATGCGCTGGCGGCCGAGCTGAGCGCCCGCGCCGAGTAGATCGCCGGCGCCGGTTGGGCCGCGTCGGTGTCTAGAGCGCCAGCAACTCGGGCATTTCGCTGAGTCGCTTCCGAGCGCGTTCATAGTCGGGCATGATCTGGCCGACGGTGCGCCAGAAAGCGGGACTGTGATTGAGCTCTTTCAGATGCGCCAGTTCGTGGGCCACGACATAGTCGATCAGATCGGTGGACAGATGAATCAGCCGCCAGTTCAGCCGGATCAGGCCGTCTTGCGTGCACGTGCCCCACAAGGTCCTGGCCGACGACAGATGCCAGGCACTCGGGCCCTGACCGAGCCGCTCGGCGTAGAAATCGAGCCGGTCGCCAAACAATTCTTTGGCCCGACGCTTGAGCCAGTGTTCAACGCAGCGGCGCACTTCATCAGGGCTGGCATCCTGGGCCAATGGCAGGTGCAGCTGCCAGGGCATGCTCGTCATGTCCAGATGCGGCGTGCGCTCCTGCCGGTCGAGTTGCAGGATCAGGTTGTGGCCCAGGTAGCGAATACGGCCGCCATGTGACCAGTCGGTGCGCAACTGCGCCAGTCGTGCCTCGAAAGCCTGCCATTCCTCGAGCTTGTTGAGAATCCAGGTGCTTTTTTCGTGCAAGGCCTCTTCGACCACGCGCAGCGAAACCGACTTGGGCGCCGAGACGATGAGCCCGCGCCGATCGATCGTGAAGCCGATGCTCTTGCGCGGCCGGCGCCGGAAAATATAGTTGAGCGGACGCGCCCCGAAGCGGATCTGCCGAGGGGTTTCGCCGGGCGAGAGCGGTCGCGCACCGTCGGGTGGCGCTTCGCGCAGAGACGGGGCAGGGCGCGCAATTTCCTTGTCGCGGGCGGGGCCGAACAGCGGCAAAACGAGCTGCAACGCTGCACTCATTCCCTGCCCGATCCGGTTGCGATCAGACCGTTTCGGCGGCATACACGGCGGGGCTGATGGTGCGCATTTCGGTTTCAATCCACTGCTCGACTTCGCGATTGACCTGATCGGGTTCGCGGCCCGCTGTTTCGATCGGCGGGCCGATTGAAACGGTTACCAGGCCCGGCGTCTTGATGAACGCATTCTTGGGCCAGCATTCGCCGGCATTGACGGCAATGGGGACGACTGGCGCACCGGTCCGTACGGCCAGCCGGGCACCGCCTGATTTGTAGCGCCCCTTCTTGCCGACGGGAATGCGTGTGCCTTCCGGAAACATGATGATCCAACGGCCTTGTGCAAGTTTTTCGTGGCCTTGCGCGACGACTTGTTCAAATGCGTCGGTGCCTTTGTTGCGGTCGATGTGAATCATCTTGAGCAAGCCGATGCCCCAGCCGAAAAAGGGCAGCATCAGCAATTCGCGCTTGAAGACATAACAAAGTTCACGGGGCATGAAACTGGGGTAGAAAAGGGTTTCCCAGGTGGACTGATGCTTGGACAACAGCACCGCCGGTCCGTCGGGCAAATTCTCTTTGCCTTTCACCTGATAGCGAATGCCAAGCAATTTATCGGCCAGCCAGATGCAAAAGCGCACCCAGAGCATCGTGACCTTGTAGCGGATTTCCAGCGGGAATACTGCACACAACAGACAAATGATCGACCAGGGCGCCACGGTCAGAACCTGCAGCACCAGATACAGTGCCGAACGCAACCAATTCATCCAAGCATCTCCGCGGCAACGGCCGCCAGATCGACCCGGATGGTGGTGTTGGAGGGCATCTCAGGGCTGTCCATGGCGCTGCGACCGTTGCCGGTCAGAACCAGAATGGTGCGGCACCCGGCCGCATCGCCGGCCTGCATGTCGCGCAATGAATCGCCCACCATCAGCGTTTCGTGCGGCACGGCGCCGGTACGGGCCAGAATGTCGAGAATCATGCCCGGCTTGGGCTTGCGGCAATCGCAATTGGCCGAGTCGGGGTGCGGGCAGAAAAACACGGCGTCGATATGACCACCGACCGCCTGCGCAGCACTGTGCATCTTGGCGTGAATCGTGCCGAGGGTTTCAAGGTCGAACAGCCCGCGGCCGATGCCCGATTGATTGGTGGCCACGACGATCCGGTAGCCGGCATTGCTGAACCGCGCAATGGCTTCGAGGCTGCCCGGAATCGGGTGCCACTCGTCGGGCGATTTGATGTAGGTCGGGCTGTCTTCGTTGA
>CAXBNM010000217.1:0-8206 GCA_963976885.1 uncultured Burkholderiaceae bacterium
TCATCATCGGTTTGTCGTTGCTCGGGTATGCGGTGAACTTCTTTATTTTCTCAATGGGTCGGCTCACCACCAACTCGCCGCCCATTCTGCGCGACGGTCTTGAGATTTCGGCCGATCCGTTGCCGCAGGCCCTGGTGTTGACCGCCATCGTGATCGGCTTTGCGATGACCGGCTTCATTGTCGAACTGGCGTTGCGAGCCCGGCATGAAACCACCAGCGATCACGTTGACGCTGGTCGCGGTGTGCCTGGTGCGGGCCGCATTGAACGAGACGAGGAGGGCCGGGCACCGGAATTCCCTGACAATGAAGACGAAGATGCCGATGCAGGAGTGATGCGCTGATGGCCGGACCGGTAAGTGCAGCGCCGATGGCCGTGGGGCTGGCGCCCCACCTGATTGCGTTGCCCATTTTGCTGCCGCTGCTGGCCGGCTCGTTGGCGGCAGCAGTCGGTGGTTATTCCCGGGCGCTGTCGCGCGTCATTGGCGGCGTCGCCGCACTGGCCCATCTGATTGTCTGCGTGTTGCTGTTGCAGGCCTCGGAAACCGGCGCGGTTGACGTCTACTCGATGGGTAACTGGGCCGCGCCGTTTGGCATCGTGCTGGTACTCGATCGCCTCAGCGCGATGATGTTGCTGCTCACCAGCGGCTTGTCACTGATTGGTCTGCTCTATGCCAACGCGGCCTGGGCCGAGGAAGGGCGCCGCTTTCAGGCGTTGTGGCAATTTCAGGTCATGGGCCTGTCCGGCGCTTTTCTGACTGGCGACTTGTTCAATCTGTTCGTCTTCTTCGAAGTCTTGCTGGCCGCTTCCTATGCGTTGCTGTTGCACGGCGGCGGTCGCTCCCGGGTGGGGGCAACCTTTCATTTCGTCGTCATCAATCTGGTGGCGTCGTCCATCTTTCTGATTGCGGTGGCCTTGCTGTATTCGGTTACCGGTACGCTGAACATGGCTCACCTGGCCGTAGCCATCGACCAATTGCCAGCCGGCGATATCGGGCTGGTGGCGGTGGCCGGCATCCTGTTGTTGTCGGTGTTTCTGGTCAAGTCGGGACTGGCCCCGTTTCACTTCTGGATTCCTGCCAGTTATGGCTCGGCCGCGGCACCGGTCGTGGCCTTGATCGTTGCCAAAATCGGCGCGTATGCGATTGTCCGCGTATTCACCTTGTTGTTTGGCGCCGATACCGGCGGTGTCGACACGCCAGCCAGCGCGCTGGCCAATCTGGCGCAGCCCTGGATTTTCGGTCTCGCGATGCTGACGCTGCTGATCGGCTCGGCTGGCACGCTGGCCTCGCAGACCTTGCGCCAGCTCGCCGCCACGCTGACCCTGGTGTCGATCGGCACCTTGTTCGTCCCGCTCGCGCTCGGCTCGGCCGACAGCTTGTCATCGGCCACGTTCTATCTCGTGCATTCAACGGTTGCCACAGGCACCTTGTTTCTGGTGGCCGAGTGGGTAGGTACCCATCGTGGCAAGCGCGGCGATCGTCTGCTGCCCGGTGAGGCCATCTCGCATCCCGTGCTCATTGGCGGCGCGTTGCTGTGGGCGCTGATCACCTCGGTCGGATTGCCGCCAACCTCTGGCTTCATCGGCAAGGTCCTGGTGCTCGACAGCCTGACCGGCTTTGCCGAGGCGCCCTGGTTCTGGGCCGCCATTCTGATTTCGAGTTTCTGTTCGTTGGTAGCGGTCAGCCGCGCCTTGAGCGTGTTGCTCTGGAATAACACCGACGAAGTCACCGAGCAGCAACAGGAACGTGAACCCTGGGTCAATCAGGAATATCTGCTGACCCCCGTGCAGTCGCACAACGGACGGGCGGCCGGCGCTCTGATCGCAACCGCCATGGTGTTGTTGCTGAGCCTGTCCATCGTTGTCGCCGCCGGACCGCTCAAGATATTTACCGAACGGCTTGCCGCGCAAGTCCTTGATCGCCAGGCCTATACCGAGGCCGTCTTACAGCGTGGGCAAAGCTTTGCGCCGTTGGTACGCCCGTCGCCGGCGCGTGCAAGTGGTGCCGGTGAGGCCGTCGGTCAGGGAGGGGCGCAATGAGAAATCTGCCGATGCCCTGGACTTCGCTGGTGGTCTTCATTGGCTGGCAAATGCTGATGGGCAGCGTGTCTTTGCTCAGCGTCCTGAGCGGACTGCTTTTTGCCTGGGGCTTGCCAAAACTGACCTCGCGTTTCGTGCCTGCGGTCAGCGGTGCCAGTAAGCCCATGGTCATCATGCGGCTGATGGTGGTCGTTCTTATCGACATCATCAAAGGCAATGTCATCGTTGCCCGCTTGGTCCTCGGGCCGCTCAGCAAGCTGAATCCGATCTTCATTACCGTGCCGGTCGAGACCGATCATCCCTATGTGATCAGCCTGCTGGCCAGCATCATCACCATGACGCCGGGCACGGTGTCGGCGCGGGTGCACGAAACCCCCGATAGCCCCGGTTCAAGTATCGTGGTGCATGTGTTGGCCTGTGACGATGCGCCGGCACTGATTGAAGAGATCAAGACGCGCTACGAGAAACCGTTGCTGGAGATCTACCAATGTTGAGCTTCGCCTTGAACTTTGCCTTTGTCGCGTTCGGGTTTACTTTGCTCTTGGCTCTGTCGCGGTTGCTGAAAGGCCCGCGTCTCGCCGACCGATTGCTGGCCCTCGATACCATGTATATCAACGCCATGGGACTGGTTCTGCTGCTCGGCATCAAAGGCCTGATGGTCGATTCTGGCGTGCGGTCGTTTTATTTTGAACTGGCGCTGCTGATTGCAGTGCTGGGATTTGTCAGTACGGTTGCCGGGGCGCGCTTTCTGGCGCGTGGCGACGCCATTGAATAAGCGCGGAGAGCTGTCATGAGTGCATTCATCGAGTTCGTTGCCGCATTGTTCCTTCTGATCGGTGCGTTTTTTGCGTTGGTCGGTTCGATCGGCCTGGTCCGCTTGCCTGATTTTTTCACCCGTCTGCATGCGCCAACCAAGTCGGGTACGCTGGGCATTGGTGCCGTCATGATTGCCTCGATGGTGCTGCCGCTGGCCTATGGCTCGCTGCCCGGATTTGCCGAGTTGCTGTTGACGTTTTTCGTGTTCATCACCGCGCCGGTTTCGGCCAATATGCTGGCCTTGGCGGCATTGCGCAAAATCGACTACAAGGCGGAGTAGCCCATGCCTGCCAGCACTTATCGTGAAGTTCTGGATTTCTGGTTCGGTACGCCCAACTCTCCCGATTACAGGCAGTCGCGGCCGATGTGGTTTCGTAAATCCGACGCCTTCGATGCCGAACTGACCGAAAAGTTCGGCCCGCTGGTTGCGCAAGCTCTCGACGGTCAGCTCGATCACTGGTCGCAAGACCGAGCCGACGCCGAACCGCCGCTGGCGTTCATCCTGTTGCTCGACCAGATGACACGCAATATTCATCGCGGCACGCCACGCATGTTTGCCGGCGATGGCCAGGCGTTGCTGACGGCACGGGCGATGGTGGCCGCCGGCCAGGATCAGGGCTTGTTACCCGTGCAGCGCCAGTTTTGTTATCTGCCGTTCGAGCATGCCGAAGACAGGGCGGCGCAAGCAGAGTCGCTGCGTTTGTTCGAGGCGCTCAAGGCCTTTCCGGCAACCGCCGACGTGCATCAATGGGCGGTCAGTCATGCGGTCATCATTGAGCGCTTTGGTCGCTATCCGCATCGCAACGAGGTGCTGGGGCGGCCGAGCACGCCGGACGAACTCGAATTTCTCAAGCAACCCGGTTCATCGTTCTGAGCGGGGCGTTAGTGGCGGCTTGCCGTCTTCTGTAGCCAATCTCTGAGGCGGTGTGCAATGAATGGTGTCTGGCTTTTTCTTCATCTTATCGGTGTAATCATCTGGGTCGGCGGCATGTTCTTTGCAGCCCATTGTCTGCGCCCCAGTCTTGGTTTGTTGCCGGGTGAGCATCGCGCCGCGCTGATGGCTGCTGCGCTTGGCCGCTTCTTCGGCTACGTGTTGGGGGCCATCGTGCTGATCTGGCTGAGCGGGCTGATGATGCTCGCCCCGGTCGGCATGAAAGCGGCGCCAACCGGCTGGCACATCATGATTTCGGCTGCGGTCCTGATGACGCTGTTGTTTGCGCTGATTCGGCTCTGGTTTTTTCCGCGTTTGCAGCGTGCGCTGGCGGCTGGCCAATTGCCGACGGCCGGCGGCGCTCTCAATGGTATTCGCTGGCTGGTGATGGTCAATCTTGCTCTCGGTCTGATCGCGGTGGCGGCGGTCAGTATCCTGCGCTGACCGTCCGGCAGTGGCTCTTTTACGGCGCTCACGCTGATGCTGCAGATCATTCTTGATGCCGACCCGCGCCTGCAGGCCGAACGGCTGGTGCAATGGCTCAGTGAGGGCCGCACCGATCCGCTGGTACCCGACACGCTGATCGTGGCCGATCTGGGCTCGGGCATGTGGTTGCGCCAACAAATTGCGCGCACCGCCGGCATCAGTGCCAACGTTGTGCTGCAGCTGCCCAGTCGCTTTGTCTGGGCCAGCGTACAGGCGGTGTTGCACGGTCGGCAGAATCAGGCGCCTTACGATCCACTGGCGGCGCGCTGGGCCATTCATCGCATTCTTGAGGCGGCCGATGAGCATGACGCTGATCGTCCCGATCTCGAACCGATCCTGCTCGCGTGGCGTCAGGCCGGCGCGCGCGAGCGCGTGATCATGGCCACCGAACTGGCCGTGCAGTTTGAGCGCTATCTTGCTTACCGCCGTCATTGGCTCGACCAATGGACCCGGTCGCAACGACCGGCGCAGGCCATTGCCCGGGCGCGAGCGAATCCCGGCGTGGCGCTGGACGGCGCCATGCGTCACGAGCCCTGGCAAGCCTGGTTGTGGCAACAACTGCTCGGCCACATCAGTGGCTTCAGTGAGCAACATCCCTTCGATGAGTTGGCGGCGCGGCTGGCTGCCGGTGCCGATCTGCCGGCGCGGCGTGGCCGGGTAGCGCTGTTCGGACAACTCAATCTGTCCAGTGAACAACTCGCCATGCTGGCCCGCCTGGCCATGGCGCAGCCCAGTATCTGGTTTGCGCATGATCCCTCGCAGGGTTTCTGGGAAACACTGCTCAGCCCGGCTCAGGCCGCCCGCATGCTTGCGCAGAGCCCCGATGAGGCCTGGCTTTATGAGCACGAGCCCGCGGTGTTGGGGGAGTGGGGCCGGCAGTGTCGCGATTCACTGGCGCAGATGCGCACGCTTGAACAAGACGCGCTGGCCATCATCAATGACGACGATTTGCGCAACCGGAGCGCGCCTGAGGCGCATGGCAATCTGCAGCGACTGCAGCGCGCCGTCTATGAACTCAATGATGAAGTTTGGCGCGAGCAAGGCCCGATCAACGCCGACGCGTCACTCGAAATACACGCTACCCACGGTCTGGCGCGCCAGGTTGATGTGGCCTGCGACCGGGTGTTGGCGGCATTCGATGAACTGCCCGATCTGCAACCCGATGAGATCGCCATCGTCTGCACCGACCTCGATCGCGCCGCGCCGCTGGTGCGATCGGTCTTTGGCCACCCCCAGGTTGCGCTGCCGGTGCAGGTGTCGGGGGCGTCGGCTCGCATCAGCGCAACGGTGCGGGCGCTGGAGGGGTTCTTTTCCCTCGTGTCCGGCCCGGCTCATGTCAGCGCCGTGCTGGCCTGGTTTGAAGGTCCTGCGCAACGCGCCGGGGTCGGCCTGGACGCCGCTTCGGTAGACGGTTTGCGTGAATTGCTGCTCGCCGCCGGCGTGCACCGTGATGATGCGGTCAGTGCCGAAGGAGAGGCCACCGGGGCCGTCGATCCGGCCGATGTGCACGGCTTGCGCCGTGGCATCGACCGGCTGATGCTCGGTGCGTTGATGGGCGATTGCACCGATACCGATGCCGTCGACCTTGGTGTCGAGCCGGTCGGTCAGGCTTCGATGGCGCAGGTTGAGGCGCTCGGCAGAGTCGTTCGTTTGCTCGACCTGATTGCGCAATGGCGTGGCACGGCCGACCAGTTGCGTCCGTTCAGCGACTGGATCCGGCTGGCCCAACGCTTTGTCGATGAGTGGCTGGTTGCGCCACGTTCGATCGCCAGCGGCGATCTGTTGGTCGTGCGCGATGCGTTCAGTGCGCTCAGCGGGGCGCTGGCCAGCCTCGACGACGGGTTGCAGATGCCGGTGCCGTTTGCCACGTTTGCCGAAGCCCTTGGGCAGCATCTGGAACAAGGCTCGCCAGTTGCACGGGCCAGCGGCGCCATTACCGTTGTGCCGGCCGGCGCGCTGCGCGAAGTGCCGTTCCGGGTCTGCGTATTGCTCGGCTTTGACGAAGGCAGTTTTCCGCGCCGGCGTCCGCGCAACGAGCACGATCTGGTGGCCTTGTTGCCGACCTTTGGCGATGCCGATCCGGTCGCTACCAGTCGGGGCTGGTTCCTGCGCGTGCTGCTCAATACCTCCGAGCGGCTCATCATGACTTATCAGGGCCGGCACCTGCGCAACAATTCGGTGCTCAACCCGGCGCGCCCGCTGGCTGAGTTGCTCGACTATCTGCGGCGCTTCACCTGGGCGGACAAACAAGACATCGTGCATGAGCACGCCTTGCAACCGTTTTCGCCGCGCCGCTTCGGACCCGACGCACCGGCGCCCAGTTATGCGCGCCAGTGGTTTGAGGCGGCCCGCGCGCTGGTCGCCGAACCCGATCCGGCCAAGGCACTCGGGCCCCTGGCCGCGCCCGGTGTTGCTGCCAGTCCGGGCAAGACGGCAAGCGCGTTCTGGCGCACCGAGGACATCGTGCGGGCGCTGAATGATCCGGCCCATGCCTTCTTGCAACACGGGGGATCGATGGCGTTGCAATACGATGAACGCGAACTCGTCGATCTGGAGCCGCTGGGTCTGGAAGACTTTGCACCCTGGGATCTGTTCGACTGGCAATGCCGTTGCCTGCAATGGCTGGCGGCGGGCAACACCGAAACACAGATTGTGGCGGGGGCGGCGCTCGATCCGGTGCTGCGGAAAATCACCGGCGAGGCGCAGCGTCTGCAGCAACTGGCGCTGAACGAACTGAAAATTCTGGGTGTTGAAGCGGCCGATGCACAAGTCTTGCTGGCCGGTGGTCAGCCATTGGAAACCCACCGTGTGGCGGTCACGATGGCCGACGGGCCTTGTGTGGTTTCAGGCGCGCTGGGTGCGTGCGGACCTATTGCTGAGCAGGTTGGCGGGGGCATCGTGCAATGGCTCGAACCGGTGCGCGATCTGTCCATGGATGTGGTGTTGCAGGCCTGGCTGGCCCATCTGCTGTTATGCAGTCGTACGCCGGCCGCCACGCCAGTCGTGACGATTCGTCTGGTCCCCGGCGTCAATCGGGCCAGCCAGAAGCCATCGATCATATTCAATCGTCAGTCGCTGCTGATCTACGACGGGCTGAGCGAAAGCATCGAGCCGCCCTGGCCGAGTATCGTCGGCGCCGCGCACAAGGCGCGCTCGCAGCCCATGGCCTGGTTTCCCCGCACGGCGGCGAGCTGGCTCAACGAGGCGAGCGCGGGTGAACCGCTCGATGATCCGTCTGCGGCGACCCGTGCCTGGCAAAAAGCCATGGAGCGTTTTGCGGGCACCGCCTGGCGACCCGCCGGCGCCGAGCTGGCCCGCAAATGGGTGGCGGCACTGTGGCGCGATCAGCCGCCAGATCTTGAGCAAGCCCTGCGCCAGAGTCTGCCCTTGTATGCACCGATCTGGTGGGCAATGCGTCTGTCCCAAGAGGCCTTATGAGCCAATCCGATCACCTCTCCGGTGGCGAACCGTCTGCCATGAATGCATCGGTCGCAGCGAGCGTGCCTTCTCTGGCCGATCATCCGGTTCTTGATGCCGACGTGTTGCGCGGCTTTCATCTGCTTGAAGCCGATGCCGGCACCGGCAAAACCTGGACGATTGCCCGCCTGGTGTTGCGAGCCATTCTTGAAGCCGGTTTGACGATCGATCAGATCGTCGTGGTCACCTTTACGACGACGGCGGCCGCCGAACTGAAGGCGCGCATTGCCGCGCTGCTTGATGCCTGGTCGAACGGTGTTCCCGTCGATGAAGATCCGTTCAGTCAGGCCTATCAGCCGCCGCTCGATAACGACAGAATTGCCAGTCTGGTGCGCCAGGCGCGCCTGCAACTCGATGATGCGCCGATCTCGACGATTCACGGCTTCTGTCAGCGGGTGCTCAGTGAGCAGGCGCTCAGTCTCGGGCACTGGGGCGAGCTTGAAGTGGGCTCTGACGAT
>CAXBNM010000218.1:0-8189 GCA_963976885.1 uncultured Burkholderiaceae bacterium
ACAATGCTTTGTGGAGAAGGCGAGCCTATGCGCAATATCTCGACATGGACGTTGCGGTATGAATCTGGGCGTGTGACTTTTTCCAGTATATCTAGCGGTTCGCAAGCGCTGATCTGGATATCGGAAGCAGTTAGCGTAGAGACGTTTCCGGGGAGCTTGCTTTACTCTGGTCGTACAACTGATGGCCGGCAGGCTTGGATCAACATTCTGAATGGAGGAGCCATAGACGGCGGTGGCTTCCATGATGCCGCGAGAACGCCGGGTTCATTCCTGTATTGTGGATCCGCAATGAATGGAGTTCCGCGGGCTGGGTGAATATTGACGAATGCCTGAACCGCACGCGAGGGTCGCGGTTGTGGAAACGTAGTTTGCCTGACAGCATTTTGTTTTATGTGGGCAGCTGAATAGAGCGCCTCTAAATCACCATCTTCACCAACTCATGCTCAGCCAGCGCCATATACAGCGCCTGCAATTGCTCGCGTGAGTGCACCTGCACGTTTATCGTCAGGCTCAGGTATTTGCCGCTGCTCGATTCATTGCGGGTGATGGTGGCGGTGTTGAACTCGGGCACATGCGTGGTGACGAGTTCAGTGACGGCGCCGTGGAAGTCGGGGCCGGGTTGGCCGATGACTTTGATCGGGAAATGGGCCGGAAATTCCAGCAGCGCTTCGATGCGGTCAAACGTTTGATGAATGTCGTTGGCCATGGTTTCTCTCAGGCGTTGCGGGCGTCGGCCTTGGCTTGCTGGTAGGCCGCGTGCAGTTTCTTGAACACTTCGCCGGGTTTGCCGTCACCAACCGGCTCGCCGTCCAGTTTGGTCGCGGGCACGACTTCTTTGGTGGCGGAGGTGACGAGGATCTCTTCGGCGGCAAACACTTCCTTGCGGGAGATGTTTCTGAATTCCAGTTCCACGCCGCTGGCCTGACACAACTCTTCCATCAGACCGACTCGAATGCCTTCCAGAATGCGGCGATCCCGTTTGGGGGCAAACACCTTGCCGCCGCGCACAATCCAGATGTTGCTCGACGAGCCTTCGGTGAGCAGACCGTCGCGGAACATCAGGCATTCGGTGGCGCTGGCGTCGGCGGCGGCCTGGCGGGCCAGCACGTTGCCGAGCAGTGAAACCGATTTGATGTCGCAGTTCAGCCAGCGCTCATCGGGCAAGGTGACGACGGCGATGCCTTTGCTCAGCAGTTCGGCCGGCAGCGGCGCAAACTCGCTGGTCATCGCAAACACGGTGGGGGTGACGTTTTTGGGAAACAAGTGCTCGCGCTTGGCAACGCCGCGGGTCACTTGCATGTAAACGAACTGGTCGTTCCAGGGGTGTCTGGCGATCAGGTCGGTCACCAGTGCCGTCCATTGTTCGTCGGTTTTCGGGTTGGCAATCTGCACCTTGGCGAGGCTGCGGGTCAGGCGCGCCAGGTGATAGGCCCAGCGGAACGGTTTGCCGCCATACACGGGCACGACTTCATAGACGCCGTCGCCATAGATGAAGCCGCGATCAAGCACGGACACCTTGGCGTCTTCAAGCGGCATGTAGTCGCCATTGAGATAAACCGTCTGTTGCTGGGTCATGGTCGTTTCCCGAGAGTTGATCAGCGAGCGACCCGCATCTGCAGGCCGTCCCAGAGTTTGCTCAGCCAGCCGCCTTCCGGCACGGCGGTCGAAGCTACCAACTGTTGTTGCAACAACAATTGGTTGTCAAGTTTGACGCGTAACGTGCCGATGGCCTGGCCTTGCTCGATGGGCGCTACCAGTGGCTCGACCCGTTCGATTTCGGCGCTGACCAATTCGTTGGCGCCTTTGGGGATCGTCACGATCACGTCGCGCGCGACGGTGCCTTCAATCTGGTCGCTGTCGCCCTTCCAGACCCGATACGAGCCGGTGCTCTGGCCTTGCTTGTAAATGCGCAGCGCATCGAAGTTCTGAAAACCGTAGTTCAGCAGCTTCTGGGTTTGCGCAATGCGGGCCTTGGGCGACTTGGTGCCGAGTACGACGGTCAGCAGGCGGCGCGAGAAGTTGGCCGCCGGTTGCTCGCGCAGGGCCGAGGCCACCAGGCAGTAACCGGCAGCGTCGGTGTAGCCGGTTTTCATGCCGTCCACGGTGTTGTCGATGAACAGCAGCCGGTTGCGGTTGAACTGACGGATGTCGTTATAGGTGTATTCCTTCTGGGAATACAGCGCGTAATGGTCGTTGTGATCGAGGATGAGTCGAATGGCCAGCGTGGCCATGTCACGGGCGCTCGAGTAGTGGTCCTTGTTGGGCAGCCCGGTGGCGTTGGTGAAATTGGTGTTGGTCAGGCGCATGCGGGCAGCGACGTCGTTCATCATGCCGGCAAAGGCTTCCTCGCTGCCGGCGATGGCTTCGGCCAGAATGATCGAGGCATCATTGCCCGACTGCACGATCATGCCTTGCAGCAACTCTTCCACGGTGGCCGGTTTGAGCGGGTCGACGAACATGCGTGAACCGATGGCCTTGTAGGCGTGTTGCGAAACCGGCGGTCGCTGGTCCAGGGTCAGCTTGCCGTCGCGCAGCGCATTGAAGGCCAGGTAGGCGGTCATCAGCTTGGTCAGCGATGCCGGCTCGACACGCTCATCGGCATTGTTGGCATGCAGAATCTGGCCGCTGGTCACATCGACAAGCAGCCATGATTTTGCGTCCAGGCTGAATTCGGCGGCTTGCGCAGCATTGAGCGACCAGGCCAGCAGGCCTGCCAGCAGCAGGTAAACCCATCGATTAGTCCGTACAAACATAAAGCATTCCCTTAGCGAGTCGGTGGTTCCGGTGCTGCGGCTTCTGGTGTCCGCACGCGATGCCGGTTTATCAGTGTTTCTGTTGTGTGCCTGAGCGGAAAACCGGTCGCACGATTCCCACGAGGCGGCGAGCGACTTCCGAGCCGCTGCGAAAGTACGAAATATCGATCGCCTCGCGCAATACCCGGCGCAGGACGATGAGATTGATCGCGTCGGCAACCCGGGCGTCCCAGATTTCTCCGGGCGGGCCCATTTCGCGCACGAACAGTCCTTTCAGACTGGTTTTGACCTGGGCCAGCATGACCTGGTCGGCTTCCTGCTGCGCCTTGAGATCTTCTTCGGCAACCGGTTCGCGCCGGCCGGTGAAGCGGATCAGGCCCAGCGACTGCAATTCGGTGATGGCGGCTTCGAGGTCGCCGGGCCGGACATGTTCGGGCAGATCGGCAATGCGACGGCGCCCGTCGATCATGGGCAGAATGCGCTGGGCGCCGTGGCCAAGCGCGCGGATGCCGGCCCGCAGCATGTCTTCACCCTTTTCGGTGCGCTGGTAAATCAGTGCTGCATCGGTGTTGCCGCTCATGAGGGCAAGGTCTCCCGGGCGAACTGCTGGGCCCGGGCAGGCCCGCCGAACACCTCGACGATGGACAAAATGGCTGGAAACAATGCGGCGAGTTCGCTCGCATTGTTACAGGCGGCTATGCGCAGTGCAAAGGGCTCGCCGGCCGGGCCTACCAGGCGCAGCAGTCGCACCATCAGCAAGGCGCGCAGGCGGCCGAACTCGTCGCTCAGCGCAGCGGCGCTGAGGGCGCTGACGCGGTCGGCGCGGGCTTGGCCCGGCTGCGCCTGGGCAACCGGACTGGCCGCGCGTACGAATTCACCGGTTTCAAGGACGGTGAGGTAGGCGGCCAGTTCGCGTTCGGGGAAAATTTTCAGCAGTTGCACCGACGAGCGCGTGCCATCAACAAGCAGCAGCAGTTGGCGAGTGCGCGGGCTGAGCCCGTAGCGCCGCGATTTCAGTTCGTCGTGGCCACGCGGCGTCTTGACGAAGGTGACATCCGCAATGAGTGGGGTCGAACTGAAGAGCGATTTGCCCATCAGATTTTGAGGCGTTCCACTGGCGTGCCATTGACGAGGTGGGAGTCGATGATTTCGTCGATGTCGGCCTCGTCGAAGTAGCGATACCAGACGCCTTCCGGGTAAACAACGGCGCAGGGGCCGAGTTCACAGCGGTCGAGGCAGCCCGATTTGTTCACGCGCAACTTGCCTTCGCCGAGCAAGCCTTTGGCCTTGGCCTGCTGCTTGGCGTAGCCTTGCAGCCGCTCGGCGCCAGCGTGGGCGCAGCAAGGGCGTTCGGCCTTTTCATCGCGTTCGTTGAGGCAGAAAAAGATGTGGCGCTCGTAATAGCTCATGCGGTTCGGTCCATTTGTCGGTAATTATAGAGGCCGGGGCTGAGGACGTCGTATTGGATTGCCCCGGCCAGCCCCGTTTGAGCCGGGTTTTACGCATTGCTGCAATACGGTCAGCGGTGTCGGGCGAGCCGCTATCATTGCGGGTCTTTGCCTCAATGCTGCCACCGTTGTTCCCTATGCCTGATGATGCCGTGCCCTCTGCCTCCTGTTTACCGTCGGATAACGCCGAATCGGTGCTGGCCGAATTGGTCGACAAGGGCTTTGCAAGTGTGCAGCATATCGCTTCTACCGGCTCGACCAATGCCGACCTGTTGCAGCCGGCGCTCGCCGAGGTGCCCGGTGGCGCGGTGTTGCGCTGGGCCGATCACCAGGTCAGCGGGCGCGGCCGACGAGGCCGCAGCTGGTTTTCGGGGCCGGGTCAGGCGCTGACCTTCTCGGTGGCGCTCGAGCGGCGCGTGCCGGCCGAGCCCGATCCGGCGCCGGCCTCGGCTTTCAGTCTGGTGGCCGGTCTGGCGGTGGCCGAAACCCTTGAGGCCAGCGGCCTGAGCGCGGCGCCCGTGTTGCTGAAGTGGCCCAACGATATCGTCATCAATGAGCGCAAGGTGGTCGGCATCCTGATCGAACTGAAGCAGCGTGGCGATGTGCAGCGCATGGTCGTGGGCTGCGGCATCAACCTGATTGCGCCGCCGAGCGGCGCGGTAACCGAGCGCGCCAGTCAGGCCTTGTTGCCCGGCGGCTTGCTGCAAGCGGGCAACGAAGGTCTTGATAGGGGCGAGGGGGCCGGACACAATGAACCCCCGTTGCCGGCGCAGCGGGCGGCGCGCCTCGTGGCCGAAATTGCGCTGGCGCTGCAAGCCTGTCATCGGCAGTTTTTCGCGCAAGGCATGAGCGGCTTCATTGAGCGCTGGTCGGCGCGCCACTGTTATCAGGGGCAAACCATCATGCTGATGGATGCGCAGCAGACATTGGCACAGGGGCGTTGCCTGGGTATCGATCACCAGGGATCGCTCGTTATCGAAAGTGAGCGTGGCCGCGAAACCTTCACCATCGGTGAGGTGTCCGCCCGGCCGCTGTCGGGCGCGAGCCCAGGAGCCACCACATGATTTCCGGCCGTACGCTGTTGCTGAGCCTGTTCGCGCTGAATCTGTTCGTCTTTCTGTGGCTGATCGGTTTGTTGCCCATTACCGGCAAGTCCGAGCGCCAGCCGGCCCGGCTCAGCAACGAAATCGAACCGGACAAGCTCGAAATCGTGCGTCCGGCGGGCAGCAAACAGGTTGATCGCGCACCCGCCACCGAGCCGACAGCGGCCGAGGCCGGTGCGGGCTCAATTGCCGCAGGCGCCGGGGTGGCCGAGCTGACCGTGCCGGGCACTGCGGCCGGCGACCCGGCTGTCGATCCGGTATCGGGGGCCCGGACACCGGCGGCCGGTGTGCCCGGTCTGAGCGGCGCGGCCAGTCAGTTGGCGCGTGCCGGCACGCCGGTCGGCACTGAAATATCGCCCGCGATTGCCACCGTCGCGCAGATTGCGGGCGAGCCGGAGCTCGAATCGATGCCGGCCAAGTACGAGCAATGCGTACTGTTTCCCGAAAGCGACTACCGCACGGCGGTGCAGCAAATGGAGCGTTTCGCCCCGTCGTTGGCGACCGCCAGCCTGCGCCGGCTCGATTCCGGCAGTTACCTGGTATACCTTGAGCCGCTTGCGAGTGCCGACGAGGCGCGTACCCGCCGCCGCGAGCTGATTGCCAACGGGCTCAAGTATGCTCAGGTGATCGTCAACGGTGAGCGCCGCAACGGCTTGTCGCTTGGTCTGGTGCGGACCGCCGAGCAGGCTGACATCCGGCTGCGCGAGCTGCGCTTGCTGGGTGTCGATGATGCGGTGGTGGGGCCGTTGAGTGCCACTACCGCCCGCTACCGCACCGAATTGCGTGCCGACCCGATTGTCATTGAGCAATCCGTACGGCCGGCCACCGATCGGGCCGGCCTGACCCTCGAACCCTGTTGATTTTCTACGACTGCCCGCGCACGTCCGATCATGTCTGACCCGAACTCGTTTTCGCTTTTTACCTACGGTTCACTGATGTTCAGTGATGTTTGGCAGGAGGTTACCGGCTTGTCGATGCAACCGGTACCGGCCCGTCTGCACGACCATGCCCGCTACAGCGTCGAGGATGAAGACTATCCGGCGGTGCTGCGCCAGCCTGGCCAGATCGTTGATGGCGCGCTCTATACGGGCTTGTCCGCCGCCGCGCTGGCGGTGCTCGATCGCTTCGAGGGGCCCGATTATCAGCGGGTCACGGTCCAGGTCTTGCGCACCGACGGCACCCAAGCCGAACCCATCGTGTTTGCGCCGCAGTCATGGCCGGGTGCCGGCCAGATGGTGGCGGCCCAGCTCTATCTGCACCTGGGGCAGGGCGTGCGCACCGGCCAGAGTTGGTCGGTGGCCGGGTTCCGCGATGCAGGGATGGCGCGGTTCCGGCGCGAATACATCGGCTTTCAGCGCGAGGCCTGACGCCGCCTTGAAGCAAGCCTGAATCAGCCCCGACGCAGTCAGCGCCGATCTCCAGCGCCGATCGCCAGCGCTGCGGTGCACGGCAGCCCGGCTGCAGCGCGCTACTGACCGCGGATCTTCTCGACCAGCGAGGTGGTCGAGCGATCATGTTCGAACGGAATCGACAAGACCTGACCGCCGCGGGCCAGCACGCCGTCGGCGCCGACAATCTGCGCGACCGGCCAGTCACCACCCTTGACCAGGATGTCCGGGGCCAGCTGTTCGATCAGCAAGGCCGGGGTATCGTCATCAAACCAGGTCACGATGGTGGTCGAGGCGAGCGCGGCGGCCACGCCGGCGCGGTCGGCCAGCATGTTCAGAGGCCGCTCTGGTCCCTTGTTCAGCCGGCGTACCGATGCATCGGTGTTGAGCGCCAGGATGAGACTCGCGCCCAGCTCGCGCGCCTGCGCAAGATAGGTGACATGGCCCCGGTGCAGCAGATCGAACACGCCATTGGTAAATACCAGCGGGCGTGGCAGATCGGCGAGCCTGCTGGCGAGTTGCTCCGGCGCGCAGATTTTCGTCTCGAAGGCGGGGCGCGGCAGCGCCGGGGTATCAGTTGGCACGAATGGGTTCCCCGACAGGCGAGTCGGTTGATGCCAGGCGGCGGATCACTTCCTTGCGGTAGCGATTCAGATCCTGGACGGTGGCGAAGCTGCGATCCATCAGCAGCGAGAGGTTGTGCAGAATGCGCTCAACGACCTTGTCTTCCCAGGTCTTGTCGAAGCGGATCTGCTCGTCGAGCCAGTGTTCGAGCCATTGAGGGTCGGGCAGGCGGCTCTGAATCGTGTCATTGGGAAACAGCGATTCATTGACATGCAGATTGGTCGGGTGCAGGGCCTTGCTGGAGCGCTTGGCGCTTGCCATCAGCACGCCGATTTTGGCAAAAGCGGCCCGGGCCTGGTCGCCGGTTTCCTGAATCGCTTTGCGCATGTACTTCAGATAGGCGCCGCCGTGGCGGGCCTCGTCGCGGGCAATCAGGTCGTAAATCTGGCGGATGACGGGTTCGGTGTGCCATTGCGCGGCGCACCTGTACCAGTGATTGAGCCGAATTTCGCCGCAAAAATGGAGCATCAGGGTTTCGTGGGGCGGGGCCGGGTCAAACTCGAAGCGCACGGCATGCAACTCTTCGGCGGTCGGGACCAGATCGGGCCTGAACCGGCGCAGATACTCCTGTAACACCAGCGAGTGTTTCTGCTCTTCGTAGAACCAGACAGACATGAACGCGCAGAAATCACTGTCCTGCCGGTTATCGCGCAGGAACATTTCGGTGGCCGGCAGTGCCGACCACTCGGTGATTGCGTTCATCTTGATGGTGCGAGCCTGTTCGTCCGTGAGTAGTGCCGGATCGAAGCGGGCCCAGTCGATGTCGGTGTCCAGATTCCAGCGGACTGCCTCTAAGGATTTGAAGAGATCGGGATAAAGCATGCCGGTTTCCATCTGCAATCGGGCGAGTTTAACAAGCCTCGATGACAGGGA
>CAXBNM010000219.1:0-8184 GCA_963976885.1 uncultured Burkholderiaceae bacterium
CGGGAAGCTCATGATGATGTCGGTCAGACGCATGATGAGGCTACTGATGCGGCCGCGCGTGTAGCCCGCAATCAACCCCAGCGCGCCACCGAACAGCAGCGAAAAGAGCACGGCACTGGCCGCCACCAGCATCGTGTTGTGGCTGGCGACCACGAGACGAGCGATCAGGCTGCGGCCAAGCGCATCGGCGCCGAGCACATACATCCAGCCGTGCTCCAGCGAAAAGGGCGGAAAATTTCTGAGCCGCAGATTGAGCTTGGTAGCAACGTCACCAAGCATCCACGGACCAACCGTGGCCGACAACAAAACCAGCAACAAAAATAAAACCGAGACAAACGCAAACTTGTCGTTCCACAGCATCGTAAAAATGCTGACCGACTGCTTTTTGCTACGCGCCATCAGTGTGCTGCTCCGGTTGCCGGTCGCCCTGACGGTGTGATGGGTTTGATGCTGGGGCAACGCACTAGCTTCGGATCCTGGGGTCGAGGACGGCATAGGTGACATCGACGACAATATTGATACAAAGGATGACCACAGCGGTGACCAGTATTGAAGCCTGAATCACCGCAAAGTCACGCTGAATGATGGAATCAATCATGAGCTTGCCAATGCCTGGCCAGCCGAAAATGGTTTCGACAATCACGGCTCCGTTGGCCATGCCGGCGGCCTGATCGCCGGCGACGGTAATGACCGGAATCATTGCATTGCGCAGAGCGTGCACGAAGATGACGGCTCTTTCCCGCACGCCTTTCGCGCGGGCCGTCTTGATGTAGGCCGAGCTGAAGACGGTGAGCATCGAACTGCGCACAACCTGAACCAGCAAGCCGAAGGGTCGAATCAACAACACGCAAATCGGCATGATCCAGTAGATTGGCCCACCCAGGCCCGAGGTAGGCAACCATTGCAGCGTGACCGAAAAAATCAGAATGGCGGTGATGGCGAGCCAGAAGTCGGGGGCACTGGCACTGATGAGCGAGGCAATACTGGCTACCCGGTCGAATACGCCGCCGGGCCGATAAGCCGCCAGCGCACCGATGACAATCGACCCGATGAGGGCGATAAGCATTGCCGCTGCCGCCAGCGCCAGGGTTACCGGCAAGGCTTCCAGCACGATGTCGATGGCCGGGCGTTGCTTGCGAATCGAATCACCAAAGTCGCCATGCGCAAGGTCGGACAGGTAACGGCCGAACTGCACGTAAACTGGATCGTTGAAGCCGTGCTTTTCCGAAAACGCCTGACGAGCCTCAAGCGTGGCATCAATCGGCAGGTACAGATTGCCTGGGTCTCCGGTCAAACGGGACAGAAAGAACACCAGCACGAGCAGCCCCGCAATCGCGACGATGCTGTTCAGTGCTCTGCGGGTCAGATATCGCGACATGGGTCAGATGGCCTGGGGGGCAGAACTATCGGGCGGCGGCAACAAAGCCGGCCAGCACGCCCGTCAGAGGCAGATCAGCTTATTTGAACTTGATTTTTGAAATCTGCAGTTCGCTGTTCATCGAGATGGATGGTTTGAAATCGAGACGCGGGCTGATTCTCGAAAAGCCAACCATGTGGAAGTTCTGCACGTCAGGCACGATGTCCTGATGGAGCCGTCGGAACACTTCCTGCCAGAGTTTTTTGCGCTCATCACCGGTGGCGGCACTGGCGGCCTTGATGCCAGCGTCAACCTGCTCGTCGCAAGTCGTTGATTGCGGACCCTCACAGGCATATTTGAAGAACACCGAGAACACGGCATCGCCGTTATTGTTATCGTGCTGTTCCTGCTGCAATACCGGGCCACGGTCTTCCGCGTAGGGCTTGGTATAGGTATCGACCCACTGACCGACTTCAACCATTCTGAGTTTGACGTTGAAGCCGACATCCGTGAGCATCGCGTGCATCGCTTCCATGGCTTCGGTGGCATTGGGGTAAATGCCGAGCCGCCCGCGCATCAGAATTTCCTTGTCTACCTCGACGCCGTCCGCTTTGGCGGCAGCAAGAAGCTCGCGTGCTTTGGCCGGATCATACGGAAACGGTTTCAGGTCCGGGTTATGACCGTTGATGCTGGGCACGACAATCTGCGTCATCGGCACCACTTCTTCGCTGAAGATACTGCCGCGCAACGCATCAAGATCAATCGCATAGTTCAAGGCCTTGCGCACGCGAATGTCGTCAAGCGGCGCACGGCTCATGTCGATACGAAGCCGGGAGCTTTCGGAATTGAAATAGCTGAAATCCATCGACTTGTCGGTCGCATCCTGCAGCGCGATATTCGGGGCAATGTCTGCTTCGCCGGTTTGCACCATGGCCGCCCGCACCGCAGACTCGCCACGCCAGATGTAGCGGGCCTTCTCAACTTCCGGTTTCGGTCCCCAGTAGCCATCAAAGCGCTCAACCAGCACTTCCTGGCCTGGCGTCCAGCTGACGAACTTGTACGGCCCGGTACCAACCGGATTGCGCGTGCCTTTTTCGAGCTGGGTATTCGGGCCGGTAATCGCCATCGTCCCCATCAGCGCCGGCAGAATTGGCTGCGGTGTATCGGTCTTGACCTCGAGAGTGGTCGCATCCAGTGCCTTCGGCATGACCTTGATGTTGCCAAAGAACTTCAGCCGGATTTCACAGTCCTGAGTCGGATTGAGCGTTCGGTTGATTGAAGTGACAGCCGCCGCGGCGTTGAAGTCGGATCCATCATGAAACTTGATGCCATCGCGCAGCTTGAACTGCCAGGTTAGATTGTCGGTCTGCTCCCACGAGGTTGCCAACCGTGGCGTAATCGAACCATCTTTGGGATCGATCTCGATCAGCGTTTCGGCAATATTCTGTTTGACGACCCGCCCGATATTGGAACGGGAGGATTCGCACGGATCGATGACGTCAGGCTCTTCCGCCAACACGACAGTTACCGTTTTGTTTTGCGCAATGGCTAAACCTATTGATGAAGCAGCCAGCGCAACACCAATCAAACCTGCAGATAATTTCCGCATAATTGTCTCCTCCGTTGGTATTTTTAGTCGTATGGATAACCCGAATACGTCAGCGGTGCAATCCTTTTCTCGATCTTGCCATCATTATCAGGGTAGAGCCAAAAATAATTGCGGCACCAAGAAACGTTGTGCTGGCGGGCATTTCATTAAAGATCACCAGCGCGAACAAAGCCACCGTTGGCAGACGCAGAAAATCGATCGGCGCCAGGTACGATGCCTGCGCCAACGCCATGGCTCGGGTCGTGCAAATCATCGAGAGCAGCCCCGCACCGCCTTGCAAGGCGAGCAGGCCAATCTGTTGCAGATCGGGGCGCTGCCAGAACCAGAACAGCGGAATCGCCGCCAACGGCACGGTCAGAATCAGATTCCATGCAACCAGCGTTTCGGTGGAATCGCGGAACGACATGGCTTTAAGCATCACCTGAATGATTGCCGCCAGCAACGCACCGGCCAGGGCGAGCAACAACGCCACCGAGACACCGTGCCCGCTCGGCTGCAGGATGATCAACACGCCAAAGAAACTGCAAACCACCGCCGCAACTCTGGCAGCAACCGGCTTTTCACCAAGAAAGATCCACGCACCGGCCGTTACAAACACCGGGGTCGTGAAGGCAATGGCCGTAACGTCTGCAAGTGCCGCACCGGCAATCGCCGTGAAGAATGCGGCAAACGACAACATCTTCAGCAGCGCCCGCATAAGATGGGCCAGCCGGTAATGTGATTTCAAGGCACGGCGTCTTTGCATAAGCCAGGGCATTACAAACAACAACCCGAACAGACTGCGAAAGAAAACGATAACAAACGGGTGCAAATCGTGAGTCAGCAAACGCACCAGCACCGCGTCGACCGCCGCCAGCACGGCCGCGGCGGCCATCAACGCGGCGGCTGCAAGAAAATTTCGTTCGGTGTTCATCCTGACCTTCGTCCCTGCCCACGCTGACCCTGCCTCGCTGCATCGTAGCGTAAACCATTGTCTGGTCCGGATTGGGACGATGACGACCGCCGCTCAGGTCGTGACCGGCTTTTCCGTCATCGGCAGACGCAGACAGGCCGGGCGTCGCTGTTGCCACGCCCGGCCTGTTTGTTCTGCCGCGGTGCCGGCAGGCACCGCTGATGTTGCTACCGCTTTAGATCAAGGGTGAGGTATCGAGCAACTCCTGCGCGAGCGGCTCGGGTAGTACAGGATCGGCAAGATCCGGATCAGGTCTGGTTACCGAACCCGCCCCGTCACCTCCTGACCCACCCTCGGCGCCGGGCAGATAAGCCGCCGGCTCGACCAGCAACTCGTCCAGTGGTGGCGCCTCGACCGGCGCCAGATCCTGGCGCACGACCCAGACATCAGCCATGTCTCCCGACGATCCATCCGAGCGGGTGAATTCGGACACCAGTCCAAGCCGGTTACCGGCATTCATCTCGACCGAGGACGCGGCATCCAGCCCCAACTCGCTGATACCCAGTTCGTTCAGGCTGAACAACTCGCCGGCATCGGTCTGCGCGTCGGAGTCGGCATCGACCCAGACCTGCAGATCGGCAAAGCTCTGGTCGGCCGCGGTGATGCGACCGTCGCCATTGTCGTCAAGCTCGGCCAGAGCGTGGTAACCATGACCGGCACGGGTGCCATCGGCCAGCGTACTGCCTGACCCGAACAACTCGCCACCGTCATTGATCTGTCCGTCGCCGTTCAGATCACGCACCAGCAAGCCGTCTTCGGGCGCCACCCAGCCGACCTGATGCTGGGTGCCGGTCGCGTTGATGTCGAAGGCAACCCCGTTCTCGGCGGCCAGGGTCTGCACACCATCACCGTTCAGATCAAGCATGATCGGCGTGGCTGCGAACATCGCATCGATCTGTTCACCCGACATGGCACCGATCTGCCCGGTGCCGAAGGCCAGCACCTGATCCATCGACATTTCCTCAATGTCATCGGACTGCAGGGCCTTGATCTGATCGGTCGAGATGGCCGCGATCTGGGCAGTGGTGAAAGCATCAAACTGCTTGTCATCCATCGCCTTGATGGAGTCGGTCGAAATCGCCGCAATCTGCCCCGTGGTCAGCACGCTGATCTGATCTTCATCGAGCGAAGTCATCTGAGCAGTCGTCAGTGCCGCGATATCGGCTGTTTCGATCGCCCCGACCTGATCGGTCGACAAGGAATTGAGTTGCTTGGCGGTCAGCGCCGAGACCTGTGCGGTGGTGATTGCCGCAATCGCAGCGGTACCCAGTGAATCAATATGCTTGGTCGGCAAGGCCGCCAGATCGTCGGTGGTCAGGCTCGCGACCTGCCCCGTCGTCAGCGCACCAAGCTGGTCAGCGGTAAGCGAGCTGATCTGCTTGCTGGTGAAGGCGTTCAAGTCGTCCGTCGTCAAGCCGGCAACCTGGCCGGTCGTCAACGCCGCAATCTGCTTGCTGCTCAGCGCTTCGATCTGATCGGACCCAAATGCGGCCAGTTGAGCCGTATCCAGCACCTGCAGACCGGTCACCGTCAGTGCCGACACCCCACTGGTGCCCAGCGCTACGATGTCCGCCGTTTCGATGGCAGCAATCTGATCGGTCGACAGCACGGCAATCTGTTTCGACGTCAACGCCGTCATCTGACCGGTTGTCAGCGCCGCAATGTCGCCGGTGGAAAGACCGGGGATCTGCTTGGAGCTCAGCGCCGCAATGGAATCGGTAGTAAGTGACGACACCTGGCCGGTGGTCATCGCGTCGATCTGCTCGGTGCTCAGCGCGGTAATCTGCTTGCTGGTCAGCACCTGCAGTTGCGCGGTGGTGATGGCCGCAATGGCCGCCGTTCCCATCCCGGCAATTTGCTTGTCGGTAAGCGAGCTGATGTCTTCGGTCGTCATCGAAGCCACCTGGCCGGTGGTCAACGCGCCGACCTGAGAGACCGACAATTTGGCAATCTGGGCCGTAGTCATGGCGTTCAGATCATCGGTCGTCAGCCCGGCCATCTGATCGGTCGTCAGCGCCGAGATCTGTTTACTCGACAGCGCTTCGATCTGGGCCGAGCCGAACGCGGCGAGCTGGCCGGTGGTCAGCACCGACATGATCTTGTCGCTCAGCGAACTGATTGCGCCGGTGGCGATGACACCGATATCGGCTGTTTCCATCGCCGTCAACTGGTCCGAGGTGATGGCGCTGATCTGCTTGGCCGACAACTGACTCACCTGGTCGGTGGTCAGCGCCACGATGCTGTCAGTGCTCAGCGCAGCAACCTGCTTGTCGGTGAGCGCACCCACCGCGTCGGTGCTCAAGCCCGCTACCTGGGCCGTGGTCAGTACGGCAATCTGCTTACTCGACAACGCCGCCATCTGACTGGTTGTCAGCGCGTTCATGTCTTCCGTCGTCATGCCGGCAATCTGATCGGTCGTCAGACCGCTCACCTGACGAGAGGTCAGGGCCTGGATCTGGTCCGAACCAAACGCCGCCAGCTGAGCGGTATCGAGCTGGGTCAGCAAATCTTCAGGCATCTCGGCAATCGCCGCGGTAGACAGCGCTCCGATGTCAGCCGTTTCCATGGCCTGGACTTGTTCCTCGGTCATGTTCTTGAGTTGCTTGGCCGACAGCACCGAGGCTTGCGCCGTGGTCATCGCGGCAATGGCGTCCGTGGAGATCGCATCAATCTGGCGATCGGTAATCGCCGCCAGATCTTCGGTCGTAAGATTGGCCATCTGCGCAGTCGTCAGCGCGGCGATCTGGTTGGCGCTGATCTTGGCAATCTGCTCGGTGGTGAAGGCGTTCAGATCTTCGGTCGTCAGGCCGGCAAACTGCGCGGTCGTCAGTGCGGCAATCTGTTTGCTGTCAAGCGCGGCAATCTGATCGCTGCCCAGTGCCGCCAGTTGGGCGGTATCGAGCACGGCGATGGACTTGGCGGCGATGCTGCTGATGGCCGCGGTAGACAATGCCGCCATGTCGGCTGTTTCAATCGCACTGATCTGATCGTTGGTCAGCTTGGCAACCTGGTCCTCGGTCAACACCCCGGCCTGTGCGGTGGTCAAGGCCGCAATGGCGTCGGTGCTCAAGGCCACGATCTGCTTGCTGGTCAGCGCGGTGAGATCTTCGGTGGTCATGCTGGACACCTGCGCGGTGGTCAGCGCCGCCACCTGCTTGGCGTCAAGCTTGGCAATCTGTTCGGTGGTGAATGCGTTCAGATCGTCGGTGCCCAAACCGGCCACCTGATCAGTCGTCAGCCCGGTAATCTGTTTGCTGGTCAGGGCCTGAATCTGATCCGAGCCCAGTGCCGCGAGTTGCGCCGTCGTCAGTGCATCGATGGACCGATCGGAAATGGAGGCAACCGCGTCGGTCGTCAAGGCGGCTACGTCAGCCGTTTCAATCGCCGCAAGCTGCTCTTCAGTGAGCTTGGCCACCTGGGCCGTGGTCAATGCCGCCGCCTGACCGGTCGTCAGCGCGACGATTGAATCCGTGCTCAGCGCTACGATCTGCTTGGAGCTCAACGCGGTCAGATCTTCGGTCGTGAGCGAGGCAACCTGACCGGTCGTCAGCGCGCCAATCTGCTTGTCAGTCAGTTTGCTGATCTGCTCGGTCGTCAGCGCGTTCAGATCATCGGTACCCAGCCCGGCCACCTGGTCGGTCGTCAGGGCAACAATCTGCTTGCTGGTCAGCGCCTGGATCTGATCGCTGCCCAGCGCTGCAAGCTGGGCGGTGTCCAGGGCCACCAACGACTTCACCGGTATCGCACTGAGCGTCGCCGTGCTCATCGCGGCGATGTCGCCGGTTTCGATGGCGGCAATCTGCGCAGTCGTCATCTTGGCAATCTGCTTGGTGGTCAGTGCCGCCACCTGATCGCTGGTCAGCGCCACAACGGTTGCCGTACTGAACTCGGCCACTTGTTTGTCGGTCAGCGCCTGAATGTCAGCAGTCTCAATGGCCGCCACCTGGGCTGTCGTCATCGCTGAAATCTGTTCAACATCCAGCTTGGCGAACTGCTCAGTCGTCAAGGCCTCGATCTGGGCTGTGGTCAGCGACGCGACGGCCTCGGTCGTCATGGCGTTGAGCTGCTTGCTGGTCAACGCCGTCAAATCATCCGTGGTCAGACTCGACACCTGCGCGGTGGTCAGCGCCTGCACCTGCTTTTCCGTCAGCGCGGCCATCTGCGCGGTTGTCAACGCGTTCAGATCGGCCGTGTCCAGACCGGCAATCTGCGCGGTCGTCAGATAACCCACCTGCTTGACGGTCAGCGCTTCGATCTGGTCGGTGG
>CAXBNM010000220.1:0-8183 GCA_963976885.1 uncultured Burkholderiaceae bacterium
CGACTCGGAATGCTCGATCCGCGCAGCCTGCATAAAGACATCGACATCCCGGCCCGTGACTGGTCACCCGTGGAGGCGCTCGCGACGGCCTGGCAAGAGCGGTCAGTCCCCGATCTGCTCGCCACGACTTACCCTACCGACAAGCAGTACCGGGAGCTGCGCAATACGCTGCCTCTTTACCGGCAGATGGCCGAACAAGAGCAAGCCAGTGCGCCGCTGACCCATTTGCCCGAAACCACCTTGCGTCCGGGCATGCGCGACCTGTCTGTGGCCGCCTTGCGCGATCGCCTGGTGTTTCTCGGCGACATGAGCGCCGATGAGCGCGCGGCGGCTGAAACGCTGGACACAATTCTGTTGAGCGAAAACGGCAGCGCCGACGCCAGCAACGCGCAGATCCTGGCTCCGCTCTACGACGAAGTAACCGAACGAGCGGTGCGGCGCTTTCAGCAACGCCATGGTCTGACGACAGATGGCATTGTCGGCGCCCAGTCATTGCAAGCACTGAGCACGCCGATGTATCAGCGCGTCGCGCAGATAGAAATGGCGATGGAGCGTTTGCGCTGGTTGCCCGATCTGCCCGAGCACAATGTTGTGCGGGTCAACATGCCCGAGTTTCGCCTGACCGTCAGCACGGGTCAGGAGGAGCTGGAGAGCCGGGTCGTGATCGGAAAGTCGGTGCGCCACCCGACGCCGATCTATATCGGCAAGCTCAAGCACATCGAATTCAGCCCGTACTGGAACGTGCCTTGGTCTATCGCCAAACGTGAGCTGGTGCCGGCAATGATGCGGGACCTGGGACGGATGCAGAGCAATAACATGGAGATTGTCACCCGTGACGGTCGCGTGCATACCTCAGCAAGCAAATCCTTGTTGCAGCAGGTTGCCAACGGCCAGGCGCGTATGCGCCAGCGCCCCGGCGCGCACAATGCGCTGGGTCGCTACAAGTTCGTGTTGCCGAATCCGCGCGGCATCTATCTTCACGATACGCGTTCAGTGAGCCTGTTTAACCGAGATCGTCGCGATTTCAGTCATGGCTGTGTACGTGTTGAGCAATCGCTTGACCTTGCCCGTCTCGCCCTGCACGGCAATGATGGCTGGGATCAATCGCGACTGGAACGGGCCAGCCGTTCAAGCAAGCCCATTTATGCGATACCCGAGCAGGCTATGACCGTGGTGTTTACCTACCAGACCGTCAGCGTCGATGCCGAAGGCAAGACCCGCTTCCTGCCAGACGTGTATGGCTACAACCCCCGTACCGTGCGCAGCGTGCAACGCTGGGCAAACATCAACGCCGACAATGTCAACGCTACTGCGCGCAACAGCGTCGGCGGCAGCAAGCTCGCGAGCCTGAACTTTTAACCCAGGCCTGGTGCAGACCCACAAGCGCAAGACAACGCAAACCGGCGCGGCGCCCAGCAATGCTTCTGCCGGAGGCCGCGCCGGTTGCGTGAAGGTTCATGCAGGCAACTGAATTACCAGTAGCGCACGGCACCGGTGTCGAAGTGAATGAATTGCGAGCGACGATAGTAGCCAACCCCGCCAACTTTCAAATCGACGGCAGCTTGCCGCAGATCTTTCAGTTTGACGCCAGGCATGCGGATATCCAGCGCCTGACCTTTAAGGTGCATGCTCTTGACCGCAACCTTTTTGCTGCGCTGGCGCAGAGCCCGATTGGTGCGACTGGAACGGAAAGCAGACAACACCTCAAACGGCGTCGTCGGCGCTTCAAGCTCTTGCTGCAAGGTGTAGAGATGGAAGATCAGCGCCGGGTCCATGTTGCCGACCTTGCCGTCGTGATGGTCGCGCATGAAATGATTGAACCGCTTCAGATCGTCCGAGGACAGCGGGCCGGAGCCCAGCACTCTGAAGCTGGCTTCTTCATGAGTGTGCATGTGCTTGAGCGTCACAATGCGTCGGTCTGATGAATCAGCGGCAATGCTGGCTGCGGCTGATTGACGGGTTCCCGCCATGGCGGTTGCGGGCTTGAGCGTCGGAAGGGCAATGGCAGCCACTGCCCCGGCAGACAAGATCTGTCGTCGGGTAATCATTATTCCTCTGCAATCTAATTGTTTTGACGAAGACCGGCTTCTCGCAGACGTCATCACAGCGATGACGCTCTCCTTTCCGATCTATGTTGAAGTGCCGGGCTTACCGACGTGGCCGCCCCTGTTACAGAAGGGTCTTCATGTCGGGACATACCGTCTGTCGACCGACAGCAACCATTCAACTCCCGGCGAATGCTACCTGAGCAGACGTCATGGCTCCAGTCAAAGCTGGTAAGAAATGGTCATCCATCACAGGTTGGCGAAGTCCGGCCATTCAATCGCAAGCAGTGATATCGCGCCATTTAACGAAAGCACGAATGAATGGGATCTTCTGAACGAATCTGCCGCTGAATTGAACAAGCCGGCGAATCGGCGTGGATGGCCGGCCGGCTCTTATTCCGGGTCGCGCTGAATGATTCTGCGCTTGCGTCGCTCTACCTTGACGACGGGCACCGGCGCTGCAGTAGCAGGCCGCCGCGACATAGGCTCGGCCGGAAACGGTGCGCGTCCCGAACCGACGCTCGAGGCATAACTTTTGGGTTGTGCCGGATCGCGGCGACTGGCGCCTTCGTCAAGACCGTCTTCGCGGGGCCGTCCAGGACGCACCGGTCGACGGGTACTGCCTTTGCCGGCAGGCTGGACCGTGCTGACGGTATGGTGAAAAACGAAACACCCACCTTGCGGCATGTCGAGCAGCATTGAAAAACGGTCGAAGGATCGGATTCGGCCAACGAGTCTTTGCCCGTTGACCAGAAATACCTCAAGCATCGACCGCTCACGGCGCCATCGATTCAGCGTAATGAATTGAATCGGCCCGCTCGATTTGGACGACGTTTTGCCCCCTGTTCCGCGCTCGGCGCGTACTGGCGGACTGTCCGACTGATTTTCTGTATTAACCATCTTCGCAATAATGCCACAGGCTGAGGCCGAATCCAGCGCCAGATGCGCGGCTCGAGCAATCGACGTCGCATCAAGCGGACAAATCGACAGACAAATCAGCGGTCGGAGACCGTAAAGTCGATGCGTCGATTCTGGATGCGGCCGCGCGCCGTCGCATTGGAGGCAATCGGGCGCCGCTCGCCGAAGCCTTGCACGCGCAGGCGTTGCGGCGCGACGCCCCGAGCCACCAGAAACTCGCGCGCGGTAATGGCGCGCGCCGTCGACAAGGCCAGATTGCTTTCATCATCACCCACGCTATCGGTATGTCCCTGGACGGTAATGATCGTATTGCGATGCTGTTCAATGATGTCGAGCAAGGCTGTCAGTGCCTGCCGCCCACGATTGGTCAACACCGACCGGCCGACTTCGAACTCGACCGTTTCACCGGACAGGAAATGGCGGATGGTGTCTTGTTGCAGACGGCCATCGACCGATACCGGCGCCGGTGGCTGCGGCGCATCAGGTGCCACGATGAGGTTGGCCGGCAAGCGCGCGGCCGCCGCCGGATCGGCGAGCATTGCCGTAACCTGTCGACGCTGCCCAGGCGGCAGAGCGGCCAGCGCCGACGCTTCTTCGGCAACCGGACGTTGGCCTGCCATCGACGCGCCTGCAGCCAACGCCGTTGACGACGACGCGGCATTGCCGGCGCCGGCCCAGAGAGCGCTTGATGAGCCCGATCCGCTTGCACCTGTTTGGTTCGTCGCTGCGTTGCCTGTGTCGTCTGCGCGCGGCTCGGCCAGCGCCCGAGAAGCACTTGGCATTGAACCTGGGTTCGACGCCGAACCCGCATGCGCCGCCGAACGGGTCAGCCGCGCCGTCGCCTGATTGGCCGCTTCCGCAACCGTCGAACGTTTTGCTGAACGGACGACCGAGTGGGTGTCTTGCCCGGCAACAACATCTGTAGCGGCAGTTGTGCCTGCACCTGCTGCGCTCGCAAGAGCTGCATCCGTTGTCGGTGCTGCGGCAAGGGCGGGGCCGGCGGGGCTGCTGGCGCCAGCGCTGTCCGTCGTGCTCATGGGGCTGGCAACGCGTGTCGTGTCGCTGGGCGCTGCCGGCGCGGCCGCGCTGCCTTGTTCGCCAGCCAGTGCGCGAGCCAGCTCTGCATCGGCGCGGGCAATTGCAGCATCGGCCTGCGCAATCAATGCATCGGTATCCGAGAGCGCGATGGCACTGAGCGGATCGGCCTTGACGGAGGACGGCGCGTCGCCTTGACTGGCGTCAGCAGACTGGCCCCCCGACACTTCGACAGCCCCATCAGGGCCAACGCCGACCGCGGCGACCGCTTGGTTATCCAGGGTGACCTGAGGCAGACCTTGGGCACGGCTTGCGCCGTCCGCCCCTGACAGCGACGGGGCGATCCGTTCGGTGGAATCGGCGGCAACCATCGGCGGCGCCCCCAGCATGCGGTCACGCCAGTAGGTCCACTGATCCTGTGCCTGCCGTTGGGTGCGATCCAACCAGGCCAGCGCCGGTTGCAACGACACGGGCAACTCGTGCGGATTGCTTCTGAACCAGGACGCAGCGCCAAGCAAAATCAACGCTGACAGCAACAACAGGAAAACAAAGGAGATTGTCTTTTTCATGATCTCGAGGGCATTAGCGACCGCGCAGCGCTCCGTACAATGGCTGGGTTCACTGCAAAGCATAGGCAACTGAAGGCTGACGAAACACCGGGCTACTGATGGCGGCCAATCTGTCACGGATGCGCGCAGGCTTGTCAGCACCTGCTGGCGCACCGTCTATCGATCAAAACTAGCATACTTGCGGGCTCACCTCGCCAAAATTGACCAGTAACGACTTGAACAGCCGCCCTATCGAGCCCGATGCCATTGTGCCGGGCAGCCATGCACCCGCGCTCAGCGAGCGCACAGGCTTGCCCTTCGTGCATCGCGGGCAGAATCGTACCAGCGCGCTGCGTGACTTCATTCAAGGCAGCGCGCTGCCGACTCGCTGGCAGCGTGGCGGCCAGATCACCATTGTCGAACTCGGCCTGGGCGCCGGCCTGAATCTGCTGACTACCGTGCAGACCTGGCAACAACACCTTGCCCGCAACAGTGGCAATGCCAGTCAAAAATTCAGCCCTGACATCACTCGCCTGCATTACGTTGCCGTGGAAGCGCATCCGCTCAATACCGCCGCCATGATGCGGGTGCTGCAGCAAGCGGGCTTTGCCGACGATGCGGTGCAGGGCTTGCTTGCGCGCTGGCCAGACTTGTACAGCGGCGTGCATCGCCTGCCACTGGCCAGCAACTTTCAACTCACGCTTTGTCTGGCGACGCCGGCCCACGCCATTACCGAGCTACAGGCCACGGCAGACCTGTTGTGGATCAACCGGCCGCGGCCTCAACACCAGCAAAGCGAGCCTTGTTGGGACCGGCGCCTGCTCAAGGCCTTGTTGTCGCTGGCGGCCCCGGACTGCCAGATCATCAGCGACATACCGATGGCGCAGGCGCAGAGGGCGCTGGGGCCTGCCATGCAGGCAGAACCATCCGCCGACGCTGCAGCTGTAGGTAACGGCATCTGGCGTGCGCGTCTCGTGCCTTATCGGCGCACCGTCGCCCCCATGCTCGGCCGCCCCCTCTACCCGAGCCGCACCGCGGCCATTGTGGGTGCTGGCATTGCCGGTCTGGCGCTGGCCCATCAGCTGCACCATGCGGGCTGGCAGGTCACGATTCTTGAAGCCGGCCCGGCGGCGCTCGGTGGTGGCTCGGCACAGCCAGTCCTTGCCGGCCATGTTCACTTCTCGCGCGATGACAATCATCTGGCCAGGCTCACACGCAACGCTCAATCGCATCTGGCCCGTCTGCCTGGCGCGCAGAACTGCCCGCGCTGGCAAGCCGCCCGGCACGAAGAGCAATTGCGCAGCCATGCCCAGCTGGTCGCGCAATTGCGCTTGCCCGAATCCATGCTTCGCCTGGTTGCACGCGAACTCGCGCCGGCGCTGACCGGCTGGCCCTTGCCCATGGGCGGCTTGTGGCAAGCCAGCAGCCAGATCCTGTTTCCAGACCGTTTGCTCGCGGCCGTACGCACTCGGGTTGCCATGCGTTTCGGCGTTACGGTCAGCGCCATCGAGCGGGAGTCTGACGGCCACTGGTTGCTGCGCGATCAGCATCAGCAGCCCGCGCACAAGGCCTCAGTCGTGGTGTTCTGCACTGCCAGCCTGCCGCGATGGCTGGCCGCAAGCGCCGATCTGCAGATGGCGGCGATTGCCGGTCAGAGTCTGCGTCTGGCCGGCCATTCGGCGCACGCCCTGCAAAGCGTGCTGGGCGCCGATGCCTATGCCTGTCCGTTGGGCGATGGCACGGTAGTCACCGGCTCGACATGGCATGACGTTGCCGGGCCGCTCGACGCCGGTGTGTCCTTGCCAGGCCAGGCGCTCGATACGCAAACCAATCTGCACAACTGGCTCGCCTTGCAGGCCGGCGCAACCTGGCCCGCAGAGCGGCCCGATGACGTCGACTTGATCAGCAGTCATGCCGGCGTGCGCCACACAATTTCCGACCGCTTGCCCCTGATCGGCGCCCTGCCCGACCGCGCTCAGGTGGCGGCCGATCCCAGCCCCTGGTCTCGTGATGACCGGCGCGCGCTACCAAGCCTGCCTGGCGTCTACATGGCCGGCGGCTTTGGTTCTCGCGGGGCGTTGTGGGCCGGGCTGGCGGCCAGCCTGATCACCGACATGCTCGACGGCGCACCACTTGCCCTCGAAAAGACGCTTGCTGAGGCCATTGCGCCACAAAGATTCCTGCGCCGACGGCTTCGCCACAATCGCGTCGCCTGAACCCGTTACCATGGCTGCCATTCGCAAACCATCAAACCAACCACGGAATTTCCATACTCATGGGTGAAGCCAAGATCAAATATGACTGCAGCAAATGCCCTGGCTACTGCTGCTCCTACGACCGAATCGAAGTCAAAGACTCGGATGTCAAACGTCTGGCTCGCCATTTCGACATGACTATCGAGGCGGCCGAAAAGAAGTTTTTCCGCTGGTATACCAAGGACGAGCGCATCCTGCGTCATCACAAGGACGAAATCTACGGCAGCATCTGCCGCTTTTTCGACACCGATGAACGCCGCTGCACGGTCTATAAGGCACGACCGGCCGTTTGCCGTGACTATCCCAACGGCAAAAAGTGCGGTTATTACGAGTTCATCAAGTTTGAGCGCAAGCACCAGGATGACGAGGATTTCATTCCCTCGGCCTGAGCGCGCCAGCGCCGAGCGGCCGGCCTGAAACCGGCGCGCTCGTGCACGAGTCAGTCGTGTGCCGGATTCAATCGCCAGCCAGAGCGCGAATCGCCATCAATCGACTGACCACGCCGACAGCCTGCTCGTCCGGATCCAGCACGAGCACCGGCGCTTCGGTTTCGCCGAGCGCCGTCAGACCTTCTTCGATCGTCAATGCAGAGGCCACTCGCGTCACCTTGGGCAGCTTGCCGCTGGAGCGCCACCACTCATCACTTCGATCGGCGTTGGCATAGAGGTAGGACTCAGTAAGCACCGCGGTGGCCATGTTGTCTTCCATCAGCAGCAGACCATTACCCCCGTTGAGCAGTGCCAGGCAGTTGTCGAAACTGGCTTCGCTGCGCGGCATCCATGCCACCGGCTCGGCAATCGAGCCAAGCGTAACAACCTTGGCCCGATTGACGTCCCGGACAAACCGGGACACGTAATCATCGGCCGGCTTGAGCAGAATCTGCTGACCTGTTCCCGATTGCCGAAGCTCACCGTCTTTCAGAATGGCGATATGGTCGCCCAGCCGAAGCGCCTCGTCGAGATCGTGAGTAATGAAGACGATGGTCTTGTTGAGCTTTTTCTGAAGCTCCTGCAGCTGCGCCTGCATCTCGTTGCGAATGACCGGGTCAAGCGCACTGAATGCCTCGTCCATCAGCAGAATCTGCGCATCGGTAGCCAGCGCCCGAGCCAAGCCGACCCGCTGCTGCATGCCGCCGGACAACTGCCGCGGATAATTGCTTTCATAGCCGGCCAGATCCACCAGTTCGATCTGCTCGGCCGCCCGTTCATACGCAGCACTCTTCTTGACGCCGCTGACAATCAGGCCATAAGCAACGTTATCGAGCACCGTCCGGTGCGGCAGCAAGCCGAACTTCTGAAACACCATCGAAATCTTGTGCCGACGCAGATCCCGCAGACCTGCGGCGGACAGATCGAGCACATCTTCCCCATCGATCAGGATCC
>CAXBNM010000221.1:0-8162 GCA_963976885.1 uncultured Burkholderiaceae bacterium
GTCAAGGTGCGTTCGCCGACCGCGTCCGCTGCGCTGGCAAAGACATCTGATATCTCGCGCTGCGACACGGCGATTTGGACCACTTCGACCGAAACCGGCAAGCCTTCCGGCCGCCCCCCCTCGACCACCGATGCCGTCGCCAGATCCTGACGGCCCGAGCGCTGGATGTCCATCGGTTGATCGACCCAGGTGATGTCATCTTTGGTGGCCAGAAACCATGACGTGGTGTCGGTGGTGCTCAAGGGCTTCCACTGCTCGTCGGTTTTGTGCAAATACCAGGCGCGCGGTTGGCGTACCTGCACGCGCACGTTGTCTGCGCTGTTGCCTTCGCCCTCGAAGACCACAAACCATTGCACGAAGGCTGTCCACGGTTCGCAATCCTTGTAGGCCTGATTTGCACCGCTTTGCAGCCACCAGGCCGGCGCCTTGCAGCCGCGCGTGTCCGTGCCCATCGCAATCTGTGCCGGCACGGGATCGACCGCCCAGCGGTGCGGCCGCACGCCCAGCAGCGGCGCATCGTTGGGCCCGCCCATATCGTCAATGACGGTCTGGGCGGTCAGCACCGGGGCCTGGCCCGGCGCCAGTGTCCAGGAGTAGGGTGACTTCAGCCCGTTTTCGCGCAGCAGGTGGTCGACTCGGGTACTGAGCCGATCAAGCCACGAGTCGGCGGCACTGGCAGGGCTGCTGGCGAGCAGCAATGCGGTGGTAGTCAGGATGGTGCGGCAACATGGCATCGGCAAAGCGAGCGCCTTGCGGGCGCAATCAGAATGGGTTCGGTGAACGAAGAGTCCACCGAACCAGTGTAGCTCATTGATCCGGGCTCGCGCCCGACATCGTCATTGCAGCGGCGGCGGGTTTTGCTCGAGTTGCCATTGACTCAACCCGTGGTTGGGACCTTGATAGTCCTTGCGCGCATTGTCCGTCGTCGCAAAGTTGAAGGCCTGCCACTCACTGGTGATCTTTTTCGAGCGGCTCAGGCCGACGCCCGGAGGCAGCGTGTTCGAGGCGTCGGCGGTCGGGTAAGGGTAGTAATCCGCACCGCTTTGCAGCAGCCATACCGCATTGGCCCGGTCATCGGGGCCGGTCGCATTGTCGAGCACAAGCCGGGCCTGTACGGTCGTGTAAATCGCCGCAATATCGTGAACGTAGGCACTGGTGTCGATTTTGCCCAGCGGCCACACACCGTGGTAGGTGTAGGGATGATTGCGATCCACGCGCATCACGGTCGAGCCGCCCGCACCGGTATAGATGTCAATCTCGCCCGGCACCCACATCACGTTCGATTTGGTGGCATAGAACCAGCCGGTATTGGTAGCTTCGCCCATCAGTATCCATTGGCCGGTGGTGCGACTCAAATACCAGGATTGCGGGTTGCGCGTTTCAACCCGCACATTGTTCGCCGCATTGCCTTCCCCTTCGAACACCACGAACCACTGCACGTAACCGGTCCAGTAGTCGCAGTCCTTGTATTCAGGCAATACCGCCGAGGCGTTCTGCCACCAGGAGTGCGCGATACAGCCGCGCGGGTCGGCGCCCATCGACAACTGCGCCGGGAGCGGATTGACCGCCCAGTCAAAGTCGGGAATGCCGAGCAGTGCCGCATCATTGGACAGACCCATATCGTTCATGATGGTCTGCACCGAATTGATGGTGTTTGGCACGACGACAGGCTCAGGTTGCTTTTCCTGCTCGGCCTCTTTGCTGGCCTCGGGTTGCTGTTCCGGCTCTGGAGCTTGCGTGGCGGGTGGGGGCGAGGCGGTGTCGCCAGCATCGGACTCGGTCGATTGATTATCCGGAGCGTCGGCAGAAGCTTCGCTTTGATTGAGCGAGTTGCTGCCGGAACCGGAACTGGAAGCGGTGCTGTTATCAGTGCTGTTGTTGCCGGAGGTCTGGCCATTTCCGTCAACGTCGGCATACACCTGATGGATGGTTTCAGTTGTCGCGGCCGCATCTGCAGCGTCGGCCTCGGCATCGCTACCGCCCCCGCCCCCACAGGCGCCCAATATCAGGGCGGCTGTTATGACCGTAAATGTTGTCCTGATGCTTTTTGCATTCTTTGGACGACTCGCTAACGAGGACGAATCTCTCCCGGCTGGGTGTCGAATGGATAATTGCATCGCGCACCCGTAGGAAATTGCCGCTGGATCAGTAATGATTCGAGCGGTCTGTGAACTGGTTCACGGAATTTAGGAGGAAAGTCCGCTCAAATCTAAGGTTGGGGCCGTGAGCGGTCAGGAGTTATCGACGGCCGGTATGTCGGAAACATTTACACGTATATTTTCCGGCTGCGATTTTGTCTGATCTGAATGGTCATTAAGCTAAACTTGACGAACATGGCACGTGAATACATCTGTGCCGCGTCGTCGACACGGACGGGGATCAATGGCTGCTGCGACGCTTGCCATGAAGACCAGCCAATAAGCAAAGGGAAGGGATGAAGCGAATCTACATTGCCGGTAGTGGGGGCATGCTTGGCCACGCGTTTCAGCAGGTCTTTGGATCGAGTTATGAATTGCGTTGCACGGACATTGATGTCAATGAGCCGTGGCTCGAATATCTGGATTTCCGCGATCTTGATGCCTACAGAAAAGATGTGCAGGCATTCAAGCCAGATTATCTGTTTCATCTCGGCGCTCACACCGATCTCGAATATTGCGAGACCGAAATTGAAGACGCCTATCAGACCAACACCACGGCGGTAGAAAACGCGGTCTGGATTGCCAATGAACTCGACATTCCGGTTCTCTACATCAGCACTGCCGGTATTTTCGATGGTTCCAAAGACACCTTCGATGATTGGGATCTGCCCAATCCGCTCGGCCATTACGCCCGCTCAAAATACGCAGGCGAGCTCTACGTACAGCAGAACACAACGCGTCACCTGATCTGTCGGGCCGGCTGGATGATGGGCGGCGGGCCGCGCAAGGACAAGAAATTCATCAGCAAGCTGATGAAACAATTGCAGGCCGGCGCCACTGAACTGAATGTCGTCAATGACAAGCTCGGAACGCCGACATATACAGTTGATTTCGCCGGCAACGTCAAAGCCTTGCTCGAGGCCGAATACTGGGGCCTGTACAACATGGTCTGTGAAGGTGTGACCGGTCGGCTTGAAGTGGCCCATGAACTGATACGCGTGCTGGGTCTGACCGACAAGATCAAGATCAACGAAGTGAGTTCGGATTTTTTCAGCGAGCAGTTCTATGCACCGCGTCCTGACTCGGAGCGCTTGATCAATCGCAAGCTTGGCTTGCGCAAGATGAACCTCATGCGCGATTGGCGCGAGGCGCTTGCGGCCTATATCGATGCGAGCTATCGCGACAGTCTTTGAAGTAGATGCCAGAGGGAGTCAGGTCATGAGTGTGCAGTCCGGGAGTGAGCAAAGCGGGTCGGATACAACCGCCGCCGAGAAATTGCGAATAGCTGCTTTTGCGTTTCGCTCGATACCGATGCGCGATGGTTGTGCTGGTGCCGACAAATTCGCCAGCGAATTATTCCCGCGTCTGGCGGCGCGCGGCCATTCCGTACTGGCCTATAACCGTTTGTTTCCTGGCGAGTTGCCCCTTGGTGATGAATATCTCGGGGTGACTACCCGCAACGTTGTCACGCCGACGCGCAAGAAGGGCTTCGACACGTTGCTGCATTCATGCAAGGTGACCTGGGACATCATTCGCCACAACACCGCTGATGTCGTGCATCTGCAAAACGGCGGTAACAGCGTGTTTGCGCTTATTCTCCGTCTGTTCGGCAAGCGCACTTATCTGAGTCAGGATGGTGTTGACTGGAAGCGGGCGAAATGGCCGTGGTATGCGCGAATTTATTTGCGCATTACCGCCTACCTGACTGCCTTTGCTCCCAACGCGGTTATTTTCGACAACATCTTCTGTAAAGAAGAGTTCGAGCAACGCTTCAATCGTGAATACGACTTCATTCCGTTTGGCAGCGAGGTTTCCCACGACGACGTTGATGATTCCGTTCTCGACGAACTCGGCCTCGAGCCGGGCAGTTATTTTCTGTTTGTAGGCCGGTTCATCCCCGACAAAGGTCTGCACTATCTGATCCCGGCGTTCGAGAAAACTCATACCGATAAAAAGCTGGTGCTCGTCGGTGGTGCGCCGAATCCGTCGACCTATGAACAGGAATTGACCGCCACCAGGGATCCGCGCATTCTGATGCCGGGGTTTCTGTATGGCTCGAAAACCCATTCGCTGATGAAGCATGCGTATGCGTATATCCAACCGTCTGACATCGAAGGTTTGTCGCCGGTGATTCTGCAGGCGATGGCGCTCGGTGCGCCGATCATTTGCAGCGATATTCGCGAGAACAAATACGTCGTCGACGATACCGGCACCTTGTTTCGTCAGGGCGATACCGACGATCTGGCTGGCGTGCTGAAGTGGGCGCTTGAGAACCCGCAGGAAATGACCCGGCGTGCGGCGCGCGGCACTGCGCGCGCGCTCAAGCACTTCAGCTGGGATGCGGTTGCGCTGGCCCATGAGCGGATGTTCTTGGGCAAGAAGCCGCGCTCGGCGGCGCCAGTTGAAAAAACCGCTGACATGAATCTTGATGTCGAGACGATGATTCGTACCGATTGATGGGTTCAGGCCGGCGCTTGCCAATGCAGATGCTGGCCCGCCTGCAAACCCAGCCGCTCGATGCCACCGCTGTGGATTTCAAGCACCCGTTGCGCGTGCCGGTTACCGGCAATGCGCCAGGGGGGCAGATGCGGTACGCAACGGGTGATCTGGCCGGCTTCATCGAGAAAGATCACATCGAGGGCCATGCGCATGCCAATGGTATGAACCTGCCGGCAGGGGCTCAGCAGCAAACCTTCATCGGGTTGCAAAGGCCTGCTCAGCAACAGACCTCGTAGTCGCGTTGCAAAATTATCGGCGTGGCGAACACGGGTGAGCAGCAAGGTCTGCTGGCGGTAGACATGGAGCTTCATGAGGCCAGCTTAAGCGCTGACGGCCACCACGGTGGCCGCTGCGCCCGCTGCCCGGCTCAGCCGCGTGGCCGATGGGCAGTGCCACGCCAGGCTTACTCACACCGCTTTGGCTGCTCTCAGCGCTTCGATCTGGGCATCGGTATAGCCGGCCTCATGCAACACCTCTTCGGTGTGCTCACCCCAGCCCGGCGCTGCCGTCCGGACCGCAGCAGGTGTGCGCTCCAGGGTGACGGGCTGGCTGATGACGCGCACCGTTGGTCCTTCTGAGGACACGACTTCATTGACAACGCCAAGTGCCTTGACCTGAGGGTCTTCGAACATTTGCGGCACCGTGTAAACGGGGCCGCAGGGGACGCCGGCATCGTTGAGCAAATCGACCCAGTAGGCAACCGGCTGCTTGCTGAATTCGACCTGAATCAATTCGGTGAGGCGGGCGCGGTTCTGCACACGCAGTTTTTCCTGCGCGAAGTCCGGTTCGTCGATCCACTCCGGTTTGCCCAGCGCCTTGCAGAACCGTTGCCAGTTGCCTTCGCCCGAAGCCCCCAGATTGAAGGGACCGTCACTGGCTTCAAACAAACCCATCGGGCTGCTGGTGGGGTGGTCGTTGCCCACCTGCACCGGCACATCGCCATCGTTCAGATAGCGAGCGCCCTGAAAGTCCATCATGGCAATCTGCGCATGCAGCAGCGAGGCGTGAACCCATTGACCCTTGCCGGAGGTTTCGCGTTCAAGCAGCGCCGCCATGACGCCGAGCGCGGCATACAAGCCGGCGCTGGAGTCGGCCACGGCCAGCCCGGCGCGGGTCGGCGGCTGACCGGGAAACCCGGTCACGGACATCAGACCGCCCATGCCTTGCATGATCTGATCGAACCCCGGGCGGTGCGCAATCGGGCCGCGCTGACCATAGCCGGAAATGCTGGCCAGAATAATGCGTGGATTGATCGCGGCCAGGGTTTCGTAATCGACGCCCAGGCGATTCTTGACATCGGGTCGCCAGTTTTCAACGACGACATCGGCGTCAGCCACGAGGCGTTTGAAGACTTCGAGGCCTTCGGGTTTTTTCAGATTCAGGGTCAGTGAACGCTTGTTGCGGTTCAGGTTCTGGAAGTCGCCCGACATGCGGTTGGCCGAGAACATGCCCTCGTTGGGGTCAACGCCCCGTGGTGGCTCAATGCGCACCACATCGGCGCCGAAATCGGCCAGCATGCGCACGCAGGTCGGACCGGCGCGAACACGGGTCAGGTCGAGCACGCGGAATCGTGACAGGGCGGGGGAGGCGGTTATTTTGGGCATGAGGGCTCCGGTATGGCAGGATCAGATATCTTTGCATCGGCTTGGCATGAAAGCGTCATGGAGCCGGTGTTGCGGTAAGGTGGATTGATTGAAGTCTACTGCCCCGCGCCCGATTGGCTTGATTTACCCGGAGACCCCGATGCCCCACATTACTACCGACGATGGCGTAAAACTCTATTACGAAGAGGTCGGCAAAGGTACGCCGATTGTTTTCGTGCATGAGTTTGCCGGCGATACCCGCTCCTGGGAGGCGCAAATGCGCTTCTTCGGTCGTCGTTATCGTTGCATCGCCTATAACGCTCGCGGCTTTACGCCGTCCGATGTGCCCGCCAGCGATGACAGTTATTCGCAGGAACGGGCTCGCGATGACATTCGCGCCGTTCTCGACGCTTTGAACATCGAGCGTGCGCATATCGTCGGCTTGTCGATGGGCGGCTTTGCCACCTTGCACTTTGGTTTTACCTATCCGGAGCGTGTGTTGTCGCTGGTTGTGGGCGGTTGCGGCTACGGCGCGCAACTCGATCAGCGGGAGCAGTTTGCCGCCGAGGCACTGGCTTCGGCCGCAGCCTTCGAGGCCAACACAATGGCCGGCTCGGCGTTGGGCTACGGATCGGGCCCGACCCGGGTGCAGTTTCAGAACAATGACCCACGCGGCTGGCAGGAGTTTGTCGACCAGCTCGCCGAGCATTCCACTGAAGGCGCTGCGCGCACGATGCGCGGCGTGCAGGCGCGTCGACCCTCATTGTTTGATCTGGTCGAGCAGATGAAAAGCATCAATTCGCCAACCCTGGTGATCACCGGTGACGAAGACTGGCCGTGTCTGGAGCCGGCGCTGCTGATGAAAAAAACCATTCAGACGGCGGCGCTGGTGGTGATGCCCAACGCCGGCCACACCATCAATCTGGAAGACCCGGGCGCGTTCAATCAGCATCTGGCCGAGTTCTTTCATACCGTCCAGGCCGGCGCCTGGCCAACGCGCGATGCGCGCGCGTTGAAAGGCTCCATTCTGGGCGCTGATGACGACAAGTAGGAAGGCGGAAGATGCCGGCGTGTGCCGCCGGCATCGCGGCGGTGCTACGGCGCTGCCGGAGCGTTGTTCTGGCCTGAAGCGCAACGGCGCCAGTTCGGCGCCGCTGTGATTCAGCCTGCGGTGCCGGTGCCGCGCTTGACGGGTATTTCATTGAGAGGCAGCGTCGCGCCAATGCGCGTGGGCTGCGTCGAACGAAAGCGCGGGTTGAGCCAGACGATCAGTGACGAGAAACTACCGGACTCGCGATCTTCGGGGATATACCCTTCGATAACGCCGCAGAAATCGAAGCCCTCGCGCAACTGAAAGTTCAGCACCGGGTCGATGATGTCGCCCCAGACCACTCGTTTGGCATAGGTTTCAGCCGACATTTCCAGCGCGTACTTGTGATAGCCGGGCAGGCGACCGCAGGCGATGATGCGTTTCAGATTTAGCGAGCGGCAGATCTTGCGGCGCGCATCATAAAGCCAGTGACCAATGCGCCGACCGCGGATGGACGGGTCGACAAAAACCTCGGCGCCATACAGCGTTTTGCCGGTCGGGTCGTGCGTGTTGAACGAGCCTTCGGCGGTGACTGAATCCCAGGTGTGCAGTGCCGACCATCGGTCCCAGTTGACGATGATTGAACTGGCGCAGCCCACGAGTTGTTCGCCAACCGTAGCCACAACCTGACCGTGCGGAAACACTTCGAGTTGATGATGAACCTGCTCGGCCGGCCAGGGTTCGATGTCGGGGTAGATACGCTTTTGCAGGGCAATCAGCGCCTGGACATCATCGTGGGTGGTGTGACGCACGGTCAGGTCTGACATGACCGTGCGTTTGCCGGTGGCTTGCGGATGTGCCGACGCCGGGCCGGTCAAGGTGGCATGGGGCGGGGCGCCTTCGGTGGCCGGC
>CAXBNM010000222.1:0-8125 GCA_963976885.1 uncultured Burkholderiaceae bacterium
ATGAAACCCTGGCGCGTGACAACCCCGGCCTGATTCTGGTCCGTTTGTCCGGATACGGCCAGACCGGCCCCTATCGGGAACGGCCCGGTTTTGGCACGATTGCCGAATCGATGGGTGGGATGCGTTATGTCACCGGCTTTCCCGATCGGCCGCCGGTACGGATGAATCTGTCCATCGGCGACACCCTGGCCGCGCTGCATGCGGTGATCGGTGCGCTGGCGGCACTGCATCACCGGCGCGACAGCGGCAAGGGGCAGGTGGTTGATGTCGCGCTCTATGAGGCGGTGTTCAACACGATGGAAAGCACCTTGCCCGAGTACGAACGCTATGGCGTGGTGCGCGAGCGCACCGGCACCAATCTGACCGGCATCGTGCCCTCCAACACCTATCCGACCCGCGACGGCGGCCATGTCGTGATTGGCGCCAACGGAGACTCGATCTACAAGCGTCTGATGGGCGTCATCGGGCGCGAGGACCTGGCCAATGATCCCGCTCTGGCCGATAACGCCGGGCGCAGCGCGCAAGTCGAGATGCTTGATGCGGTTATCGGCGGCTGGACCGCATCGTTGAATCTGGACGAGGCGCTCGCCCAACTCGAAAAGGCTGACGTCCCGGCCAGCCGGATCTACAGCGCTGCCGATTGGGGCAGTGACCCCCAGTTTGCCGCCCGCGACATGATCGAGCGCCATGCAATGCCCGACGGCACGCCGCTGGCGGTGCCTGGCATCGTGCCCAAGTTTTCGGCCACACCGGGCAGCACCCGCTGGCTTGGTCCGACCCTGGGCGAGCACACCGATGAGGTGCTGACCGAGATCGGGCTGTCCGATGCCGAGCTGCAGGCGCTGCGCGACAAGGGCGCTATCTGAGCCCCGACCGCGGGTAGCTGGGCCTTCATCGGGGCTTTGCCTGGGAGTGGGGCGCGGCGGCTGCTACAATTGCCGCCAATCGCCCGGCAGGCGCACGAATCCATCCCAAAGTCGGATTGACAGGACAGGCACGCAGTGCCCGTCCCGTTGCGCGTAAATGCGCCCTGAACAAGCTGGCCGGCGCCGCAGTCCAGACCTCGCCATCGCGTGATTTCGGAGCCTCTATTGCTTCCCGTACTACCTCCAGCCGTACTCGCCCTTGCTGACGGTTCGATTTTTCATGGGTATTCCTTTGGCGCCAAGGGCGCCAGCACCGGCGAAGTGGTGTTCAACACCGCCATGTCGGGCTATCAGGAAATCCTGACCGATCCGAGTTATCGCCAGCAGCTCGTAACCCTGACTTATCCGCACATCGGCAACACCGGTGTCAATGCGGAAGACGAAGAATCCGCGCAGATTCAGGCCGCCGGCCTGATCGTGCGTGATGTGCCGCGCCGCCTGTCGAACTGGCGTTCGCAGCAAAGCCTGCCCGACTACCTGGCCGCCGCCGGTGTTGTGGGCATTGCCGGGCTCGACACCCGCGCGCTGACCCGACATCTGCGTGATCACGGAGCCCAGTCGGGCTGCGTAATCGCTGCCGGCGTTGGCGACACCGTCGATGCCGAGGCGGCCGTGGCGCAGGCGCGTGCTTTTGGCGGCCTGGCCGGTCTCGATCTGGCCAAGGTCGTTTCGACCACCGCCGAATACCCGTGGGCCGAAGGCTCCTGGTCGATCACCGAAGGCCATACCAAGCCCGGTTCGAAGCGCTTCAAGGTGGTGGCGCTCGACTTCGGCGTCAAGCGCAACATCCTGCGCTTGCTGGCCGACCGCGGTTGCGAGGTCATTGTGTTGCCGGCGCAAAGCACGCTTGAGCAAGTCATGGCGCACGGCCCCGATGGGGTGTTTCTCTCCAACGGACCGGGCGACCCGGAACCCTGCAACTATGCGATCGAACTGGCCCGCCAACTGATGGCCCGCAAAGTGCCGCTGTTCGGCATTTGCCTTGGGCATCAGATCATGGCGTTGGCTTCCGGCGCCAAAACCATGAAGATGAAATGTGGCCACCACGGTGCCAATCATCCGGTGAAAGATCACGATTCCGGCAAGGTTCACATCACCAGTCAGAACCATGGCTTTGCGGTTGACGCCGACAGTCTGCCCGCCACCATGCGCCTGACGCACACCTCGCTGTTCGATGGCACCGTGCAGGGCCTTGCGCGCACCGATGTGCCGGCCTTCTGCTTCCAGGGTCACCCCGAAGCCAGCCCGGGTCCGCACGATATTCGTTATCTGTTTGATCGCTTCACCGAACTGATGACAAGCAAAGCGCCGCTGGCCGCCTGATCATGGGGTCGGTCTTTTCCTTCTCGTTCCGGGCTCGCCTGGCTCGCTGGCTGGTGCCGGCGGTGCTGGGCGTGGTGCTTGCCGGCTGCCAGTATCTGCAGCCGCGCTCGGTCGACGAGATTGAAAAAGGCCGTTTGCCCGCTGGTGTCGAACGCACCGATCGTCGGGCTCCGGCACCGTCCGCAAAACCGGCGCCGGCACCGGTAGATGGCGGCGCGAGCCACTCCACCGCCAACGAAACCGAGCAACTCGTTGCCCGGCGCGAGCAGGCCGAGAAAACGGCCGTCCTCGTGCTGAGCGCGGGCGCCACCGATGCGGCTGGTTTTCAGCCGGGTTCTTCGCTCAGTCTCGATCTGGTCGAGGCGGCGGGGAGCGCCCGCGAAACCATCACCCTTGATCTGGGCTGCACCCGCGCCGATTGCCAGGCGCAAGCGATGCGGCTGGGCGACCGGCAAGTCGTTGTGCAGTCCTCGCTGCGGGTGATCCGGCTTCCCGCCGGCAGCTGGCAGTTGCGCAGTGTCAGCGTGATTGAAAAGACAGCCCGTGGCGGCACCGAAGTGGCCACGGTCAATTTAAGCAAGCCGTTGAGCTTTCGGATGCGCAACGGCTACGCGACCTATCTGGGCGCGTTCACCGTCGCGGCGGGTTTGCCGCCGCCGGCCGACGGCAAATCCGGCCAGGGCGCGCAACTGCCGTTGCTGCGCTCATCCAATCTCGAGCCCGACATGGCGCGTGCGCTCACCGACTTTCCCGAAACACGCGGTCGCCGCATGCTCAATGCAGTGCAGGGCATGCTGAAACCGCAACCGGTCAACTAACGAGGCAACATGCCCAAGCGTAGCGATCTGAAATCCATTCTCATCCTCGGCGCCGGCCCGATCGTCATCGGTCAGGCTTGCGAGTTCGATTACTCCGGCGCGCAGGCCTGCAAGGCATTGCGCGAGGAAGGCTATCGCGTCATTCTGGTCAACAGTAATCCGGCCACCATCATGACCGATCCGGAAATGGCCGACTGCACCTATATCGAGCCAATCACCTGGCAGGTGGTCGAACGCATCATCGCCAAAGAACGCCCCGATGCGGTCCTGCCGACCATGGGCGGTCAGACCGCGCTGAACTGCGCACTCGATCTGAATCGTGAAGGCGTGCTGGCCAAGTATGACGTCGCGCTGATCGGCGCCTCGCCGGCGGCCATCGACAAGGCCGAGGATCGACTCAAGTTCAAACAGGCAATGACCAGCATCGGCCTGGAATCGGCGCGCAGTGGCATTGCCCATTCGCTGAGCGATGCCTGGGAAGTGCAGCGCGGCATCGGCTTTCCGGTCATCATCCGGCCCAGCTTCACGCTGGGCGGCAGTGGCGGCGGTATTGCCTACAACGCCGAAGAGTTCGAAGTCATCTGCCGGCGCGGCCTGGAGGCATCACCGACCAACGAACTGCTGATTGAAGAGTCGCTGATCGGCTGGAAAGAATACGAGATGGAGGTCGTGCGCGACAGCGCCGACAACTGCATCATCGTCTGTTCGATCGAAAACCTCGATCCGATGGGTGTGCACACCGGGGATTCCATCACCGTGGCGCCGGCGCAAACGCTGACCGACAAGGAATACCAGGTGATGCGTGAAGCATCGATTGCAATCCTGCGCGAAATCGGCGTTGAAACCGGTGGCTCCAACGTTCAGTTTGCCGTCAACCCTGACGATGGCCGGCTCATCGTCATCGAAATGAATCCGCGCGTCTCGCGCTCGTCGGCGCTGGCCTCCAAAGCCACCGGCTTCCCGATTGCCAAGATTGCCGCCAAGCTGGCGGTCGGCTATACGCTGGACGAGTTGGCCAACGACATTACCGGTGGTCAGACCCCGGCCTCGTTCGAGCCGACCATCGATTATGTCGTCACCAAGATTCCGCGGTTCGCGTTCGAGAAATTCCCGCTGGCCCCGTCCCGACTGACCACGCAGATGAAGTCGGTGGGCGAAGTGATGGCCATTGGCCGCACCTTCCAGGAGAGCCTGCAAAAAGCGATGCGCGGGCTTGAGACCGGTGTCGACGGCATGAACCAGATGACCACCGATCGTCAGGAGCTCGAAAAAGAGCTGGGCGAGCCCGGCCCGTCACGGATCTGGTATGTGGGCGATGCGTTTGCGCAAGGTTTTGATCTGGACGAAGTGCACCGGCTGACCCATATCGATGTCTGGTTCCTCGAGCAGATCCAGGAAATCGTCAACATGGAACTGGCGCTTGAAAAGCAGACGCTGGCAGCGCTTGATGAACCTGTCATGCGCTACCTGAAGCGCATGGGCTTTTCAGATCGCCGGCTGGCCTGGTTGCTCAAGTCGAAAGAAGATGAGGTGCGCGCGCACCGGCACAGTCTGGGCGTGCGCCCGGTGTACAAGCGGGTTGATACCTGCGCGGCCGAGTTTGCTACCGATACCGCGTATCTGTATTCCACCTACGAGCAACAGGATGAATCCGAGCCCACCGACCGGCGCAAGATCATGGTGCTCGGTGGCGGGCCGAACCGGATCGGGCAGGGGATCGAATTCGATTACTGCTGCGTGCATGCGGCGTTTGCCCTCAAGGAAAGCGGTTTCGAGACCATCATGGTCAACTGCAACCCTGAAACCGTCTCCACCGATTACGACACCTCCGACCGACTTTACTTCGAGCCGCTCACCCTCGAAGACGTGCTCGAAATCGTCGCCATCGAAAAGCCGGAGGGCGTGATCGTTCAGTTTGGCGGCCAGACGCCGCTCAAGCTGGCCCTCGCCCTTGAGGCCAACGGCGTGCCCATCATCGGCACCTCGCCCGAATCGATCGACATGGCCGAAGATCGTGAGCGCTTCCAGAAGCTGCTCAACGATCTGGCGCTGCGCCAGCCGCCCAACCGCACGGCGCGCACCGAAGCCGGCGCGCTGCAGCTGGCCGATGAAATCGGCTACCCGCTGGTGGTACGTCCCAGCTACGTGCTGGGTGGACGGGCGATGGAAATCGTTCACGAACCGATCGACCTCGAACGCTACATGCGTGAAGCCGTCAAAGTCAGCGATGACAGTCCGGTGTTGCTCGATCGCTTTCTCAATGACGCGATCGAAGTCGACGTCGATTGCATCTGCGATGGCGAGCAGGTGTTGATCGGCGGCGTGATGGAACACATTGAACAGGCCGGCGTGCACTCCGGTGATTCGGCCTGCTCGCTGCCGCCATACTCGCTGACCCCGGAGCTGGTGTCCGAGTTGAAGCGCCAGTCGGGTCTGATGGCCAAGGCGCTGGGCGTGGTCGGCCTGATGAACGTGCAGTTCGCGATCCAGACCGATGCCGAAACGGGCGAATCGACCGTTTACGTGCTTGAGGTCAACCCGCGTGCTTCGCGCACCGTGCCCTATGTATCGAAGGCGACCGGTTTGCCCCTGGCCAAGATTGCGGCCCGGTGCATGGCCGGCATCAGCCTGAAAGAGCAAGGTGTCGAAAAAGAAGTCACCCCCGACTACTACAGCGTCAAGGAAGCCGTTTTCCCGTTCGCCAAGTTCCCCGGGGTCGATACCATTCTCGGCCCGGAAATGAAATCCACCGGTGAGGTCATGGGCGTGGGGCGCACCTTTGGTGAGGCCTTCATCAAATCTCAGATCGGCGCCAGTGTCGCTTTGCCCGAAAAGGGCGGGGTGTTCATTTCGGTGCGCGACAGCGACAAGCCGGGGATCGTGCCGGTTGCCCGGCAACTGCATGAAATGGGCTTTACCCTGTTTGCAACCGGCGGCACGGCCAAGGCAATTGCGGCCGCCGATCTGCCGGTCAAGCGGGTCAATAAAGTGCTTGAAGGGCGGCCTCACGTTGCCGACATGCTGATCAATGGCGAAATTGCCATGGTGATCAACACCGTCGAAGACCGGCGCAATGCGGTTACCGACTCACGCTCGATCCGCACCACGGCGCTGGCCCAGCGGGTGGCCTGCTTCACCACGCCGGCAGGTGCGCGCGCGGTGGTTGAAGGCATGAAAGAGCGCCACAAACTGGATGTCTACAGTGTTCAGGAGTTGCACAAGTCGCTGAAGTAACTGGCAGCGAGCCGGCCGGCGGGGCGCCTTTCCGGTGCCATTTCCGCCGCCGGCGCTTTAAGTTATAGTTAGCCAATCGGACCGCGGGCTGTGCCTTGTCGGTCCGTTCGTTTTTTTTGTTCCTCTCGGCACGACCAACCCGATGCCCGAGGCTTTATCCAAGGATTGTTATGTCCACGATTCCTCTCACGCGCCGCGGCGCTGAAATGCTGCGAGAAGAACTTGCCCGATTGAAGTCGACCGAGCGTCCGGCCGTCATTGAAGCGATCGCCGAGGCCCGCGCGCAGGGCGATTTGTCCGAAAACGCTGAATACGACGCGGCCCGCGAAAAGCAGGGCTTTATCGAAGGCCGTATTGCCGAGATCGAATCCAAGCTGTCCAATTGCCAGATCATCGATCCGAGCGAACTCGATGCCGATGGTCGCGTGGTGTTTGGCGCTTTCGTCGACCTGGAAGACCAGGACAGCGGCGATCAGGTCAGTTACCAGATCGTCGGCGAAGACGAAGCCAACATCAAGAAAGGCCTGGTGTCAGTCACCAGCCCGATTGCACGGGCGCTGATCAGCAAGGAAGTGGGTGACATTGCCGAGGTGCAAGCGCCCGGCGGCGTGCGCGAATATGAAATTCTGGCGGTACGCTACGAATAAGTCGCCCGGCCGGCAGCTTGGTCGAGCCGGCCGCTGCGTGGTTACTTGCGTGACGATTTGGCGCGCCGGCTGACCGGCTGACGCACCGCGGCCTTACCCTGCGTGGCACGTTCACCGGCTCTTTGCTTGGTGACATGGTGCTTGGGGGCTTTGGGCGCTGCTTCGGGTTTTTCCCGGTAGAACACGGCCACCTTGCCAATGGCCTGGACCGGCTGGCAACCGGTTTCACGGCAGATGGTGTCAATCAGCGTGGCGCGTTCATCGCGGTTTTCGCCGCCCAGACGTACCTTGATCAGGCCGTGTGCGGTCAGCGCGGCATCAATTTCCTTCAACACAGGTGCGGCCAGGCCGGCGGCGCCGAGCATCACGACAGGATTGAGATGATGGGCCTGGCTCTTCAAATCGCGAAGAAGGGTGGTACTGAGGGGTGCTTGTGCTTCGGTCATGAAGAGTCCGTTTTTTGACTTGGATGGGCTTGGGGCGAAATGATAGGCGAAACCAACCAATGAAACGGTCAGCAGGCGGACATGGCAACAAAAAAGTCACGACACAAGAGTAAACAGCAGTGGTTGAACCGGCATGTGAGCGATCCGTATGTGCAACGGGCCCAGCAGGATGGTTTTCGCTCGCGCGCCGCTTACAAACTGATCGAGATACTCGATGCCGAGAATGTCCGTCTGCCGGGCAGCGCACGCATCGTTGACCTGGGCAGTGCGCCCGGGGCGTGGTCACAGGTGCTGGTGCGCCGACTGGGTGCCAAGGCCCGTATTGTCGCACTCGATCTGCTGCCGATGGACCCAATTCCCGGGGTAACGTTTTTTCAGGGCGATTTTCGCGAAGCGGAATGCCTGGAGCAGCTCGAAGCGACTACCGAAGGCCGTGCGCTCGATCTGGTGGTGTCCGATATGGCCCCGAACCTGAGCGGTGTCGCGTCGGCAGATGCGGCCCGGATGGCCGACCTGGCCGAGTTGGCCCTCGATTTCGCCAAGGCCCACCTGAAACCCGAAGGCATGCTGATCATCAAAGGCTTCCACGGCAGTGGCTTCAGCCAGATCGTGCGCGACTTCAAACTGACCTTCACCTACGTGCGCGAACGCAAACCGGCGGCCTCGCGGGCCGAATCGGCCGAATCGTTCCTGGTGGGCCGGACACTGAAGGCGGCCGACTGAGCGCCACC
>CAXBNM010000223.1:0-8022 GCA_963976885.1 uncultured Burkholderiaceae bacterium
CGCATTCGAGACCATGGAAACGCCTGCCGGCCATTATCGTCTTGGCCTGGCGCACGGCTCGGTGACCGGCCAGTTGCAGGAATTGGCCGACGCCGGCAACCCGATTGCTGCCGACCGACCCGAAACCGCCCGGCTCGATTATCTGGCGCTGGGCGACTGGCACGGCAAGCTGCAAATCGGACCGCGTCTCTGGTATGCCGGCACACCCGAGCAGGATCGCTTTCGCGCCAATGAGCCCGGGTATGTGTTGCAGGTGACTTTGCAGGCCCCCGGCGCCGTGCCTGAGGTCGAGCCGGTGTGGGTGGGGCAGTTTCGCTGGCACGACCTTGAGGTTCGCCTCATCGATGATTCGTCGCTCGATCAACTCGATACGCAGTTGCAGGCGCTGGACGGCCATGCCGTGGTCCGGCTGGCGTTGAGCGGCCAACTGAGCTTGCAGCAACAACAACGCCTGCATGTGCTGATCGATACGCACAGCGCTCGGCTGCGGGCGCTGCGCGTCGATCGTGGCGACCTGGTAACCGCGGCAACCGATGCCGACATCGCCGACTTGCAAGCCGACGGCTATCTTGCTCAGGTGCTTGCCGATTTGCGTGACCCTGACCTCGACCTGAACACTGAGGTGCGCGAGCAGGCCTTGCAGTTGCTGGCCAACACCTTGATGCAACGTCACGGCGGATCTGGCTCATGATGCGTTTACGTGCCATCACCTTGCAGAATTTTCGCAGCTTCGTAGCGCCGACCCATCTCGATGCGTTTGATGCCGGGCTCAACCTGATTACCGGCCCCAACGGTGCGGGCAAATCCACGGTGGTGCGGGCACTGCGCGCAGCATTCTTCATGTTCCATCGGAGCAGGCAGGTCAAGGACCTGGTGCCCTGGTCGGCGCCCGGTGAATCGCCCGCGGTCACGGTCGAGTTCGAACTCGACGATGGTCAGTATCGGTTGAGCAAGCAGTTCCTGAAGGGCGCGTTTGCCGAATTGCAGACCCCGACCGGCAAGCTGACGGGCGAAGAAGCCGAGCAACGTGTTGCGGAGTTGTTTGGTTTTCAGGTGGCCGCGCGTGGCGAAACCAAACCCGAAGGGCAGGGCATTCCGGGTCTGCTCTGGGTTGAGCAAGGCGCGGCGCCGGACCTGGACAAGCCGATTGATGCGGCTGGGGAATATCTGCGTGACTCACTGACGGGTCTGGTTGGCGCGATGGCCAGCAGCGATGGCGATGAAGTGCTGCAGCAACTGGAAGATGAGCTGGCCACGATGCGGGTACGTGGGCGCGAAAAGAAAGCGGGCAGCAGCAAGGGGGAGCTTCTTGAGGCCACCGAAAAGCTCAAGGAATGCGATGAGCAGTTGCAACATCTGAACAATGAGATTGCGCTGTACCGGCAACGGGTCGATGAATTGGGTCATTTGCGGGCGGCCTGTGCCACCGATCGTCGCGACAGTCCGTGGCTTGCGCACGAAGCGTCGGCGGTCAGCGCCCAGGCCGAGCTCGACAAGCTCAATGGCCAGCGCGACAAACTCAGGCAATCGCAGGCCGAGTTGGGGCGCCTGCAAGCCGACATCAAGCTGATTGAGAGCCAGATTGAGCAACGACGCCGGTTGCGCGAGTCGCTTGGGACGCGGCGCAAGTCCGTTCAGACGGCGCAGCAGGAACTGACCGAGCAGACGCAGACCCACCAGGCCGCGCAAACCCGGTTGGCGCAAGCCCTCAAGGCGCTTGATGAAGCTACGGCGGTCATGACACGCGCCGAGCAAGCCGAGCAACTGAGCAAACATGCGCAGCGTCTGGTGCAGCTGCGCGAGCAGCGCAAAGAGCTTGCCAGCCGGCAGCAGGCGGCTGATGCCGCTCAGCAAACTGTGCGGGAACTGACCCAGGAACTGGCTCGCCGATCAATCACGGCCAAAGACATCGAGCAGCTTCGCAAACTGGATCAGCAGCTGGCTCTGGCGAGCGAAAGAGCCAATGTGATGGCCACGCAGATTGAATTTGACCTCGTGGCTGGCGACGCAGTGAAGCTCGATGGCGCGGCGCTTAGCGGGCAGGGCAGTCGCAGCATTGCCACGCCGGCCCGGATTGACATCGACGGCGTAGGCAGTCTGACCGTGCGCCCCGGCGGTACCGATCTTGAAGCGGGCATCAAGGCGCGCGAACGTGCCCAGCAGGCATTGGCCGAGATGCTTGACCGACTTGGTCTGGACACGACCAGCGCGGCGGTTGCCGCGCATGACGCCGAGCAGATTCGGCGCGGAAAACTGCAACTCGCTCAGGCGCGGGTCAAGGACCTGGCGCCAGAGGGGCTCGAGCAATTGCAGCTCAAGAGTGTGGAGCTTGATGCCGAGATCGGGCAACTGCAGGCCGAACACGAACGTCTGCAGCCATTGAGCCGGCCCGCAGATGCTGGCGTCGCGGAAGTATCGGTAACGGCCGCAACCGAGGCACTGGGGTCAGTCCGTTTGCAGCATGAGCAGGCCGTGAAGTTTGAGCGGCAGGCCGCTGACGCACTGAGCAGGGCTCGTTCGGCCTGCCAGCACGCCGAACAAGAGCTGGCCGGAGCCGAGTTGGCCAGCGCCGAGTTCGACCCGGCAGGTCCGGCCGAAGCCGAGTCGGATCAGGCCTTGATGACTCGCGCAGCCGATCTGCGCGAGCAGATTGCCAGGCGCACGGCGCTGACCGAAGAACTTGAGCAGCAACTGGCGACGGCCATGCCCGATACTCTGGCGCAGGACGTCAAACGGCATCGCGAGAGTGCGGCCACCCTGCGCGAGCAGGCACGCATGCGTGAACTGGCCGAAGCCCGGTTGAGTTCGGAACTGGCGCAGGCTGGGGCCAGCGGCCTGGACGAACAACTGCAACGCGTACAGGCCGAGCAGGAGCGCTGGGCGCGTCGTCAGGCCACCTTGAATCTGCGCGCCGATGCGCTGGCCTGGCTGGTTGAGCGCATGCGCCAGCGCCGGGATGAATACACCGAGCGTCTGCAAGCGCCGTTGCAGACGCGCATGAATCATTACCTGCGGCTGTTGATGCCCGGCGCCACGCTGGCCTTGAACAACGGTCTGGCGCCTGTTGCGCTGGTGTCGGGTGCTGGCCCGGCGCAGCAGCCAGTCAACGATCAGAGCTTTGGCACTCGTGAACAACTCATGTTGCTGGCGCGGCTGAGCTATGCCGACCTGCTTGCCGAAGCCGGTCGGCCGACGCTGATCATTCTTGATGATGGCTTGTTGCATGCCGACGCCGGGCGTCTGGAACAAATGAAGCGCATGCTCTATGACGCCGCGCAACGTCATCAGATGCTTCTTTTCAGTTGCCACCCGGAGCGCTGGTCCGGGCTTGGCGTGGCGCCGCGGCCGTTGCCGACGGCCAGTGGCGCAATCGCCGGGACTTTGACAACATGAATCCACACGCCGATCAGGTACTCGCCCAGACCCGTGAATGGCTCGAATCGATGGTGCTTGGCTTGTCGCTATGTCCGTTCGCGGCCGCGCCCTACCGCAGTGGCCGGGTGCGCATTGTCGTGAGTGAGGCCGACACCGAAGCGGGCTTGCTGCAGGCGCTGGCCGAGGAGCTGCAATTGCTGGCCGCCACCGATGCGCAGGAAACCGAAACGTCCTTGCTTGTGCATCCCGCCGTGTTGCAGGACTTTGAGGCCTACAACCAGTTTCTTGATGCCGTCGACGCGCTGATAGAAGATCTCGACCTGGATGGGGTTTTGCAGGTGGCCAGTTTTCATCCGGACTATCGCTTTGCCGATGCCGACGCCGATGATCCTGCCAATGGAACCAACCGCTCGCCCTTTCCGATGCTGCATGTCTTGCGTGAAGACAGTATCGAAGCGGTTCTCGACGCCGGTGCCGATTCGCAGGCCATCAGCGAGCGCAATATTGCGTTGCTGCGCGAACGGGCCGGCCGCCACTGACAACGCTTGTCGCTTCAGTCGCCGATGCCGGTGGCTGACACGGGGGCCGCGCGCACCGGCGCCAAACGCGCTGCTGCCACGATCAACACCACGAAGACGGCGGTAAACCAGAAGCCACTTTCGACCTCTTCGCCAAGAAAGGCCGCGGAAAAAGCCAGGGTGATGAAGAGTTGCAGCAGTTGTACCTGCGAAACACGGGCCACACCGCCGATGGCCATCCCGCCGTAGAAAAAGAAGAAACCAATGAGTTGGCTGCCGGCGGCCAGATAAACGACGGCCAGCCAGGCGGTCAGCGGCGCCGGTGGCTGCGGGGCCAGCACAGCCCAGCCAATGGCGAGCGGCATCGACACCGGTGCGGCGATGATCAGCGTCCAGCAGATGGTCTGCCAGCCACCGATACGCGCGGCGGCCATGCCACCCCACGCGTATCCGAAGCCGCCGCTGATTACCGCCAGGGCGAGCAACGCATCATCCAGTCCGGGGGCGCTGCCCTTGTGACGCAGCACCGAGAACACGACGACGACGGCCGCGCCCAGCACCGCGCAAACCCAGAACGGCGCCGAAGGACGCTGCTGGCCAAGCACGGTGGTTGCGATGACGGTAGCCAGTGGTAACAAGGCGATGACGACGGCGCCCACCGATGCCGTGGTACCGGCCATGGCCATCGAGGTGAGAATCGGAAAGCCGAACACTACGCAAGTGGCGGCCAGCGCCAATTGCGGCCAGACCGCGCGCGGCGGCACCGGGCAACGCATGGTCAGCAAAACCATCGCTGCCAGCACGGTAGCAATGGCGGCCCTGATCATTGCGACCCAGACCGGATCGAAGACCTGGGCGGCGACCCGGAGAGAGGGCCGAGTACCGGGCGTGGCCGGCGTTGACGGAGGCGGGAGATCGTTCATCGCCGAACGATAATCGGTGCCACTCCGCGGTGCCCGGTACAACCGCGCATGCTTTTGACTGTTTGGCCCGGTTGCCAGACCAGTACAGTTGATGACAGTTTGTAGTCACACAAGGTACAGTTAGCCATGGACCGATCCGACCCTTCGCCGTTGCGCGCTGTCAGCGCGCCGGCTGCCACAAGCCTGCAGCGCACGGCCAGCACCTTGATCGTGCCCGGCGCGGGTACGACTCTGGTCGAGCAGATCGTCAGCGGTCTGTGTCGTCAGATCGACCAGGGCCTGATGCGTGCCGGCACCCGACTGCCATCCATTCGGGCGCTGGCTGCCAGTGAGTCCGTGTCGCGCTTTACGGTGGTTGAAGCCTACGATCGCCTGGTGGCCCGTGGATATGTCGAGTCGCGCCGCGGCAGCGGCTTTTTCGTACGCACGCGCCATCCGCTGGCTCAGAGCGCCGACGCCAGCTGGGCCGAAGCCCCGTCCTCGCAAGTCGACGTGGTGTGGTTGCTGCGAAATATGTTCAAGCGGATGCCGCCCAACCAGATGCCCGGCGCCGGCGTGTTGCCGCCCGACTGGCTCTGATCGCCGCCAGTGTGCGAGCGCTGGGGCGTCACAGCGGCGCCGCGTTTCTCGATTACGGCCATCCCCAGGGCTATCTGCCGCTGCGCGAACAATTGCGGGCCCGACTGGCCGAGTTGCAGATTGCCGTGCGCCCGGAAGGCTTGCTGACCACCTCCGGGGTCACTCAGGGGCTGGATATCGTCGCCCAGCACTTTCTGAAAGCTGGCGACACCGTGCTTGTTGATGAGCCGAGTTGGTTTCTGCTGTTTGGCCGCTTTGCCTCGTTGGGCGTGCGGGTCGTCGGCGTGCCGCGTACCCCTGACGGCCCCGATCTGGAGCGCCTCGAAGCACTGATGACTGGCATCAAGCCGCGTTTGTTCATCACCACCGCGGTCTTGCACAACCCGACCGGCACCTCAATGACCAGTGCCTGCGCCTATCAGGTCTTGCGGCTGGCCGAGCGCCATGACGTGATGATTGTCGAGGATGATGTCTACAGCGATCTGTACCCGGGCAGTGCCTCTATGCCCGGCATTCGCCTGGCCGCGCTCGATGGTCTGAATCGGGTGATTTATCTTGGTGGTTTCTCGAAAACGCTGGCCGCCAATTTGCGCGTCGGTTTCATTGCCGGCTCGGAAGCACTGATTACCCGGCTCACCGATCTGAAAATGCTGTTGCAGCTGACCTGCAGCGAGTTGGGTGAGCGCGTTGTGTGGCGTGTGCTGTCCGAGGGTCATTACCGACGCCATCTGCAACGCCTGCGGCAGCGGCTGGAGCAGAACCGCGAGCCGGTGCTGCGGCAGTTCGAAGCAATGGGGCTGCCGACCTTTGCCGAACCGACTGCCGGCATGTATGTCTGGGTGAATTTGGGGGTTGATGCCAGCGCGGTGGCCGGCCAGATGATGCAGGACGGTTATCTGAGCGCCCCGGGCAGTTTGTTTCTGCCCGATCAGCGTGCCAGTACCTGGATGCGCTTCAATCTGGCCACCAGCCATGATCCGGCCATGTTTGCGGCGCTGGCCAGGGCACTGGCCAAACAGGGGCTGGCGAGCCAGCCAGGGCAGGCGGGCTAGAATCGCTGCCAATGAACCAACATAGCCCTGACCCTGCCTCCATGCCAAGTAACGCCCTCAAGCCCGAGCAACTGGCCCGGTGTACCCGCGCCGATGAAATTACCATCGAGCTGCCGTGCAGCCGGCCCGACGAATTGCCCGAAGGCACCGAACCGAGTTCGGTGCTCGTTGGCCACGGACGAGCGGCCCGGGCCATTGATTACGCGCTCAACATCGACCGGCCCGGATACAACCTGTTTGTGATGGGCCCGCAGGGGATCGGCAAGACCCGCTTTCTGCGCGAAGCGCTGACGCGTCGCCAGCGGCAGATCACCTCCGTCGATCAACTCTATCTGAATCGCTTCAGCGATCCGGACAAACCGCTTGCGGTCACCGTCAAGGCTGGCGATGGCGCGCGGCTGCGCGCCGCGATGGCGCATCTGCTGCAGGACCTGCACACGACGGTGCAGGCGGCCTTCGAGGCGGAGTCTTATCAGCAACAGATCGAACGTCTCAAGAGCCGGATGGCGCAGTTCGAGCGTTCGCGTCTGGAGACCATTCAAAGCCAGGCGCGTGACGAAGGTCTGGCGCTGGTGCAATCGCACGAGGGACTGGTGGTGGCGCCGATGGCCGGCGAAGAGCCGATGTCGTTCGAGCAGATGTCGAAGCTGCCCGATGCCGAGCAGAATCGGCTCCGTGAGCGGCTGGCCGCGTTCAATGAGATGCTGCAAAAGGCCAACCGCGACAGCCTGAAATTTCGGCGCGAGCAGGCCGCTGTTGTGCGTGACCTGAACCGCCAGACTGCGGCGGCGGCGGTCGAGCCCTGCGTGGATGATCTGCGCAGTCAGTTTGCTCAGTACCCGGCGCTGCTTGAATGGTTCGACAGTCTGCACAATGACTTGCTTGAGCGCTATCCGGCTTTTGTAGCCGGGGGCGAGGATGCCGAGGGCGGCAGCGCCGAACCGATGATGCAGGAGCAGCATCGCTATCAGGTCAATGTGCTGACCGAGGGGCCGCCTGCCGATGAGGCGCCGGCGCCAATCGTGCAACTCGATCACCCCACTGTGTCCGAGCTGCTGGGTCGCATCGAAAACCGGGTGCGCGCGACCGGCGTCCATACTGATTTCACGATGATCAAGCCCGGTGCGCTGCATAAGGCCAATGGCGGCTATCTGCTCATCGATGCCTGGCGATTGTTCTCCGAACCGTACGCGTGGGACGCGCTCAAGCGGGCGCTGCAACGGCGGGCGATCCGGCTTGAGTCGATTGCGCAAAGCGCGGTTGGCGTGAACGGCAACCGGCTCGATCCCGATCCGATACCTCTGAATGTCAAAGTCGTGCTGTTCGGCGAACGGGAGTCGTACTACACGCTGAGCGAACTCGACCCGGAATTCGATGCCTTGTTCCGGGTGACGGCTGACTTTGATGACTATCTGGTGCGCACCCCTGACCACCAGAACGGTCTGGCCCAGGTGCTGGCCGAGCAGGCTTGCATCAGCGGGCTGCTGCCGCTTGACCGGTCGGCGCTGGCTTGTCTGGTTGATGAAGCGTCGCGCCGTGCCGAGGATCAGGAGCGACTCTCCGCTCATGTGCAGG
>CAXBNM010000224.1:0-8016 GCA_963976885.1 uncultured Burkholderiaceae bacterium
TGCCGGAGCAACCCAGTGCCCATTGTGTTCGGACACTGGTCGGCGCTGGGGCTGTTGCTGCGCCCCAATCTGCTTGCGCTCGATACCGGCTGCGTCTGGGGCGGCAGTCTGACCGCGGTCAACCTTGCGTCGCGCGAAGTCCTGCAGGTGCCGTGTCCTCAAGCTCAACAGCCAACGTCCGACTGAGCGCCGTGCGCGCCTGCGCAGCAATGTCCTGACGATGGGCGTCGGTGGCCGGCACGATCGGCGCCAGAGTCGTCACGCGGGCAATCAGCCGGCGATGACCGATAATCTGCCACACCGACGCCACAAAGGTCGTGTCGCCAATGAACAATGGCACCTCGCTGAGCTGCCCGACCCGATTCGGGTCTTGCGCATCGGGCTCAAAATACTGCACGGCAATGGGCAAGACCTTGCTCGAGGTGCTGATCGCCGCCTGAATCAGATTGCCGTGAAAAGGCAGCAGTCGTTTGCCATCGGAGGTTGTCCCCTCCGGAAACACCGCCACCAGATCGGGCTCCTGCAAATGGCCGGCAATGTCATGCAGCATGTGATGCACGGCGCGACGCCGACCACGCTCGATGAACAAGGTGCCTACGCGGCTGACCAGCAGGCCGACCACGGGCCAGTCACGAATCTCGGACTTCGCTACAAAGCGCGCCGCCGCAAGCCGGTTGATGACAAAGATGTCCAGCCACGAAATATGATTGGCCAGCAGCAGATAACCCTCATCAACACCAAGCCGCTCCCAGGCCGGGGCGTCAGGCTCCAGGCTGGCCTGCACCCGCACGCCGCAACACGCCAGCAATAGCGCCGACCAGCGGGCAATGACGGGGCGACGCTGCTGGCGCGTGCGAAACGGGAACCACACCAGCGTGATGGCCAGGCCGGCCAACAACATCAGAATCATCAGTGGCAGCCGAATGAGGCGCCGCCAGGCGGCCATCATGCGCTAAGCCCGAGTTGCAGCAGAGCCAAGCGGTAACTCCTCGATGAGCCGGCCGCCCATCACGGCGACCCGCCCGCGACCGGTCAATGGCAGGCCCGACCAGGGCGTTACCGCACACTGGCTGCGCAAGGTTTCAGCGCTGACCGTCCATTGATGAGCCGGGTCGAACAAGGTGATGTCGGCGGGCGCGCCAACCGCCAGTTGCCCACCCGGACAGCCGACAATGGCGGCCGCCTTGCTGGTCACGCAGGCCAGTGCCTGGGCCGGCGCGAGGCCGGCTTCGTGCGCCCATTTGACGGTCAGGGGCAGCAGCAGTTCGACCGCGCTGGCACCGGGTTCGGCTTCGGCAAACGGCAGATAGAGATTCTGATCATCGACCGGCGTGTGATCGGAACAGATCACATCGATCGTGCCGTCGGCCAGGCCGGCGCGCAGCGCGTCGCGATCGCGCTGGCTGCGCAGCGGCGGCTCGACCCGGAAGCGACTGTCGAAAAAGCCGATGTCCAGATCGATCAGATGCAGGTGATAGACGCCGACATCACAGCTCACCGGCAGACCTTCGGCTTTGGCCTGGCGCACCAGTTCGACCCCGGCAGCCGAGGACAAGCGACACAAGTGCACGCGAGCGCCGGTCTGGCGCACCAGTTCGAAGATGGTATGCAGCGCGACGGTTTCGGCCGACACCGGAATACTCGGCAGCCCGAGCTTGCTGGTCACCACGCCACCGTGCGCGACCCCGCCCTCGCCCAGCCAGGGGTCTTGCGGATGCAGCCAGACGGTAAAGCCGAAAGTGGCCGCGTACTGCAACGCGCGCACCAGCGTCTGGGTGTTTCTGGGCAGGCGATTGGGCTGGCCAAAGCCGATGCAACCAGCCTCGGCCAGTTGCGCCATCTCGGTGATGACTTCGCCAGCCAGGCCAACGGTAAGCGCGCCCTGCGGGTACAGATTGGTGCCCGAGAGCTGACGCGCCCGGTAACGCAGCATTTCAATCAGGCCAGGCTCGTCCAGCGGCGGATCGGTATCGGGCGGGCAGACCAGCCCCGACACCCCGGCGTGCAAGGCGGCCTGCAGTTCCGAGTCGAGCGTGGCGCGATACTCGAGACCGGGTTCGCGCATCCGGGCCGAGGCGTCGATCAGGCCCGGGATGACCCACTGACCGGTGGCATCAAGCGTGGTGTCGGCGGCAAAGCCGTCCGGCGCCGTGCCGATGGCGACAATCTGGTTGTCCTGCAGATGCAGCGCGGCCGGCGCATCATGCCCTGAAGCCGGATCGATCAGGCGGCCGTTGAGAATCGAAAGTCGTGTCATATCAGTTCGCCGCCATCATGCTCATCACTGCCATCCGCACCGCAATCCCGAAGGTCACCTGATTCAGAATCACCGCCTGCGGACTATCGGCCACGGCCGAGTCGATCTCAACGCCCCGGTTCATGGGCCCCGGATGCATGACGATCGCGTCGGGCCGCGCATAGGCCAGCTTCTCGGCGGTCAGTCCGTAGTGTTTGAAGTATTCCGCCGCCGAGGGCAACAGCGAGCCACGCATGCGTTCGCTTTGCAGGCGCAGCATGATGACGACATCGGCGCCTTCCAGGCCGGCACGCATGTCGGTATAGGGATGCACGCCCATCTCGGCCAGCGCGCTGGGCATCAGCGTGCGTGGTGCAATGACCCGCACTTCGGGCACGCCCAGGGTGGTCAATGCCTCAATGTTGGAGCGCGCCACGCGCGAATGCAGCACATCGCCAACGATCGCCACCGTCAGGCCGGTGAAGTCTTTCTTGAAATGGCGGATCGTATACATATCGAGCAACGCCTGCGTCGGGTGCGCATGACGCCCGTCGCCGGCGTTGATCACATGCACCTCGCGCGCGCGCAGCCGGTTCAGGTGCTCGGCAATCAGGAACGGCGCGCCGCTCTGGGCATGTCGCACCACAAAGATGTCGGCATGCATCGCGGTCAGATTGTCGATGGTATCGAGCAGTGACTCGCCTTTATTGGTCGACGAGGTGTCGATGTTCAGATTGACGGTGTCGGCCGAGAGCCGGTTGGCCGCAATTTCAAACGTGGTGCGCGTGCGGGTCGAATTCTCGAAAAAGAGGTTGAACACCGATTTGCCGCGCAGCAGCGGCACTTTCTTGACGTCCCGATCGGAAACGCCGACGAAGTTCTCGGCGGTATCCAGAATGCGGTGAATCATCTCGCGCGACAATCCGTCGATGGTCAGCAGATGGTTCAGTTCGCCTTCTTCGGTCAGTTGGGGATGTCGTAATGCCATGGATTAATTCTCACCCCTGGTTGGACGGCTGGTTTGCCAATGCTTTGCCTTCACGCCTGCTCCTCCCGCACGATCGCCAGATCGAAGCGGCCAGCCGTATCCTGGCTCAGGCGCAGGTTTTCGCCAGCGCCCAGCTCGATGCGGGAGCCGCAGAAATCGGGCTGAAACGGTAGCTGGCGTCCGCCGCGATCAACCAGCACCGCCAGCTTGACTGAGCGCGGCCGGCCGTAATCGAACAATTCGTTAAGCGCGGCCCGCACGGTGCGACCGGTGAACAGGATGTCATCGACCAGAATGATCTCGCGATCGTCGATGGACAGCGGCAACTGGGTCGATTTCATCGAGCTGGGCAGCCCGCGCTGGGCAATATCGTCGCGGTGAAACGCCGAGGACAGAAAGCCCAGCTCCGGGCCCGATTCGGCCAGATCGGCCGCCAGACGCTGCGCGATCCAGGCGCCGCCGGTATGGATGCCCACCAGCAACAGCGGGGACGGTGAAGCGGCGCGACGCACCTGACTGAGCAGCTCGTCGTAGATTGCCTGAGCATTGGGTTGTTTATTGTTCATGGAGATATTGTCGCAGGATTACGGCCGCCGCGACGGCGTCGTCATGGCCGCCATCGCGAGCCCCCCGTGCCAGCGCCGGACCGGCACCGGCGCCGGGCGCCTCATGGGCACGCATCTCGGCCTGGGCAGCCAGACTGGAATAGCGTTCATCGATGCGCACCACCGGCAGGCCAAAGCGCCCGTAGAGCCGATTGGCAAAGCGATCGGTCAGCGCCGTCACTGGCACCGGTTCGCCTTGTTCACTGAGCGGGCGCCCCACGACCAGCAGTGCGGGCGCCCATTGCGCGATCAGCTCACCGATGCGTCCGAACAAATCGGCACGGGAGCGATAATGAATGATCTCGAGGGCTTCGGCCGAACCCGATACCGTATTGCCGGCCGCTACCCCGACCCGGGCCTCGCCATAGTCGAAGCCCAGCAAGGTCTGGGGGCTGCGAGCGGCCAGTGGCGCACCGGCATCGTCCGTCATGCGTGCCCGGCCGTCCCGTGAAACAGATCGCGGTCGATCCCGAGCAGTGAATACGCGCGCGACAGGCGATGCGCCAGCGGGGTTTCGTAGATCAGCGACCAGTCCGCCGGCACCGCCAGCCAGGCATTCTGGCGCAATTCGTTTTCGAGTTGACCCGGGCCCCACCCCGAATAACCAAGCGCCACCATCACTTGCTCGGGCCCCCGGCCCTCGGCCATGGCGTCGAGAATGTCGCGCGAGGTGGTCAGCGCAATTTCGTCACTGATGTTCTGGCTGGCCTGCCACTGCCCGCCCGGACGATGCAACACAAAGCCGCGCTCGGGCTGGACCGGACCACCATAGAGCACGGGCCGCGCCGCCACTTCGGCCATCGCCGCCGGCAGGCTCAGATTGATGCGCTCGAACAAACCCGCCAGATCGATCGCCATCGCCCGGTTGATGACCACCCCCATCGCGCCGGCCTCACTGTGCTCGGCAATGAGCACCAGAGTCTCGTCGAAATTCGGATCGGCCATATTGGGCATAGCCAACAGGCAATGATTGGTCAGATTGGTAACGCTGGAAGAAGACTCGGGCAGGCTCATGACCCGATTGTAGAGGGGCGGCAACTCCCGCACAATCGACGCTCATGAGCTACCCCAAACCCGTCGCGCTGGTCTGGCTGCGCCGCGATCTGCGTCTGGCCGATCACGCCGCCCTCGCCGCCGCCGTCCGAACCGGCAAGCCCGTTTACCTCGCCTTTGTCTTCGATACAGAGATTCTGGACGGGCTGCCTGCCGATGATCGGCGGGTCAGTTTTATCCATGGCGCCGTCAGTGATGTCGACCAGCGCCTGCGCGCCGGCGGCGCGGCCGGGTTGTTTGTCGGTCATGGCCGAGCCGAGGCGGAAATACCCAGGCTGGCCGCCTTGCTGCATGCCGATGAGGTCTTTGCCGGCCGCGACTACGAGCCGCGCGCCCTTGCCCGCGACAATGCCGTAGCGGCCGCCCTGCAGGATCAGGACGCCGACCTGACCCTGGTCCTCGACCAGTCGCTGCATGCGCCAGGAAGCGTGCTGACGGGGGCTGACAAGCCCTATACCGTGTTCACCCCGTTCAAGCGCCGCTTCCTGGCCGAACTCACCGACCAGAGTCTGCTGGACGCCGGCCCCGACCCAGACGCGCTGCATCAGGCTCTGGCGTCGCAGCCACCAGCCCCGGCAGTACCAGAGTTGAGCGAACTGGGCTTTACTGGCGCCGATCTGGCGTCGCTGGGCATCGTGCCCTCCGAAACCGGCGCCACTGACCTGTTGACCGATTTTGCCGAGCGCATTGGTGCCTACGACACGCAGCGGGACTTTCCCGGGGTCAAAGGGGTTTCCTACCTGTCGGTACACCTGCGCTTTGGGACGTTGTCGATACGCGCGGCCGCCCGGCTGGCCTGGGCCACCATGGCCGGCCAGCCGGACGCCTCGCACGGCGCCCAGATCTGGCTGTCGGAGCTGATCTGGCGCGAGTTCTACATGCAGATCCTGCATCACTTTCCGCACGTTGACGGCGCGGCCTTCAAACCGGCCTATGACCAGATTCGCTGGGTCGACGATGATGATTTGTTTGCCGCCTGGTGCGAAGGACGCACCGGCTACCCGTTGATCGACGCGGCCATGGCGCAAATCAACCAGACCGGCTACATGCATAACCGCTTGCGCATGGTTGTCGCCTCTTTTCTGACCAAGGACCTGGGCATCGACTGGCGCCGCGGTGAGGCTTATTTTGCGCGCCAGTTGATTGACTTCGATCTGGCCGCCAACAACGGCGGCTGGCAGTGGGCGGCCTCAAGCGGCTGCGATGCGCAGCCCTACTTTCGCATCTTCAATCCGATCACGCAGTCCACGCGCTTTGATCCGCGCGGCAAATTCATCCGCCGCTATCTGCCGCAACTGGCGGCCCTGACCGACAAACAGATTCATGCGCCCTGGCTGAGCAGTGTCGACACGCTCGATCAGGCCGGCATTGTGCTCGGGCGCGACTATCCGCGGCCGGTGGTCGACCATGCCGAGGCCCGTCGGGATACCTTGTTGCGCTACGACGTCGTCAAACGCAAGCCAGATACCGACTGAGCGGCGCACTGGCGGCCAGCCATGAAAAAAGCCGCCGACGCTTGCAGCGCCGACGGCTCTGTTCAGTCTGCTCTGGCCTGCGCCAGCTTAATGCACTTGCTCGGCCTGCTGCTCGCGCTGACGCGCTACATAGGTATTGATCAACTCGAGCAGACGCGACTCATCGTAGGGCTTGCCAAGATACTCGTTGACCCCCAGCGACATCGCAAAGTTTCGATGCTTGTCGGCCGTGCGCGAGGTGATCATCACGATCGGGATGTGCTTGGTACGCGCCGCTTTGCGCAAAGCCCGGGTCAAGTCGAAGCCATCCATGCGCGGCATTTCAACGTCAACCAGCATCACATCGGGCAAGCGCTCTTCCAGTTGGCGCAACGCGTCGACACCATCTTTGGCCAGCATGACATCGAAACTCTCGCGCGCCAGGAATCGTTGCGTAACCTTGCGCACCGTCACCGAATCGTCCACCACCATCACGGTCGCGGGCACGTCGGCCAGTCCGGCCGCCATGCCGGCACGCATGGCCGCTTCCTGATCGCTGTCGGAAAGCTGCGCGGCAAGTTGACCCAGATGCAGAATCAACACGACGTCGCCGTTGCCCATCAGGGTCGCGCCGGCAATGCCAACCACCTTGGCCACCTGAACACCGACATTCTTGACAACAACCTCTTGCGACTTGCTGACTTCATCGGCATGCACGGCAATCCGTTGCCCGGCCGAGCGCAGAATGATTACCGGTGCCACATGCTGCGCCGCCGGTTGCTGCTGCTCGGCATGCACCAACGATGCCAGGTTATACAGCGGAATCTTCTCGTCCTGCCATAACACCGAGCGCTCGGCATAAGCGGCCGCGAGATGCTCGGGATCGAGTTGCAATACCTGCTCCACACTGGCCGAAGGCACTGCGTAACAGCACTCACCCACTGACACCATCATTACCTGCTCAATGGCCATCGTCAGCGGCAGGATCACCGAAAACCGCGTTCCCTTGGTCGGTTCGGAATTCACCTGAACCCGGCCGCCAAGCAAGGACACCTCGGAGCGCACCACGTCCATGCCCACACCACGGCCCGAGATCTGATCAACGGTCCGGGCGGTTGAAAAGCCTGGTGTGAAAATAAGATCGGCCAGACGCGAATCGGTGGGGGCTTCATCCGCCCCCATCAGACCGCGTTCAACAGCGCGGGCGCGAATCTTGACCAGATCGAGGCCGCCACCGTCATCGGACAACATGATCATGGTTTCATTGCCGTCCTGCATGACCTCGAGCCGGATATCACCGGTTTCGGCCTTGCCCGCAGCAACCCGCACCTCGGGCGCTTCAATGCCATGCGAGATTGCATTGCGCAGCAAATGCTCAAGCGGGGCAACCATCTTTTCCAGCACACCACGATCCATCTGCACCGTGACGCCGCGAATATCAAGTGACACCCGTTTGCCCAGTTGCTTGGCTACCTGACGAACCACTCGATAGAGCCGATCACTGATGGTGCCGAACTGCACCATCCGGATACCCATCAGATTGTGCTGCAACTGGCGCACCGTCTGGCCCTGGCGGTTCAAGTCCGCCATCGCCTCCTCGATCGCGCGGGTGGCATTGGCCTGCACCGTGCCAACGTCATTGACCGACTCGGACATCATCCGCGTCAGTTCCTGGAAGCG
>CAXBNM010000225.1:0-8004 GCA_963976885.1 uncultured Burkholderiaceae bacterium
ACCCGCCGCGTCGGCACCGGCTGCTGCGCCTGAAGCTGCCTCGGCCCCTGCCCAGGCTGCGCCTGGTTCGGGTGCCGCTGCTGCTCCGGCTACCGGGCAAGGCAAAGGCGTTGCGATGCCGGCTGCCGGCAAGATGATGGCCGAGAACAGCATGGGTCCTGGCGAAGTTGCCGGTACCGGTCGCGGTGGTCGCATCACCAAGGGCGATGTGATCAATGCCCTGAGCACGCCGAAACCGGCTACTGCTCCGGCGGCCACGCCGCTGCCGGCCGCCGGTCCCAGCGGACAGAGTCTGCCGCAGGCCAAGGCACCGATCGATCTGCAGAGTCTTCTCGAAGGCCGACCCGAGCAGCGCGTGCCGATGTCGCGTCTGCGTCAGCGCGTTGCCGAGCGTTTGCTGCAGTCCCAGCAGACCAACGCCATCCTCACCACGTTCAATGAAGTGAACATGCAGCCGGTGATGTCGATGCGCAAGAAGTACCAGGACCGCTTCGAGAAAGAAAACGGCGTGCGTCTTGGTTTCATGTCCTTCTTCGTGAAGGCTGCGGTGCATGCCCTCAAGAAGTACCCGATCGTCAACGCTTCCATTGACGGCAACGACATCGTTTATCACGGTTACTTCGACATCGGTGTGGCCGTCGGTTCGCCGCGTGGTCTGGTCGTGCCGGTCATTCGAAACGCTGACCAGATGAGCTTTGCCCAGATCGAAGAGACGATTGCCGACTTTGGCAAGCGCGCTCAGGCCGGCAAGCTGGGTCTGGAAGAGTTGACTGGCGGTACGTTCTCGATCAGTAACGGTGGTGTCTTCGGCTCGATGCTCTCGACTCCGATCATCAATCCGCCGCAGTCCGCGATCATGGGCGTGCACGCTACCAAAGACCGTGCTGTTGTCGAGAACGGTCAGGTCGTCGTGCGACCGATGAACTATCTGGCGGTTTCCTACGATCACCGGATCATCGATGGTCGCGATGCAGTGCTGTTCCTGGTTGCCATCAAGGATGCTCTGGAAGATCCTTCGCGCCTGCTGCTCAATCTCTGATACTGACGAACCGGATTTTTGTAATGTCTGAACGATATGATGTGATAGTGATCGGTGCGGGTCCGGCCGGTTATGTGGCGGCCATTCGCGCCGCTCAACTGGGTAACAAGGTTGCCTGTGTCGAGCGCTGGGTTGCGCCCTCCGGTGAGATGGCGCTTGGTGGCACTTGCCTGAACGTGGGCTGTATTCCGTCCAAGGCTTTGCTGGCCTCGTCCGAAGAGTTCGAGAAGGTCGGCCATTCGCTGGGCGACCATGGCATCAATGTCAGTGGCGTCAAGCTTGACCTCGAGAAAATGCTCGCTCGCAAAGAGGGCATCGTCAACAAGATGACCAAGGGCATTGAGTTCCTGTTCCGCAAGAACGGCATCACCTGGCTCAAGGGTCACGGTTCGCTGGAAGGACAGGCCGATGGCTACTTCAAGGTCAAGACGACGCTCAATGACGAAGAGCAGATCAACGAGACCCGTAACGTCATCATTGCCACCGGTTCCAACGCGCGGCACCTGCCCGATGTTGCCGTCGACAATGAAATCATCTGCGACAACGAAGGCGCGCTGCGTTTTTCGAGCGTGCCCAAGCGCCTGGGCGTGATCGGCGCCGGCGTCATCGGGCTCGAACTCGGTTCGGTCTGGCGTCGCCTGGGCTCTGAAGTCAGCGTGCTTGAAGCCATGCCGGGTTTCCTTTCTGCCTGCGACGACTCGGTCGCCCGCGAGTGCTCGAAAATCTTCAAGAAGCAGGGGCTCAATTTCAGTCTTGGCGTCAAGATCGGTGCGATTGAAGTGCAGGGCAAAGGTGCCAAGCGTACCGTCAGCATTGCCTATCAGGACGACAAAGGTGCCGACCAGACACTCGTCGTTGACCGCTTGATTGTTTCGGTTGGCCGGGTGCCCAATACCGGTGGCCTGAATCTGGAATCTGTCGGTATCAACACCGATGAGCGCGGCTTCATTCCGGTTGATGATTTGTGCCGCACGCCGGTGCCTGGTATCTATGCCATTGGCGACGTGGTGCGTGGCCCGATGCTCGCGCACAAAGGCGAAGACGAGGGCGTGATGGTGGCCGAGTTGATCGATGGGCAGAGTCCGCACATCGACTACAACTGCATTCCGTGGGTCATCTACACCGCCCCCGAAATTGCCTGGGTCGGCAAGACCGAGCAGCAACTCAAGGCCGATGGGCGTGAGTACAAGGCGGGCCAGTTCCCGTTCATGGCCAACGGCCGTGCGTTGGGGATGGGTCATCCCGAAGGCTTTGTGAAGATTCTGGCCGACGCCACGACTGACGAAGTGTTGGGTGTGCACATTGTGGCGGCCAACGCTTCCGATTTGATCGCCGAGGCGGCAGTTGCCATGGAATTTCGCGCGTCGGCCGAAGATATCGCTCGCGTCTGCCACCCGCATCCGTCAATGTCCGAAGTCATGCGGGAAGCGGCGCTTGCTTCTGACAAGCGCGCGTTGAACATGTGAGCCAGAGTAAAGATTCCGTACTGAATCGATATCTCGGTCTGCTTGAGCAACGCGGCTATACGGCCGACGAGGCGCAGTTGCGTGCTGCCCACCGTCTGGACAAGATGGCGGTCGAGCTGATCGAGTTTCGGGATGCGCGTCGTAATCGTCTGCGTCGCATGTTCAACAAGCCAGTGCCGCCGCGCGGCATCTGGCTTTATGGAGGTGTGGGTCGCGGCAAGAGTTTTCTGATGGACGCGTTTTTCAATGGCGTCGATATCCGTCGCAAAACGCGGGTTCATTTCCATGAATTCATGCGCGGCGTCCATCGCGAACTCAATCAGCTCAAGGGCAAGGCCGATCCGCTGCAGGAAGTGGCGCGCCGCATTGCGCGGCGTTACCGGCTCATTTGCTTTGATGAGTTTCATGTGTCCGATATTGCCGATGCGATGATTCTCGAGCGCTTGCTCGGTCCGTTGTTCGAAGCCGGCACCTGCTTTGTGATGACCTCGAACTACCGGCCCGACAGCTTGTACCCGGACGGTCTGCATCGTGACCGGCTGCTGCCAGCCATCAAGCTGCTCAACCGCAATCTCGATATGCTTGAGGTTGATACCGGCGTCGATTACCGACAGCAGTCCATTGCCGGGATCGAAGCCTATCTCTGGCCGGAAAGCCCCGAAACTGAAGCGGCGTTGGGTAATGCATTCGAGGCCGTGGCCGAGGCTGGTGATCAGGAGCCGGTCTTGCACATCGAGCATCGCGAAATCAAAGCGGTGCGCCGGGCCGGCGGCGTGGTCTGGTTCGATTTCGAGACGCTGTGCGTAGGCCCGCGCTCACAAAACGATTACCTCGAGATTGCCCGGCAATTCCATACGGTGATTCTGTCCGGGGTGCCGGCCATGAAGCCGGCGATGGCTTCGGCCGCACGGCGCTTCCTCTGGCTGATCGATGTGCTCTATGATCAACGCGTGACCTTATTCTTGTCAGCCGAATGCCCGCCTGATGGGCTTTATACCGAAGGGCCGATGGTTCAGGAATTCAAGCGCACCGAGTCGCGCCTGATCGAAATGCAGTCGGCCGAATACCTGGCCGCGCCCCGGCGCGGTGTGATCGAGACTATTGGATGAAAGGCTTCAGTAAGCCCGGTCAGATCGACTTGGTCAAAAGTCGAATCATTGAGCTTGAACTTGAGCATCGTGGTCTGGACAGCCTGATCGATGCCAACACAGCTGCCGATGGTTTTGATGACCTGGCGTTGCGCCGGCTCAAAAAGCGGCGCCTGCAAATTCGCGATGAAATCATTGCACTGAAGATGGGGCTGGTGCCGGACATCCCGGCCTGACTCCTTTCTGCCAGTGACTGAATCCGCGCCCGGGCCGACCGACCCGGAAAGCATTGACGAGGACATTGCGTCGCCAGTGTCGCCGTTGGTGCGGGCCGTGCGAGCCGCCTTCGACCCGGGGGCGCCGCTGGCCGCTGGCGTGAGCGACTTCCGGCATCGCGATAGCCAACTGGCTTTGGCCGAATCCATCAGCCGTGCGATTGACCGCGAGGAAGCGCTGGTGGCCGAGGCCGGTACCGGCACCGGCAAGACCTTCGCCTATCTGGTGCCGGCACTGTTGTCGGGCAAGCGGGTCTTGATTTCCACCGGCACCAAAACGCTCCAGGATCAACTCTACAACCGTGATTTGCCCACGGTTCTGGCTGCGCTTGGCGTGGGCATGCAGGCGGCGCTGCTCAAAGGGCGCTCAAATTATGTCTGCCATCATCATCTCGCCCGCAACCTGGCCGACGGCCGTTTCGCGAGGCGCCAGGATGTTGCCGTCCTGCACCGAATCGACAGATTTGCGAGTATCTCGCGCACTGGCGACCGTGCCGAAGCACCCGGCATTGCCGAGGACGCACCGGCATGGGTTCATGCCACATCCACGCGCGACAACTGCCTGGGGCAGGATTGCGAATACCTGGACAAATGTTTCGTGTTGCAGGCGCGTCGGCGAGCCCTGCAGGCCGATGTTGTCGTCATCAATCATCATTTGTTCTGCGCCGATCTGGCCTTGCGCGACGATGGCGTTTCGGAGTTGTTGCCCAAAGCCGATCTGATGATTTTCGATGAGGCGCACCAGCTGCCCGAAACGGCGACGCTGTTTTTTGGTCAGACGGTATCGACCCGTCAGATCGTGGATTTCGCGCGTGAACTGGCCCGGGTGGGCCGTGCGGACGCGCCCGACGGGGCCGATTGGCTTGAGCTTGGTGCCGCCGTTGAACAAGGCTTGCGTGAATTGCGCCTGGCTGCCGGCGCGACCCGGCGCATTGATGAAGCGCAATTGCGCCAGGGCGCGGCCGGCGCAATGCTCGGTGCCTGGGATGCCTTGCTGGAAACGATGGTCGAGCCGGTGGCCGCCCTTGAACTGAATCAGGAGCGCAGTCGCGATCTTGAGCGTCTGGGGGTTCGCGGCAAAGCCATTGTTTATTCGGTAAAGGCCTGGCTGGCGGAAATTCGCGGCGAGAGTGCGCCCGAGAAACCCGCGTTGCCCGAGGACGAACCTTTGCCGATTTCCTCCGCCTGGGAAGAAGACGCGGCAACTGATGCGCCCGACGCCGCCGATGCTGCCGCCGGTGGTGCTGACAAGCCGACCGATACCGGCGCGGTGCCGGCTGGCGATGGTGGCGGTGCTCGGGATGCTGGCGACGCCAGCGCTGACGTTCAAGCCCAAGTCGATGCCGATGCCGATGTCGAAAGCGACAGCGACAGCGACAGCGATGATCCAGCGATTTATTGGGTCGATGTTCACCGTCAGGGGCTCAGTTTGCACCGCACGCCACTGGCGGTCAGCAAACCGTTTCGGCGTCAGCGCATGGCCCGACCGAGCAGTTGGATCTTTACCTCGGCGACTTTGTCAGTAGGGCGACGCTTTGATCATTTCGTGCAGGCGCTCGGTCTTGAGCAAGCGCGGTGCGAACGCCACGACAGTCCGTTCTCATTTGAAACCCAGGGCTTGCTCTATGTGCCGCAAGGTTTGCCTGATCCGCGCTCGCCGGCGTTTGCGGCGGCTCTCGCCGATGCCATTGCACCACTGATCGAAGCCAATGGCGGGCGAGCCTTTGTGCTTTGTACCAGTCTGCGGATGGTTGAAGCCATGACCGGATTGCTGCAAGCGCGGCTCGGTACGGCCAAGCCCGCCGCGCCGGTCGCCTCGGCATGGGAAGAGCCGGCGCCAGTGGAAGGCTTCGAGTTACTGGTACAAGGAACTGATTCGCGCGATGTGTTGCTGCACCGGTTTCGCAAGGCCGATCGCCCGGTGCTGATCGGCAGTGCCAGTTTCTGGGAAGGCGTCGATGTTGTCGGCGCGCAATTGTCGCTGGTGGTCATCGACAAGCTGCCGTTTGCACCTCCCGATGATCCGGTGGTGGCGGCGCGCGCCAAACAGCTTCGGGCGCGGGGCGAAGAGCCGTTCATGAAATTGCATCTGCCCCATGCGGCCATGGCGCTGAAGCAGGGTGCTGGGCGTTTGATTCGTTCGGAAGATGATCGCGGATTGCTTGTAATCGGCGATACGCGGCTGGCAGAAAAGCCCTATGGGCGGCGCTTGGTCGCGAGCCTGCCACCGTTTCGGCGCACCCGCGATGCCGCCGAAGCCATGAGCTTTCTGACGGATAAACCGGCCGAAGCCTAGATTGGCGGCCGCTCCTTGAAGCGGCTCAGCGCCAGACCTGCCACCAGCGACGATCATCGCGCAGCATGGTTCTTTCAAGGGCGTCTGAATCAGGGAAGTTCAGATTCAGCACGGCCAGGGCTCCGTCGCGCAGTTCGGTCAGGCCGAGAGCCTCGTAGGAGCGGACCATGATGGCCAGCGCATCTTCGACGGCCGGCGCTTTCTGATATTCGCGCACCACTTCCTGGGCTCGGTTGGCTGCCGCTACGTGGGCGCCGCGATCAAAATAGAACTTGGCAATGGTGACCTGGCCAGCGGCCATGGAATTGACCAGATACTGCATCCGCAGCCGAGCGTCGCTTACATACTTGGATTCAGGGTAGCGATTGATCAGCGTCTTGAAGGAGTCGAAAGATTCACGGGCCGCCTCCAGATCGCGTTCGGAGAGATCCTGGTCGCCCAGGAATGACAGGATGGAATTGCGCTCATTGAAGTTGACCAGACCACGCAGGTAATAGAGGTAATCGAGCTTTGGATGCTTGGGGTGCATCCGGATGAAGCGATCGATAGCCAGCAGCGCAAGCGCACGTTCATCGTCTTTATAGTGGGCATAGGCCGTGTCGATCTGGGCTTGCTGGGCCAGCGTGCCAAACGGATAGCGAGCCTCCAGCTTTTGCAGATAGCCGACGGCGTCGGCATAGCGGCCAGTCTTGATTTCGTCTTGCGCGGCGGCATACAACTGCTCGGCCGACCAACCTTCGGTCGGGTCAACCTCGGTGGTGGCGCAAGCGGCCATGATCGCGCTGAATCCGAGTACGACCAGCCAGCGCGGCGCCATCCACGCGAGTCGTCTGGGGTGGGGCAGTTGCAATGCGCCGCGGGGGGCGCCAGTTTGAAGCGAATTCGGTGAGGGCATGGTCGCAGGGTGCGCTGGCGGCCGGAACAGTTGGCCAACGCCTTATTATACGGGCGCAGACTGGTGATCCGCAGGGGTGGAGCCGGGCCTGCGTCGGGAGCAGCTTGGGATGGACGATTTGGCGGACGAGACTAACGATATTGATGCTGACGCGATGGCGTCCGCGGGCGAACCCGATGGCGAGCGCATCGAGGTTTCAGCGGCGGCTGGCGCCGGCGAGCGGCTCGATCGCTTTCTGGCCAGTCAGCTCAGCGGCTATTCCCGCTCGCGCATTCAACGCTGGATCGCGCTGGGCGCGGTGACCTGCGCCCAGCGGGTGCTGGCCAACAAGACACGCCTGAACGGCACCGAACAGCTCATCGTCGAGCCCCAACCGCTCGAGGCCGACAGTGCGTTTGTTGCGCAAGAAGTTGCGTTTGAGGTGATTGCCGAGCAGACCGGCTTTCTGGTCGTAAACAAACCCGTTGGCCTGGTCGTGCATCCGGGTGCCGGCAACTGGCAAGGCACCCTGATGAATGGTCTGTTGTTTCGTTTTCCGGCGCTGGCGGCGTTGCCGCGCGCGGGTATCGTGCACCGCCTGGATAAAGACACCAGCGGGCTGCTTGTCGTTGCCAGGGTCGAGGCCGCCCGCGAAGCGCTCATCGGACAACTGGCCACGCGCACCTTGTCGCGCCGGTACCTGGCGATCTGTCAGGGGCATGTTGCGCAAGCCCTTGTCATGGATGGGGCTATCGGGCGTGATGCGGGCAATCGATTGCGCATGGCTGTGCGGGGCGACGGCAAGTCCGCTTACACCGAAGCCGAACCGCTGGCCCATGGCACGCTCGGCGACCGACCGGTAACCTTGATGCATTGTCGGCTGCGCACCGGGCGCACGCATCAGATCCGTGTGCATCTCGCCCATGCTGGTTTCCCTTTGGCGGGTGATGTTGTTTACGGCGGCTC
>CAXBNM010000226.1:0-7994 GCA_963976885.1 uncultured Burkholderiaceae bacterium
TCAACAAACCATTGACGTAAACCTATAGGCAGGTTATAAAGTTCCATAATACTCCATTTGCCCACGTAATTCATAAAAAACATTTGCTCATAAACGCTTTTTATATAATCAGATGTTAGGCCAAAAAAAGCCCGCATCAAGCGGGCCGAGCTCGCCAGGGGCGAGAACGTAGAGACTACGTCTGCCCCAGTGCATATTGCGTGCCCGCCAGTTTCAGGTCGTTTCGGCAAGGGGTTCTACTACCGGGAAGAAATGCTTGCTGAAGTCGTTGTGCAGACCGATCAGTTCGAGTTGCACGTTATCAACGAATTCATGCAGGCCGTCTTCGAGCATTTTCTCGGGCGGGGTTTTCGCGATGCGTTCGAGCCGTTTGATCTGGCGGCGTAAATCGCGCACCGCCGCCTCGGTGATGTCGGGCTGCATTTCCTCGATGACCGCAGAAATTTCCTTGGTACAGAACGCCAGTGAGCCCGGAAAGGCCGGATCGAACAACACAAAACCCGACACGGTCAGATCGGTCATTTCGCGCGGATGCCGACGCAGGTAGCCGTGATAGGTACCGGCGGCCCGCAGCAGCGAATTCCATTCGCTGATATCGATGCCTTCGGCCATGGCCGCCTTGCGACTGGCCACGCTGCGCGCCTTGATATCGACAAGGCGGGTTGTCTGGTCGCAGCGCTCGATGAAGCGGCCGAGCCGATAGAAATACCAGACCTGATCGCGGAACAAGGTGTTGTGCGTGCAACCCAGAAAGAGCTGGCACTCGTCTTTGATGGATTCGCAGAAGGCCGACAACCGGGTTTCGGCGACATCACGCGCCTTGGCCTCGCTGACCCGGTTGTACATGGTGTTGATCTTGGTCCACATCTCGACGCTGATCAGGTGGCGCAGCGTCCGGGCGTTGTTGCGGGCCAGCGCCAGCGAATTGATGATGGAATTCGGACTGGCCTTGTCGAGCGTGTAGTACTTGATGACATTACGCCCTTCGATTTCCTTGAAGCGCTCACCGTAGGCGTTCACATCGCCAAACAGCTTGAGCACGCTGAGCCAATCGGCACCACCTTCCCGGCCACGACCGAAGGACTCGGTAACCGACAAAATGCGCGCCAGGGATTCGACGCGCTCGATATAGCGCGCCATCCAGTAGGCGTCTTCCGCGAATCTTGAGAGCAGGCTATCCAATGACCCAGGTATCCTTGGTTCCGCCGCCTTGCGACGAGTTGACGACAAATGACCCTTTTTTGAGTGCTACGCGGGTCAGTCCGCCCGGCAACACCCAACTGCTTTTGCCGGTCAGGATGTACGGCCGCAAATCGACGTGCCTGGCCTCAACACCGGTATCAAACAAGGTCGGGCAGACCGATAGCTGAATCAGCGGCTGACTGATGAAATTGCCCGGCTTGGCCTGCACCTGCTTGCGCAGCGTGGCCAGCTCGGCCTTGCTTGCGCGCGGCCCGACGACAACGCCGTAGCCGCCCGACTCACCAACCGGCTTGACCACCAGCTTGTCGAGATTGGCCAACGTGTAATCGCGCATTTCGGGATCCCAGCACGAATAGGTTTCAACGTTGTTGAGGATGGGATCCTGGTCGAGGTAGTAGCGGATGATTTGCGGCATGTAGGCATAGACGGCCTTGTCATCGGCCACGCCGGTGCCGACCGCGTTGGCGATGTTGACGTTGCCGGCCAGGTAGGCCTTCATCAGGTCGCGCACACCCAACATGCTGTCGGGGTTGAAGCAGGCCGGGTCGAGAAAGTCGTCGTCGAGCCGGCGGTAGATGGTGTCAACCTTGCGCAAGCCACTGGTGGTGCGCATGAACACTTCTTCGGATTCGACCACGAGATCGCGCCCTTCGACCAGGGGCACGCCCATTTCGCGCGCCAGGAAGACGTGTTCGAAGTAGGCCGAATTGAAAACACCGGGCGACAACAACACGACATTGGCCGAGCGCGCCCGGCCCGGCGATACTTCAGTCAGTGCTTTGCGCAGCCGCGGACCGTATTCGTCAACGGGCAGCAATTTGATGCCCGCCATGAGATCGGGAAAGGCGCGTTGCATCAGGTGGCGATTTTCGACCACGTAAGACACGCCTGACGGCGTGCGGGCGTTGTCTTCGAGAACGCAGAAATTTCCCTGATCGTCGCGCACGAGATCGACGCCGGCGATGTGCACATAAGTGCCGCCGGGCGGATCGAAGCCGATCATTTCCTTGCGATAGTTTGCATTCTTCAACACCAGCTCAGCAGGCAGGATGTTGTCTTTGAGGATCTTCTGGTCGTGATAGATGTCATGCAGAAACAGATTGAGTGCCTGCACGCGCTGAATGCATCCGGTTTCGATCTGCTCCCATTCCTTGGCCGAGAGTACCCGCGGCAGAACGTCAAAGGGCAGGATGCGATCGATACTGTCGCGCTCACTGTAAACGGTGAACGTAATACCAAGATTGAACAACTCGGTTTCGATGGCCCGGGAGCGTCGGCGCAAAGTTGACGCCTTCATTTTGGCGAGCCGATTGACCAGCTTGCGGGTATGGAGCGGCTGGCGCTCACCAGTGCCAAACAGCTCACAGTAAAAGTGCTGCTGGTCGTAGGTATCGAAAAGTGATTTCTGCATATCAACTAGCGTAGCCGATGCCCCTTGTTAACGCAATACGAAAGCGATTGCCCCATTTGCCGGCCGACGTTACTCGGCCAGCAAGCCCTGGCGCTGAATGAAGGCGGCAATTTCGTCCAGCCCATGACCGGTTTTGAGATTCGTGAAAACAAACGGTCGGTCGCCGCGCATTTTTTTGGCATCGGCCGCCATCACGTCCAGGTTGGCACCCACATGCTCGGCCAGGTCAATCTTGTTGATGACCAGCAAATCAGACTTGATGATGCCCGGTCCGCCCTTGCGGGGAATCTTCTCCCCGGCAGCCACATCGATCACATAGATCGTCAGATCGGACAACTCCGGACTGAACGTGGCGGCCAGATTGTCGCCGCCGCTTTCGACCAGCACCAGTTCGAGACCGGCATGGCGGCGCTGCAAGCGGGCCACTGCCTCGAGATTGATCGACGCGTCTTCGCGAATGGCCGTATGGGGGCAACCGCCGGTCTCCACGCCCATGATCCGGTCAATCGGCAACGCGCCATGGTGCGCCAGGAACTCGGCATCTTCGCGGGTATAGATGTCGTTGGTGACGACTGCCATGTTGCGATGCTCGCGCATCAGCGTGCACAAGGCCAGGGTCAGCGCCGTCTTGCCCGACCCCACCGGGCCGCCGATGCCTACGCGCAGCGCATCTTTGATCTGCATTGTCATTGTCGTCTTGTCATTGAAAAGAAAAGAAAAGTTTGCGCACCGGCTACCAGCTAGGAGCGGAACAAACGTGAATACTGAGTTTCATGCCAGGCACTGGCCATCGCCAACCCGGGGGCGAAACTGCTCCAGGCCTGCGGTGGGCTGGAGGGTGCCCGATCGAGCGCACCGGTCAGCACCGGCTGCAAGGCTTCGAACACTCGTTGACCGACCTGCTGGCCCAGCGGCACCGCCTTGATGCCGGCCGCCACCTGATTCTCGAGCCAGGACCAGGCAAAGGCGGTCAGCGCCTGGCGGGCGTCCAGCCCAAAGTGCCGGGCCGCCAGTGCCCAGGCCAGCGGCAGCGCGCAAGGCGTTTCACTGGCAAGCATCTGGCGGGCATTGGCAACAGGCGTGCCCACCGCTTCGCCTTCTTGCAGACCGCTGAGCAGACGAAGCAACGAATACCCCATCTGCAAGGTCTCGGCATGCAACTCGGCTGACTCACGGCTGGCCAGATACTCGTCGTGCAGGCTTTGTGTGAGCGCATCGCAATCGCGGGCGCAGGCATCGAACAACGCATGCATGAGTGGCAGTTCGTAGCGCCCCATGTTAAGCGCGATACAGTCTCGCAGCCACTGCACCAGCGTAGCCTCGTCGCGCACCCATTGTTGCTCGATGGCGCTTTCCAGACCTTGCGAATAACTGAAGCCGCCAATCGGCAAAGCAGGACTGGCCAGTCGCATCAACGCAAGTTGCGCAGCGGTATTCATGTGCTGGCGTCCGGATCGGCCAGATCGTGAATGCGCGGCGCATGCCGGCGATCGGGCGGAGCGTGATGATGACCATCATCATGGTCGTGACTGTGATCATGATCATGGTGATGATGTCCGCCACCGCCATGATAAGCCCCGGACTCCGGTTCGAAGGGCGCGTCGATGGCACTGACCTGGCCCCCCAGGCCAACGACCATTTGCTCGAGCACGTGATCGCGCTGCAAGCGTACCCATTGCGGCCCGAGTTGCACCGGCACATGACGATTGCCCAGGTGATAGGCGATCGCGGTCAGGCCGAGCGCCGTGTCGGCTTCGACCTGCATCAACTGCTCGGGCGCGGCGTCCACACGCAGATAGACATCGCCGGTGCCCATCAGCAAGACGCCGGCGCGCATGACAGTGCCACGCGGCAACTCGATACCCACCGATTGCCCGGCCAGGTCGCCTTCGCTGATGGTGACGCGCAGGCGCGAGCGCTGACGCATTTCAAACGGCAGCGAGACAATATTGAGCGGCGCCGGCCCCGTTGGCCCGGCGACTACTCGATCGAACAACACAGCATTGTCAGTCATTACGAACACTCAAAACAGAAAATATCGTTGCGCCATCGGCAGCACGGCTGCCGGCTCGCAGGTGAGTAAACGTCCGTCGGCATGCACCTGATAGGTCTGCGGATCGACCTGGATATCCGGCTGCCAGGTATTGAGCCGCATGTCGGCCTTGGTCAGTTGGCGCGTACCGGCCACCGCCGACAGCCGCCGATTCAAGCCGAACTGCCCGGCCACATCGGCCACCAGCGCCGCCTGCGACACAAAGGTTACGCTGCTGGTGCGCAAACTGCCACCAAGCGCGCCGAACATCGGTCGGTAATGAACCGGTTGCGGCGTCGGGATGGACGCATTGGGGTCCCCCATCGCAGCCATCGCAATCTGACCGCCCTTGAGCACCATCGAGGTTTTGACACCGAAGAACGCGGGCTTCCACAGCACCAGGTCGGCCAGCTTGCCGACCTCGAGCGAACCGACTTCATGGGCTACGCCGTGGGTCAGCGCCGGGTTGATCGTGTACTTGGCAATGAAGCGCTTGACCCGGTTGTTGTCACTGGTGGCGGGGTCGCCCTCGAGCGCGCCGAACTGGGTTTTCATCTTGTGCGCGGTCTGCCAGCAGCGGATGATGGTTTCACCAACCCGCCCCATGGCCTGCGAATCAGAGGCCATCATCGAGAAGGCACCCAGATCATGCAGGATGTCTTCGGCGGCGATAGTCTCGCGCCGGATCCGGCTTTCGGCAAAGGCGACGTCTTCAGGAATGGCCGGATCGAGGTGATGACACACCATCAGCATATCGAGATGCTCATCAATGGTGTTGACGGTATAGGGTCGGGTCGGATTGGTCGAGGACGGCAACACATTGGGCAAACCGCAAGCCTTGATGATGTCCGGCGCATGACCGCCGCCTGCTCCTTCGGTGTGATAGGTGTGAATGGTGCGATTCTTGAACGCGTCAATGGTGGCTTCGACAAAGCCTGATTCGTTAAGCGTATCAGTGTGAATGGCCACCTGCACATCAAATTCATCGGCCACCGACAGACAGTTGTCGATGGCGGCCGGCGTGGTGCCCCAGTCTTCATGCAACTTCAGGCCGATTGCACCGGCACGCACTTGCTCGCGCAAGGGCTCGGGCAGCGCCGCATTGCCTTTGCCAAGAAGGCCGAAGTTCATCGGCAGCGCTTCGACTGCATTGAGCATATTGCCGATATGCCAGGCGCCCGGAGTGCTTGTGGTGGCATTGGTGCCGGTTGCCGGGCCGGTGCCGCCACCAAACATGGTGGTGATACCGGCGGCCAGTGCATCGTCAACCTGCTGCGGGCAAATCATGTGAATGTGCGAATCGATGCCGCCGGCGGTGACGATACTGCCTTCGGCGGCAATGATCTCAGTGGCCGCGCCAATGACAATATCGACACCGGGTTGCACATCCGGGTTGCCGGCCTTGCCAATGCCGCTGATGCGCCCGTCCTTGATGGCGATGTCGGCCTTGATGATGCCCCACCAGTCGATGATCAGGGCATTGGTCAGCACGGTGTCGGCCACTTCGGCCCCGAGCCGCTGGCTCTGGCCCATGCCGTCACGAATGACCTTGCCACCGCCAAACTTGACCTCTTCACCGTAGATGGTCAGGTCTTTCTCGACTTCGATGATCAGATCGGTATCGGCCAGCCGTACCCGGTCGCCGGTTGTGGGGCCGAACATTTCCGCATAAGCGCGTCGGGTGATTTTCATGATTGCGCTCCGCTGTCGTTGGCATCAAGCGAACCCATGATGCGTCCCTGAAATCCGAACACCTTGCGCTCACCGGCCAGCGCCACCAGCTCCACCGTGCGCTCCTGGCCGGGCTCGAAACGCACTGCGGTGCCAGCCGGAATATTCAGACGAAACCCGCGCGCCTGTTCGCGATCGAAGTCGAGCGCATCATTGGTTTCGTAGAAGTGATAGTGCGAACCAACCTGAATGGGCCGGTCGCCACGGTTGCCCACCTTGAGGGTGCACGTGCTGCGCCCCGCATTCAGTTCGATCTCGCCTGCGGCAGTGAATACTTCACCGGGAGTCATCGCCGTCTCCTAAACAATCGGTTGATGGACGGTCACCAGCTTGGTGCCGTCCGGGAAGGTTGCCTCGACCTGAATTTCAGGAATCATCTCGGCGATACCGTCCATCACATCGTCGCGTGTCAGTAAGGTCGTGCCGTAGGCCATCAGTTCAGCCACGGTCTTGCCGTCGCGCGCGCCTTCCATGATGGCGGCACTGATCAGCGCAATGGCTTCGGGGTAGTTGAGTTTGACGCCGCGATCCTTGCGCCGCTCGGCCAGCAAGCCGGCCGTAAACAACATCAGTTTGTCTTTTTCGCGTGGGGTCAGTTCCATGCCTTGATCTCCAGCCTCATGGCTTTGTTTGATGGTTCGGGCTGCCGCCGTACGGATAACAACGCACTCAGCATGCCCATATACGAGGTGTCTGCGGGGCCAGGCCGAGCAAGGGCTCGCGCAACATCTGCCAGGCCAGGCGCAAGGCTTGCCAGCCGGCCTCAGCGCTGTCACCACGCCAGCGTACCAAAATGCTTGCCGGCAAGGCCGTAATCGAAAACTGCGCCGCCGGGATGGATTGTGCGGCATGGGTGCGCACCTGCGCGACGAGTTCGCCGAGCTGGCCCTCGGGTGTGGCCTGCGCCGGCACTGCAACCAGGGTGCCAAAGCACGGGTAGCCATTGAGCCCTGCGGGCGCCTGCATGGCGCGGTCCTGACCGGCCAATGCAATACGCTCGGAAAAAATCAACCGTCCTTCGCGCGCAATGCGCGTGCGCATGGCAAGCCGGCCGTGCTCAAACGGCGCCTGCGCGGCCGGGCGGCCCAGACAACTGAGTTCGGCGCAGATCAGCCCGGCACCAGCGGCCAGTTCAAAAGAGTTTTCAAGCTCGGCATCGACGCCGTCATAGAAGATGTTCTCAAGCGGCAACCATTCGACCGTGGCACCGGGGGCTACCGCAATGTTCACGCGTTGCGACGCCTTGTCAGCCTGCAAGCCGCCCGGGCCGGCCCGATACCATTTGGTGGCACCGGGAGTGGTCAGCAACACATGCGCATCGGCCCCGGCATCGACATCGATGCTCAGTTGATCGCAGGAGGCAATGCCGCCGGGCGGATGGACGATGACTTGCTCCCAGCAATCGGCGCCGTCGGGACGATACCCCTTGAGCACGCGCAGCGGACCGACATGCTTGCGCAGCAGCGGCTGGGTCTGGCCGTCACGACTGCCATAACCCAACTCAAGCGCAGCCACCCAGGGCGAGCTTGCAGCAAGCCCTGAGCCGGAAACGGCACCGGCTTGTTCGCCAGCCTTTCGGTCGCGGCTAGCCAGCCTTCAGATTGCCACCATCTCACG
>CAXBNM010000227.1:0-7963 GCA_963976885.1 uncultured Burkholderiaceae bacterium
TGCACCCTCATGAGGGCCGGCTTTGCCGGCCCTTTCTGCATTATCGGCAGGCGGTTCCTGAACCGTTCAAATGGCGGTTAAAACCACCCTTTTTGAGGTTTCATGAGGACTTTGTCGCACCAATACTCCTCAAGCATCAAGCCGGCAGGCCGATAACTAAGACATGTTCAGCTTGACCGGGAATGCAACCATGTTCGGACCTCAAAGAACCCCTGCCAACATCTATGCCAACGTTAACGCGGATACCAGCGTTTCGGAAGCCAGCCCCCACCGGCTGATTGATCTGCTCTTCGAGCGCGCTCAGGACTTGCTGGCACGCGCAGACGGTGCGATGGCAGCGGGCCAGATTGCAGAAAAAGGCGAAGCATTGACCAAAGTCATTCGTATCATCGATGAAGGCCTGCGCGCCGTTCTCAATCCGGATGCCGGCGAAATCGCCGACAACCTGGAAGCCTTGTATTCCTACTGCCTGAACCGGATTCTGGCCGCCAATCGCGATGGTGACCGCGCCGCCATTGCCGAAGTTCGTTCGATTCTGAGCGAAATTCATGCTGGCTGGCGTGACATTGCCCCCGACAAACAGAGCGCAGCTCCGGCCGGCAGAATGGCGGTTGCAGCATGAAGGCGGTGCACCCTGCCATGCTCCAGTACCGTGCTGTGCTTGCCGCCGCCGAGCAGATGCTCGACTACGCCAGACACAACGACTGGAACGAAGTCAGCCGTACTGCCGGCACTATCGGCGCCATGAACGGTCGCCTGCGTGGCTTCGAGCCAACATCTCTGACCTGCCCGCAGGATCGCAACGAGCGTCTGCGGATACTGACCCGTCTGATCGTCATTGACGCCGAAGTGCGCCAACGCAAGGATCCGATGGCGGCTCGACTTGACAGCTTGCTGTCCCCGGCCGGCCGGCAACAGAGCCCCTGCCCTGTCGATTCGTTCAGTGTCGGAGCCCAATGACTGGTCCGTGCGCCCATCACCGGAATTCAACAGTGCGTCCAGACGATCCAAGCCCCAAATATTTGCCCGAAACCGACCTGGAGCTACTCAGCGAATTCAGGATCGGCACGCCCCGTGCGATTCAGCGCCTGCTGGCCGATCTTGCCGCCAACCGAGCCCCCGTGTCGCTCTGCTCGGCCGCCAACCCCGAAGTGTTTGTCATCAGTCGGCTCGAAAGCCTCGACGATGAATGGCTCCAGTTGGAAATACGCACCGACTCGACCCGCAAGCGTGAATTACTGGCCCCGGGTCGCTGTACCGTGGTGGCCTTCGTCAATGACATCAAGGTGCAGTTCGAGGTGGCTTTCGCCGCGGCCGAGGCCACGCCGGAGCTGGTCAGCCTGCGCACGCAGCATCCCGCGGAAGTTTTTCGCATCCAGCGGCGCAGCGCCTACCGGGTGCGCCCGCCCATCGGGCAAACCGGACAGGTGACGATTCGAGGTGAGCCAGGCACCGAAACCTCGTTTGAATTGATGGATCTGAGCGCCACCGGGCTTTCCTTTCAACGCCGTCAAGAGCAGCAAAGCTTTGAAATCGGCGCGCGCCACGAACACGCCCGCATAGAACTCCGCCCACGCGTTCCGGTTCCCTGCACGCTCGAAATCAAGACCATTCAGAAGCTGGAGCCCGTCAGCGGCGTGCCGCAAGGCTGGCGCATCGGATGTGCGTTGATTGACATGCCGCCCGAGGTCGAACGCCTCGTCCAGACCTATGTTCAGGATGTCGAGCGCTTGCTGATCCGGCTGCGCGACAATGACTAGGCGGTCTGCCAGCGACGCCAGGCGGTAGCAGCGGTATCAGACCTGCATGTTCATGATGTCGGTATAGGCCGCAACCAGCCGGTTGCGGACCGTCAGTGTGGCCTGAAATGCCACCTGGGACTTCTGCATCGATACCATCGTCTGCTCCAGCGAGACTGACTGATCGCCCCGCTGATAGGCCTGCTGCATATCGGCCGACTGATTCTGCAAGTCGCTCACCGCAGACAAGGCCTTTTCCAGCGCATTGCCAAAACCCGAGACGCCAGCCGCCGCCTCACCCTGCCCGCTTACAGCAGGCACGGCACCGGCTCTGGCGCGACTGCTCGCTTCCAGCGCTGACTTCAATTGATCGATTGAGTTGATATCCATAGGATCGGCTCGCGGGGAATGAGATTGATTGTCGGCCAGCAGTCGGAACTTGAGCCGGAAATAAGAGGGTAAAGCTCCTGCTAATTCGATGGCTTTCGCTCTCATGTTTTGAGCAGAATGGCCGACATGCATTCCAAACTTTTAGTCGGACCCCTTCATGGCTGATGCCGCCCTGGAAGGACCACGCGGCGGAATACCCGACGCCCTCAAGTCGCGTCTGGTGATCGCCGGTGGCATCCTTGCCCTTACCGCTGTCATCGCTTGGTCGTTCATCAGCCTGCAGGAAAAGCCCTATCGGGTCCTGTTTGCCAATCTGAGCAACCGCGATGGCGGCGCGATCATTGCCGCGCTGTCGCAGCGCAACGTTCCCTACCGGTTTGCCGCCGGTGGCGACGCCATTCTTGTGCCGGAATCGGATGTGCATCGCACCCGGCTCGAACTGGCCAGCGAAGGCCTGCCTCGCAGCAACACCACCGGCTTCGAGATCCTCGATGAGCCGCGATTCGGCATGACCCAGTTTCAGGAACGCCTGAGCTATCAGCGCGGCCTGCAGGGCGAGCTGACCCGCTCAATCGAATCCCTCGCCGCCGTTGAATCGGCCCGAGTGCATCTGGCCATACCGGAAAACGGCGGCTTTTTGCGCGGCCGCCAGAAGCCCTCCGCCTCAGTGCTGCTCAAACTGCTGCCCGGCCATGCCATCGGCCGCAGCCAGACGGCCGGCATCGTTCATCTGGTGGCGGCATCCATTCCCCGGCTCAATCCGGACGACGTCAAGGTCATCGATCAGGACGGCACGCTGCTGTCATCGGATCGCAATGATGACGATCTGCCTAACGCCTCGCAACTGGCCTATTCACGCCAGATTGAACAGACCTTGAATCAACGCATTACCGAATTGCTGGAACCGGTGGTCGGCCACAACAATGTGCGCGCCCGGGTGACGGCTGACATGGATTTCACCCAAAGCCAGTCGACCGACGAAACCTACCGCCCCAACCAGGCCCCGCAAAGCGCCGCCATTCGGAGCCAGCAACTGACCGGCGATGCGGCCAACCGGCTGGTAGCCGCCGGCGGCATCCCTGGCGCACTGACCAACCAGCCCGACGCCGAAGCGATCGCGCCGATCAATGGTCAGCGTCAGGATCCGGCTGCGGCCGCACGGGCCGCCGGTGACAATGGTGCCAATGGCAAGATCGGCGAAGCCGTCATCAACTACGAGGTTGACCGTTCGGTCCGCGTCACGCGCGCCGGCTCGGGCAACATCCGTCGCCTGACCGCGGCCGTTGTAGTCAACTACCGCACCAGTACCAATGAAGCCGGTGAAGTCGTCCAGACCCCGCTGAGCGTCGACGAGTTGGAGAAGATGAACGCACTGGTGCGCGAAGCGATTGGCTTCTCGGCCGAACGGGGCGATTCAATCAACATCATGAACAGCCCCTTCACGACCGAGCCGGTCCCTGAAGCGGTTGAAGTGCCGATGTGGAAGGATCCGCAGTTGATCGCCATTGCCATCGACATTGCCCGTCACCTTGGCATTGCCCTGCTCGGTCTGATCATCGTCTTCAAAGTCATCCGCCCGGCCATGAAAAGCCTGAGTGACAAACAGGCACTGGCCCTGAAAAACGAGAAGGAAGCGGAAGAAGCCGCCACCCGACAAAAGCAACTTGTCGACACCGTCGTCGCCGACGAGGTTGAGCTGATCAGCCCCGAAGAGCAAGCCCGCCTGGAGGCACAAAAGCGGCGCGATGAAACCTTGCGCCTGGCTCGCGAGAACCCCAAAGCGGTGGCCAGCATCGTGCGCGACTGGGTAACCGAAGATGAATAAGAGCAGTCGCAATCATGGCAGATGAAAACGATCGACTGACCGATGCCGCTGTGCTGCTGATGGGTCTGGGCGAGGAAGCAGCCGCCCAGGTAATTCGCGAGCTCTCCCCCAGGGAAGCACAAAAGATCGGAGAAAAAATGGCTTCATTGCGCACGGCGCGCTCTGATGATGTGACCGGTGTGCTCGAGAAACTTGAAGAGCGGCTCGCACAAGCCAACTATCTGGTCGAAGATCCCGACGAATATGTACGCACGGTCATGAAGAAAGGCCTCGGCGACGTTCGTGCCGATCTGTTGATCGAGCGCATCTTGTCGCGCGGTGAAGTCGCTGGCATCGAAAACCTGAAATGGATGGAGCCGCTTGATATTGCCAACCTGATCCGCCATGAACACCCTCAGGTCATCGCCTCGATCATGGTGCATCTGGAGCGAGACCAGGCCTCAGCGGCGTTGATGGCGCTGGACGAAGCCTTGCGCTCGCAGGTCATTTTGCGTATCTCGACAATGGACGGCATTCAGCCCGCCGCCATTGCCGAACTCAATGTTGTGCTCGAGAAGTTGCTGGCCAGCAAACCCGTAGGCCGCGACCGTTTGCTCGGTGGCGCCAAGACTGCCGCCGAATTGCTCAACCTGCTCGGCGGCGGCAACGATCGCATCATTCTCGACTGGATTCAGGAACAAGACCCGGAGTTGGCTCAGGAGATCGGCGATCAGATGTTCATCTTTGGCGATCTGATGAAGCTGGACGACAAAGCCATTCAGCTGGTGTTGCGCGAGTTGCAGACCGAGTCTCTGATCATGGCCCTCAAAGGTGCCGAACCGGATCTGCGCGAGAAGGTCTTCAAGAACATGAGTCAACGCGCGGCCGAGAGCCTGCGCGAAGACCTCGATTCACGCGGTCCGGTCAAGATTGCCGATGTCGAGGCCGAACAGAAGGAAATTCTCAAAGCCGTCAAACGCCTTGCTGAAGAAGGTCAGATCACCCTGAGTTCCGGTGGCGGAGACGATTCGTATGTCTGATCGGCGACGCCCGGCAGTCGGGTTACGCCCGGCGATGAAATCACCCAGGCTCGTCGCATGGCCCTGCCCTCGCTGGATGGCAGCGCCACCGCCGAGGCCGACCGCTTCGATCGCCGCCAACCCGAAGCACGCCGGCAGGCCGACACCCCGCCGCCCGGGTACGAACAAGGCTTGCAGGATGGCATCGCCCAGGGACGCCGCGAAGCCGAGGCCGCCGCGCGCCAGCAGGCCGCAGAAGAAGCTCGGGCCAGCGCCGAAGCCGCTGGAGGAGATGCCGCGCAGCGCCTTGCCGCCCTCGTCGCAGCGTTTGAAGACCAGTTTGCTGCCGTCGAAACAGCACTGGCGGACAAGGCAATCGACCTGGGCGTACTGATCGCCGGACAAGTCCTCGCTCATGAGTTGAAGATCAATCGTCAGGCCCTGATCCCCGTGGCCCAGGACTGCCTCAAGACGCTCGGACGCGAGAGCCGTGCCGCGGTCCTACGGGTTCATCCCGATGATTTTGTCTTGATCGACAAGGCGGTACTCGAACAGAACGAACAATGGCCGGTGCAGATCGAATCCGATCGCGCCATTACCCCCGGCGGCTGCATCCTCGAGACGCCCCACTCCGTCGTTGACGGCACCCTGCAGACCCGCTGGCGCCGGGCCCTGGCCGCGGTAGGTCTGGAGGCCAACGAGTTGCCGGAGCAAAACTCATGAGCGGCCAGCCGAATTGGCTCGGACTGATGGACAATGCGCTTGCGTTGGCCGCTCAGTCGCAAGTCCTGGCGCACAGCGGCAAGCTCACTCGCGTCTCGGGCATGACGGTTGAGGCCAGTGGCATCCGGCTGCCGATTGGCAGCATCTGCATGATCGAACCAGCCCCGCACGGCGAATCCGCCGGCGGCCCGCCTGTCGATGCCGAGGTGCTCGGCTTCAACGAAGGGCATCTGATGTTGATGCCCACCCAATCGACCACCGGCTTGTCGCCGGGAGCCCGAGTCGCACCGGTTGAACCGGCAGTGCGCCGGCCCCGGCTCGGTCAGGCTTCGCACGCCTGGACCCGGCGCACCGACCAGGCTCGTCATCTGCCGATCGGGGCCGGCTTGCTCGGCCGTATCGTCGACGCTCAAGGCCAGCCGATGGATCAGTTCGGCGCGCTTGAAAACACCGAATGCCTGCCGATCCGCTGCCGGCCGGTCAACGCCATGAACCGGACCCCGATTCGCGAGCCCCTGGACACAGGCGTGCGTGCGATCAACACCATGCTGACCGTGGGCCGCGGCCAGCGTATCGGTCTGTTTGCGGGTGCGGGGGTCGGCAAGAGTGTGCTGCTGGGCATGATGGCTCGCCATACCAATGCCGATGTCATTGTTGTTGGTCTGATCGGCGAACGAGGTCGCGAAGTGCGCGAGTTCGTCGATGAAATTCTTGGCCCGAGCGGGCGCAGCCGTGCGGCCGTGGTGGTTGCTCCAGCCGATGAGCCTGCCCTGCTCAAGATTCAGGCGGCCAATTACGCCTCCGCCATCGCCGAGTTCTATCGCGACCAGGGTCTGAACGTATTGCTGCTGATGGATTCGCTGACCCGGTATGCGATGGCCTTGCGCGAAGTCAGTCTGGCAATGGGCGAGGCACCGGCCACCCGGGGCTACCCGGCGTCGGTATTTGCGCGCCTGCCTGAACTGGTGGAGCGCGCCGGCAACGGTACTACCGGCGCCGGATCCATCACGGCTTTCTATACTGTTTTGCTTGAAGGCGACGACATCCACGATCCGGTCGGTGATTCGGCGCGCTCGCATCTCGATGGCCATATCGTGTTGTCCCGCGATCTGGCCGATGCCGGACACTTTCCGGCCATTGCCATCGATGGATCGGTGTCGAGGGTGATGACCGCCATCACTGCGCCCGAACATCAGCAGGCGGCGCGTCGTCTGCGGCGCGCCTGGTCGGCCTATCAGCAGAACCGGGAGCTGATTGCGCTGGGCGCTTACAGCGCGGGCGCAGACCATGAAATCGATCGTGCGCTGGCCAGCTGGCCGGCCATTGTGGCGCTGATGACGCAAAACACCGATGAGAAGGCTGATCTTGAGGCCGATCTGCTCCGCCTGCAAACCATTGCCGGCGCGCTGACCGAGAAAAGCGCTGGCGCTCCGAACGGAGCCCCGTCATGAACGCTCGCCGTGAACGCATGTTTCAGCATCTCGTCGATGCCTTCGAAAAGCAACGCAATGAACGGCTGGGCAGCCAGTTGCGCGCCCGCAAGGTGGAAAGCACCGAAGCGCGTACGCTCGGCGCGCTGCAGGACTTTCGTCAGGACCGCCTGGGCCAGCGACGCGAGCGCAACAACGCGGCCGAACAATCGGTATCGGTGCCGCAACAAGTCACCGAATCACGCTTCGATTCCCGTCTGGTCGAGGCCATTGAGTCGCAGACCAGCAAACTCGCACGGGCCCGCGAGGTCAGTGCCAACAGCCAGGCGGCCTTGCAGCGAGCCCAGCGCAAACTGACCGCAATGAATCTGCTGCTTGAGCGGCAACGACAACGCGCCCGCCGCAAGGTGTTGGCCGGGGAACAGAAACTGGCCGATGAAATGGCCAGTCAAAAACGCTTTGCCGCTGGCAATAAAGGAAGTTGATGGTGACTCAGACCAACCAGACCAGTCAGACCAAACCAGCGGCGCTGATGGCGCTGCCCGGCGCGATCCGCCGGACTGAGTCACGTGCCGGTGACGCCAATGCAGCAGGGGCGGCTGAAGAAGGCTTCGCTGCCCGCTTGCAGAACACGATGCAGGCCGCGGACGAATCGGCCCGCGCCGAAGATCAGATGTCGCCGCAAGCGCTGCGCAGGCGCAAAAAGATTGCCGCCCTGGAACTGGCAGGAAATGCCCCCACCGGGCCGGCCACATTGCCAGTCCCGCAAGAACTGCGCCCTGAACAAACCGCACGACCGGGGTTGAACCGGGATACTGCGACGACCCCGGACATTGATGGGCAAGCCACCGGCGGCCC
>CAXBNM010000228.1:0-7895 GCA_963976885.1 uncultured Burkholderiaceae bacterium
ACCATAGATACCACCCAGGTCCACGAACGCACCGTAATCGGTGATGTTCTTGACGATACCTTTGATTTCGATGCCTTCCTGCAGGTTCTCGAGCAACTTCTCGCGCTCTTCGCCCAGCGACAGTTCGATGACGGCACGACGCGACAACACCACGTTGTTGCGCTTGCGATCGAGCTTGATGACCTTGAATTCGACGGTCTTGCCTTCGTAGGCAGTGGTGTCCTTGATGGGACGCACGTCGATCAGGGAACCCGGCAGGAACGCGCGGATACCGTTGGTCATCACGGTCAGACCACCCTTCACCTTGCCGGTGATGGTGCCTTCGACCAGTTCGCTGTTATCAAGCGCTTTCTCAAGCTGCAACCAGGCAGCGAGACGCTTGGCGCGGTCACGTGACAGACGGGTTTCACCGTAGCCGTTTTCCATTGCGTCGATGGCAACCGAGACGAAATCGCCCTCGGCAACGTCGAGCTGACCACGATCATCGTGGAACTCTTCGATGGGAATGAAGCTTTCGGATTTCAGGCCGGCGTTAACGACGACGAAATTGTGGTCGATGCGAATGACTTCAGCGGTAATCACCTCACCGGCGCGCATTTCCTGCCGTGAAAGGGATTCCTCGAACATCGCTGCAAAGCTTTCGGTATCGCCGATGTTTTCCTGACTGACTGCTGTATTCAAAAGAAGTTTCTCTGTTTATCAAAAGCCGGTTGCGGGTCAAGATGACGGTCAATCAGGCTTGCCGGAAACATCGGAAGGCACTGATGAAACTGTCACCCAACAAACCGGTAGTGGGTTTGGATGGGTTTCCCTGGCTGATATGCAATGCCCGCCACTGCAGCGGAAAATCGAAGCTTGAAACGACGGCACGGCAACCAGACAAGGTGCGTAAAGGTAATGCGGTAATGCTGTGCAGGGTCTGCTGTAAAACATGCCGCAGAACCTGGCGCGGATCGGACCTGGCGGATCCTGGGCCGGCTTACCACCGGCGGAGCTTGGCTGATTGCGCAACCTGCAAGGCCAACCCCATGCGGAGTCTTCAGCCTTGGTCGGACTGCTCAACCAGACCTGCATCAATGGCTAACTGCACCACCGATGCAATCACCGATTCCAGGTCCATATGGCTCGAATCGATGGTGACAGAATCTTCACAGGGCTTCAAAGGAGCAACGCGCCGATTAGCGTCGCGCGCATCACGACTCTCCAAGTCCCGTCGAAGGTCCATTAGATTAGCGGAAAAGCCCTTTTCTATCAACTGTTTATACCGCCGCTGCGCGCGTGTCGCCACGGCCGCCGTCAGAAAGACTTTCAGGCCCGCATCGGTGAACACCACGCTGGCCATATCGCGGCCGTCGGCCACCAGCCCCGGGGCTTGCCGAAAGGCCTGTTGGCGGGCCAGAAGGGCCTGTCGGACCGCCTGAAACACGGCAATACGGGAGGCAGTATTACCCACCGACTGCTCACGAATGGCGTTGCTGACATCGCGCCCGGCCAGCAATGTCCGCTCGCCGTCAAAAACCACGGGCAGATCGCGGGCAATCCGGGCCAGCGCCTGCTCGTCATCGAGCGGCACGGCCTGATTGAGCGCCTGCAGCGCGACCAGCCGGTACAGCGCACCCGAATCGAGGTAGTGCCAGCCCAGACGCCGGGCCAGCTGGGCCGCCACCGCCCCTTTGCCGGACGCGGTGGGTCCGTCGACGGTAATTACGGGAGCTTGAGCTTCAGCCATGCTGGGCGACCCCAAGCGGGGTTTCGGATTCGGTCACCGACAGACCGAGCGTGGCGCAGGCCTCGATGAATCCGGGGAATGAAGTGCTGACATTGGTCGTATCGGCCACATGGATCGGACCTGCCGCGCGCAGGGAGGCCATCGTGAAGGCCATCGCAATCCGGTGATCGCCATGCGAATCGACCGATCCGGCACCGAAAGCGGCCGAGTTACCGTCGGCGATGCCACTGATCACCATGCCGTCAGGGGTAGCCGAGGCATCAGCCCCCAGCGCATGCAGACCGGCCTCCATCACCGCAATCCGGTCCGATTCCTTGACCCGCAATTCGGCCGCGCCGCCCAGCCGCGTCGTGCCCTGGGCACAGGCGGCGGCAATGAACAACACCGGAAACTCGTCAATGGCCAGTGGCACCAGCGCCGGATCGACATCAATACCGTGCAGCCCGACGTAACGCACGCGGATGTCAGCCACCGGCTCACCGCCGACCAGCTTCTCGTTGCTCAGCGTGATGTCGGCGCCCATCGCCCGCAGGATATCGATGATGCCGGTGCGGGTCGGATTGACGCCCACGTGCTGCAAGGTGATGTCCGAGCCGGGCGCAATACTGGCGCCCACCATGAAGAAAGCCGCCGACGAGATATCGGCCGGCACATCGATGCTGGTCGCGCGCAGACGCTGCCCGCCGGCGATGCTGACCGTGGCGCCGTCGCGCCCCACTTCGGCACCGAAGGCGCTCAGCATCCGTTCGGTGTGATCGCGGGTGATCGCCGGTTCGGTGACGCGGGTGACGCCCTGGGCGTACAGGCCGGCCAGCATCACGGCCGACTTGACCTGCGCACTGGCGATTGGCATTGCGTAGTCGATGGCCTTCAGCGGCGCCCCACCCAGCACCCGCAACGGCGGCTTGCCATCGGCCGACTCAATACGGGCGCCCATGCTCGTCAGAGGGTCGATCACGCGGCGCATCGGGCGACGACTCAGACTCTCGTCGCCAATCAGCGTGGACGCAAACGGCTGGCCCGCAAGCAGCCCGGCCAGCAGCCGCATGCCGGTGCCGGCATTGCCGCAGTCCAGATCGGCCGACGGAGGCTGCAGACCATCGACGCCAACGCCGGTAATGCGCAGCTTGTTTTCATGCGGGCCCTCGATGCTTACGCCCATCTGGCGGAATACCGCGCAGGTCGACAAAGCATCGGCGCCAGCCAGAAAGCCGCTTACCGTCGTAACACCGTCGGCCAGCGCGCCAAACATGACGGCGCGATGCGAGATTGATTTATCACCCGGAACACGCAGACCGCCGATCAGGGCTTGCCCACCTTTCGCGTCGTAGTGCTTTTTCGATGGGATCACAAGTGCTCCAATGAAAATTGTGCGGCGTGAACGACACGCCGCGAAGGGAAAGTAACTATTTTACCGAGGGTACAAGCAATGGCCGATCCAGTCGGATTTGATTGGTTCGATCCAGGCAAGACCATGGATCTTATTGAAGAACGGCAAAAGCTGTACGAGTCGCAAGACAAGGCCGCCGCGCCGCCCTCTGCCACACCCGCCGTGGCCGACCCCGCGCAACTGCCAGACCTCAGTGAGCACACGCAGCGCTGGTTCGACATGCTGCCCAAAACGATTCGGCCGAACGTCATGCGCTGCAGCTTTCCGCACATTCTCGACGCGCTGGCCAAAGCCTGGAGCGACCCGTGGCGCCTGAACGATGAACTGAAGGCCTTGCTGCTGATCGATCGTGGCTCGCGCCAGGGCTTTCCGTTCACCGTCATTCAGGAGTTGCACTGCGTGCGCGACTACTACTTTGACGAGTTCAATCCTGATGCGGCCCGCCTGCTGGGCAACAAGAGCCATCTGCACGATCGCTCCCGCTAGCCTTGCTGCCGGCTGCCCGGCGGGCAGCAACTTGCATACCCGGCGCCAGGCCCTGCGGCCTGCTACTTCTCAACATCGGCGCGCCAGGCCGAAGCCCGCGTAATCATCGACTGCAACGCGGCGCGATCACCGGCCGCCAACACATCTGACATCTGCGCCAGCGCCACGGCGAAACGCTGCAGTGACGCAACCGTTTCGTCAGCATTATCAATCAGAATATCGGTCCAGAGCGCCGGCGACGAGGCCCCGATGCGAGGGGTGTCCTTGAAACCGGCACCGGCCAGATCGGCGAGCTGATCGGCGTGCGGGCCATCGGCCACCGCCAGACAGAGCGCAAACACCAGCGCATGCGGCGCATGCGAATACTCGGCAAACATTGCATCATGCAAACCAGCGTCCAGCAGCGCCGGTCGCGCGCCCATGCGCGCCACCAGGGCCATCAGCCGCTCCGGTGCATCGGCCTGCGTTTGCGGGCCGGGCGAGAACAGCCACCGCTTGCCGGCAAAGAGATCGGCCCGCGCCGCGCCCGGTCCGGAGTGCTCGGAGCCGGCAATCGGATGTCCCGCTACATAGCGCGACAATGCGGCACCCAGCCAGCGCTGCGCGGCCTGCACCACCGTGCCCTTGGTACTTGCACAATCGGTAATCAGCGCGTGCTCGGCCAGCGCCGGCGCAATGGCTTCAAAAATGGCCGGCACCGTGGTGACTGGCGTCGCCACGATGACCAGATCGGCACCGGCAACGGCGGCCACCGGATCGGCCGCGCCCTCGTCAATCAGACCCAGGGCCAGCGCCTGCGCGGTGTCATCACCACTGCCTACACCCACTACCCGCCCGGCCAGACCATGCGCACGCAGCGCCTTGCCCACCGAGCCGCCGATCAGGCCAACGCCAATGATGGCCACGCGCTCGAACAACGGAGCAGCAGCCGTCATGTTTCAGTACTGCGCGGGTAGGAACCGATCAGTTTGTAGAAAGCCGCCCGTGTGCGAATTTCCTGCAGTGCCTCCACCATGGTCGGATCGTCAACGTGGCCGAGCAGATCTAGGTAGAAGTAATATTCCCAGTCCCCCTGGCGCGCCGGACGCGACTCGAAACGCTTCATGGACACGCCAAAGCGGGCCAGCGGTTCAATGAGTTGATGGACCGCACCGGCCTCATCGGGCACCGACAGCACCAACGAGGTCTGGTCCTGACCGGACGGGCCGCAGACGTAATCCCCGATGACGGCAAAGCGGGTCCGGTTGCCGGGGTTGTCCTGAATGGCTTGCCGCACAATGCCCAATCCGTAGCGCCCGGCCGCGGTCACGGCCGCAATGGCAGCCAGCGACGGATCGCCCGCGGCCTCGCGCGCCGCCGCCGCGTTACTCGACATCGGCACGCGTTCCAGTCCGGGCAGATGCTGATCGAGCCAGCCCGCGCACTGCGCCAGGGCCTGCGGATGCGCCGCCACCCGGGTAATGGTATCGAGCGTGCCGGACAGATTCATCAGGCAGTGCTCAACCGGCACCAGCACTTCGCCGGAGATGGTTACGGGCGATTGCAGCAGCAGATCGAGCGTCCGGTTGACCGCCCCTTCGGTGGAGTTTTCCATCGGCACAACACCAAAATCGGTCGTGCCGGCCTCGGTGGCGCGGAACACTTCATCGATGCTGGCGCAGGCCACCGGCTCGACGCCGTCGCCAAAATGCTTGAGCACGGCTTGTTCGGAGAACGTGCCCTCCGGCCCCAGATAGGCGACGCGCATCCGGCGCTCAACCTCACGGTAGGCCGAAATTACCTGGCGATAGATGGCCTCCAGCGCCGGGCCCTTGAGCAAGGCCTCGCTGTCGGCGCCCTGCTCACGCAAGCGCCGGAAGATCGCGGCTTCGCGCTCGGGCCGATAGACCGGCGAGTTCGCTTTGGCCTTGACCTGGCCGACCGCATGCGCCAACGAGGCGCGCTGTTGCAGCAGCGCCTGAATCTGGCCGTCGACCGAGTCAATCTGCTGGCGCAGCCCCTCAAGCGCCTGATCGTCGCTGGCGCTGCTGGTAGTGGTTTTGTCTTGTTTATCCATGGACGGCGATGATACCCGCGTCGGCGGGCGAATGATTTAGCCCGGCCGGACCAACCACATCACCACCGGCAAACTCAGCAGCCCAAGCGCGGTACTGCTGGCCGCGACGGCGCTGATCTGGCCGATGGCAGCCTGATAACGATGCGCGAACAACACCGTATTGGCGCCGGTCGCGGTGGCCGCAATCAGCGTGACCACCGCCAGCGCCAACGGCGGCAAGCCGATCACGAAGAAGCCGGTTGCCCAGACCAGCGCCGGGTGCAACACCAGCTTGAGCAAGGTTTCGCCCAACGAGGCCGGCACCATTGCCGGCTCGAACTGCTGCGCGAGCGAGGCACCCAGCACAATCAGACATAACGGGCTGGCCGCACCGCTGATGATTTGCAGCACATGATCGACTTGTGCGGGCAGCATCAGCCCCGAGCCGGACCAGACCATGCCCGCCACCAGTGCCAACACAAACGGGTGCAAGACAGCGCGGCGCAGCGGCAACATGATGCGACTGCGCAAATCGCGCCCGCCCCGGTTCGTGACGGTTTCGATCAGCACGCTCGGGCCGGCCAGCAGGATCAGCGAATTGAGCATCAGCACTGGCACCATGTCTCTCATGCCGTCTTGCCCGAACGCCACTGTCACTACCGGAATGGTCAGCATCACCGAGTTGGGATAGGAAATCCCCATGCTGCGCACGATCGATTCGGGCCAGGACGCGCCGCGCGCGCGCAGCCAGGCCTGATAGCCCAGATACATCGCCACGGTCGGGACGAAATAAGCCAGCGCAATCGACCAGCGCACCTGATCAAACTCGGTGCGCGCCATCGCATAAAACAGCAGCGTTGGAATGAAAACCTGAAAGGTCAGATCAGAAACATGGCGCACGCCTTCGCTGGACAGCAGCCGTCGCCAGGCGACGACCACCCCCAGGCCGATCAACAGAATGATCGGCACTACCGCGTCAATCATTCTGCGTCCGGCTCGGCCTCATCGTCACCTGCGCTGGCAGCGGAATCATCGGCAGCGGGTGCGTCATCGCTGGCGGCGGCTTCGTCGGCCGGCAGTTGCCCGGTCGGCTCAACCAGCCCTTCTTCCTCGGCGGCCGCGTCGGCGTCTTCGGCAATGTCGCGCTCGACCACACGTTGCACACCCGACAAACGGGTACCGGCATCAACCGCAATCAGGGTTACGCCTTGCGTGGCCCGACCCATCTCGCGAATTTCTTCAACCCGCGTACGCACCAGCACCCCGCCGGTGGTGATCAGCATGATTTCATCATCAGGCTCGACCAGCACCGCCGCCACCACCGCCCCGTTACGCTCGGAGCTTTGAATGGCGATCATGCCCTTGGTGCCACGGCCGTGGCGCGTGTATTCAGACACCGGCGTGCGTTTGCCATAACCGTTTTCAGTTGCGGTCAGCACCGACAGGCTCTCGTTCTGGGTGACCAGCATCGAGATGAGTTGCTGACCGGCCTCAAGATTCATACCGCGCACGCCGCGGGCGTTGCGACCCATCGGCCGCACATCGCCTTCGGAGAAACGCACCGCCTTACCGGCGTCGGAGAACAGCATCACGTCGTGCTCGCCATCGGTAACGGCCGCGCCGATCAGGTAGTCGCCCTCATCGAGGCCGACCGCGATGATGCCCGCCTTGCGTGGATTGGAAAAATCGGACAGCGGCGTTTTCTTGACCGTGCCGCGGCTTGTGGCCATGAACACGAACGAAGAATCGGTAAATTCGCGCACCGACAAAGCGGTGGTGATTTTCTCGTCTTCTTCCAGCGGGAACAGATTGACAATCGGCCGCCCGCGCGAGGTTCGTGTGCCCTGCGGCACTTCCCATACCTTGATCCAGTACACCCGCCCCTTATTGGAGAAGCACAGCACGTGATCGTGGGTATTGGCGATGAACAGCTGATCGATCCAGTCTTCTTCCTTGGTAGCGGTGGCTTTCTTGCCACGCCCGCCACGCCGCTGGGCGCCGTACTCGGACAAGGGCTGGCTCTTGATATAGCCCTCGTGCGTGAGCGTGACCACCATGTCGGTCGGCTGAATCAGATCTTCGGTATCGAGTTCGGTCGCGTTCAGTTCGATGCGCGAGCGACGCTCGTCACCGAAGGCATCACGCGTTTGCATCATTTCTTCGCGGATGATCGTCGTCACGCGCTCGGGCCGGGCCAGAATGTCGAGCAGATCGGCGATCTGCTCGATCACATCACGATACTCATCGACAATCTT
>CAXBNM010000229.1:0-7884 GCA_963976885.1 uncultured Burkholderiaceae bacterium
CCCGCTCGCAAGCCCAGCCGGCCGCGGCCACATCAGGCCCCGCCGCCACAGCAGCAAACGCTCCGGTTCCGGCAGCATCTCCGGCACCGCAGGCCAGCCTGCAGCCATCGGTAGAAGGCGGCAAGGTTTACCAACCCGCCCAACAATCGCAGTGGGAAGTCACCCTGACCCGCACCACCGAATCGATTTTTGTCGACCGGCTCGTCTACCTGGGCGAAATCAGTACGGGTGGCGGCTTCGATCCGCAGCCACCGCATGAGTTCATATGCCCGGTCTTCGGCATTGCACTGCGTCGCGACGGCATGATCGAGCCAACCACTTGCAGTGGCGACAGCGGTGACGCAAGACTGCACGGCAGGGTCGACCGGCTGAAAATTGATCTGTCCAACGGGGCCGGCTATCGCGAACGCTTTGCGGTGCCGCTGATTCACTTGCGTGGCGCACCCGCGACGAGCTGAACAGATAAGGGATTAACCATACCAGCGGGCGGTGCCATCCCGCCCCGCCTATACTTGGGCTCTTTAGTCCGTTGCCGAGGTCGGCAACGGCCAAACTGGAGCCTGTAATGTCCAAACCCAGCGCAATTTCTTCCTGCCGGGCTGTTGCCTGCGCGGTTGCCGGTCTGCTGCTATCTACCGGCATGACAGCCACTGCAAGCGAAATCGGCGAAGTCTCCACCGCCTTCAAACTGCTTGGCGCCAATCACAAGATCGTCCTTGAAGCCTTCGATGACCCGAAGGTTCAAGGCGTTGCCTGCTTCCTGTCGCGCGCCAAGAAGGGCGGCGTCAGTGGCACGCTCGGCTTGGCCTCCGATCCGTCCGATGCCTCGATCGCCTGCCGCCAGACTGGCCCCATCAAATACCTGGACAAGCTGGAAGCCGGTGAAGAGGTATTCAAGCAACGCACCTCGTTGCTGTTCAAGACCATGCAAGTGGTTCGTTTCTATGATCCGGAACGCAATACGCTGGTCTATCTGACCTATTCCGACAAGCTGATCGACGGCTCGCCCAAAAACGCGATCTCGGCAGTTGCGGTTGCCCCCTGGGGCACGCAGCCCGCACCGCCGCCGCCGGGCTATTCGGACTGAGCCGGGCACGCCAATCGAGCGCCGTCGACAACAACAACCGAGACTTTGATTTCCCTATGAGTGACGCTGTAAAAATCATGCAAGCCCGACTGCCCGCCGGCATTCGATCCGAATATGTTGACAACGGCAACGGGCTGCGCGCCCATGTGTTGTGCGCCGGCGAGAATACGCCGGACAAACCGCTGGCAATGCTGCTGCACGGTTTTCCTGAACTTGCGTTCAGTTGGCGCCACATCATGCTGCCCTTGGTCGAAGCCGGCTACTTCGTGATCGCGCCGGATCAGCGCGGCTATGGCTTCACTATCGACACGGCCATGCAGAGCGCGCCCGGCCCTGTGGGTTACGACACGCCGCTGCAGTCGTGGAGCCTGCTCAATATGGTGCGCGATGCGCTCGGCGTGGTCGATGCCTTCGACCGCTCACGCGTGGACTTGCTGGTTGGCCATGATTTCGGCTCGCCGGTAGCCGCCTGGGCCGGCCTGGTGCGCCCCGATGTCTTTACCCGTGTCGCCCTGATGAGCGCGCCGTTTGGCGGCCCGCCGGCACTACCGGGTGTGCAGGCCAGATCGGGGCTGGCCGGCATCGACCCCAAAGCGCTTGAAAAACTCACGCCGGCGCGCAAGCACTACCAGTGGTACTACGCGACCGAACCGGCCAACCGCGACATCATGACCGCGCCCGACGGCTTGCAGCAATTTCTGCGCGACTACTATCACGCCAAGAGTGCCGACTGGGCCGGCAATGCGCCGCACCCGCTCGAGCCCGGTTCGCCGGCAGCGCTGGCCGTCATGCCGCACTACTACATCATGGAACTCGACCAGACCATGCCCGAAGCGGTGGCCGCCAGCCGGCCCGACGCCGAAGCGGTCAAGCAGTGTCGCTGGATGCCCGATGCCGACATGAACGTGTACGCGCAGATCTATCAGCAAACCGGCTTTCAAGGCGGCTTGCAGTCGTACCGGTGCGGCACCAGTGGCCAGTTCACCCGCGACTACCAACTCTTTGCTAGCCGCACGATGGATCAGCCCGTCTGCTTCATCGCCGGCGCGCAAGACTGGGGCGTCTACCAGAAGCCGGGCGACCTGCAGCGGATGGAGTCGACCATCTGTACGCAATACCTGGGCACACATCTCATCGACGGCGCCGGCCACTGGGTTCAGCAAGAACAACCCGAGGCGGTCGTGGAAAAATTACTGGCCTTTGCGGCGGTCACACGCTGATCGCAACCGGCTTTCATCAACACCGGGGCTGACTTGTCAGCCCCTCCATACGCTTACCGGCCACCGGCTTTGCCCCGGTGTCCGCACCACCCAGCCGATACAATGCGGCGCTAATGTCTCGTAAGGAGTTCACCATGGCCGATACCGTAGCCGGGCTCTTGGCAGCCCACCCCGCCGACGCCCCTGCCATTGGCGCCCCCGATCAGCCCTGGATGAGTTTTGGCGCACTGCGCGAACTCGCCGCCCATACCGGATCGGTCCTGCATGCAATGGGCGCAGGTCCGCAAACCCGCGTTGCCATCGTGCTCGATAACGGTCCGGCCATGGCCGCCGCTTTCATCACGGTGGCCTGTCATGCCACCACCGCCCCGCTGAACCCGGCTTATCGCCAGGAAGAACTTGAGTTCTACATGGACGACCTCAAGGCTGGCGCTGATCGTGGCCGACGGCGACGACGGCCCGGCCGTGGCGGCAGCGACCAAACTGAACATTCCGATTCTGCGCCTTGCCCCCACGGGCGATGCCGCCGGCCAGTTCACGCTGACCGCGCCGGCACAAAGTGGCGCGCCGGCCACCGGACCAGCGCCGGGCCCCGACGACGTCGCGCTGATTCTGCATACCTCGGGCACCACCTCGCGGCCGAAAATCGTGCCGCTGCTGCAAAGCAATCTGGTTGCCTCGGCGCGCCACATCGGGCAAACGCTGGCGTTGTCACCGCAGGATTGCTGCCTGAACATCATGCCGCTGTTTCATATTCACGGGCTGATCGCCGCCGTGCTCAGTTCGCTGGCCGCCGGCGCGTCCATCGTCTGCACGCCGGGCTTCAATGCGCTGAACTTCTTCAAGTGGTTCGAAGCGGCCAAGCCCACCTGGTATACGGCCGTGCCCACCATGCACCAGGCCATCCTGGCGCGGGCGGCTCGCAATCAGGAAATCGTCGCCGGGTCGCAGTTGCGCTTCATTCGCTCGTCCAGCGCCTCGCTGCCCCCGCAGGTGATGACGGCACTCGAAGAAGCGCTGCATGCCCCCGTCATCGAGAGCTATGGCATGACCGAGGCCACTCACCAGATGGCGTCCAACCCGCTGCCACCGGCCGAACACAAGGCTGGCTCGGTTGGTATCGCGGCCGGGCCGAAGGTACGCATTGCCAGCGAAACCGAAGACCGCCTGCTCGCGCAGGGCGAAATCGGCGAGGTGGTAATCTGCGGGCCGAATGTCACGCCCGGCTATGAGTCCAACCCCGAGGCCAACAAAAAAGCGTTTTTCCTCATCGACGGCGAGCGCTGGTTCCGCACCGGCGATCAGGGCGCCCATGATGAAGAAGGTTATCTGCGCCTGACCGGCCGGCTCAAGGAAATCATCAATCGTGGCGGCGAAAAAGTCAGCCCGCTGGAAGTCGACGAGGTGTTGATGGATCACCCGGCCATTCAGCAAGTGGTCACCTTTGCGATTCCACACGACAAGCTCGGCGAAGAAGTTGGCGCCGCGGTGGTGCTGCGTGAAGGTCAGCAAGCGGACGAAAAAGCCATCCGCGCTTTTGCGGCCGAGCGCCTGGCCGACTTCAAGGTGCCGCGCAAAGTAGTCGTGCTCACTGAAATTCCCAAAGGCGCGACCGGCAAACTGCAACGTATCGGTCTGGCCGAAAAACTTGGCCTGGTCTGAGGACAAACAATGAAAATCTGCATCTTTGGGGCCGGCGCGATCGGCGGCTACATGGGCGCCAAGCTGGCATTGGCCGGTGCCGATGTCAGCCTGATTGCCCGCGGCCCGCACCTGGCCGCCATGCAGGCCGGTGGGCTGACCTTGATTGAAGACGGCGAGCGGACCACGGTGCCGGTCACCGCCACAGAATCGGCAGCCGAAGTCGGCCCGCAAGACTATGTCATCGTCACGCTCAAGGCGCATTCGGTGCCCGGCGTTGTCGATGCGATGCAGCCGCTGCTCGGCCCCGACACCACCGTGGTGATGGGCGTCAACGGCGTACCGTGGTGGTACTTCTACGGTCTCGATGGTGAATACAAGGACAAGCGTCTGCACACCGTCGACCCGGGCGACAAGCAATGGAACGGCTTTGGCCCCGAACGGGTGCTGGGCTGCGTCGTTTATCCGGCGGCCGAAGTGCCCGAGCCGGGCGTCATTCAGCATATCGAGGGCAACCGCTTCTCGCTGGGCGAGCCGAGCGGCGAAAAATCCGAACGGGCGCTGGCCTTGTCCAAAGCCTTGTCGGCGGTCGGCCTGAAAGCGCCGGTACGACCGAAGATTCGGGACGAGATCTGGGTCAAGCTCTGGGGCAATCTGTCGTTCAATCCGATCAGTGCGCTTACCCATGCCACGCTCGATGTGTTGTGCACCGACACCGGCACCCGGTCGGTGGCGCGCAACATGATGCTTGAGGCACAAGCCATTGCCGAGAAGCTCGGCGTCAAGTTCCCGATCGACGTCGATCGCCGAATTGAAGGCGGGGCTGCAGTCGGGGCGCACAAGACCTCGATGCTGCAAGACCTTGAGCGCGGCCGGCCGATGGAAATCGACGCGCTGCTGACTGCGGTACAGGAAATGGGCAGCCTGGTCGGCATCGCCACCCCGACCATCGATACCGTGCTGGCGCTGGTGCAATTGCGCGGCCGCGTGGCTGGCAGTTACGGCAACAACTGAACGCTGTGGCCGACCCCGGGCTGGTGCCCACCACCAGCCCGAACCATCCCCATTTTTCGGCGTAACAACCGACTTACAAAACCCCTTGCAAACAGGTCTACTCAGCCCGATCTGTCGCCGTTAGGGGCGGCAACAACGCCGCCGGTCAACTTTTTTACAAAGATGACAATCCGACGCTTCCGGGCGGCATGTCTTTCTGCCAGAATCGGCAGTATCCAGCCTTGGTAAACCCTCCCCATACCAATGCAGGCCCGTCCGGACCGCCCGTCATCGGTCCTACCAACCAGTCGTTGTCTGCCACTCCACACACGCGCATACCTATTGCGCCGGGCCTGTAAAAAAAATGATTCGCTCTGTTGCCTCGATTTCGTCGTTGCTGCTTGGCATGGGTATCCTGCTCTCGGGCTCAGGATTACTCGGCATCCTTCTCGGGCTGCGCGCTTCCGACGAACAATTCGGTGACTTCACGATTGGTATCGTGATGGCCGGCTTCTACGTCGGCTATGTGCTTGGCGCCATGTATTGCCCGCGCCTGATTGAACAATTCGGCCATATTCGTGCGTTCACGGCTTTTGCTGCGGCGTGCTCGGCGCTGGCGCTTTGCTACGGCTTGTTCGTCAATCCGGTGTTCTGGCTGATCCTGCGCATACTCAATGGCATCGCCTTGCTGGGCCTGTACATGGTGATCGAAAGCTGGATCAACCACCGGGCCGGCAATGATCGCGCGCAGGTGTTCTCGGTCTACATGATGGTCAACCTGGTGGCGCTGGCCATCGGCCAATACCTGATTCTGTTCAAGGGCGTCGACGGGATGGCGCCGTTTGCCATCGTGGCCATGTTGTTCAGCGTCGGGCTGCTGCCGATTGCCTTGACGCCGGTGACCCAGCCCGAACCCATCCGTACCGATCGCCTGCCGCTCAAGCGTTTGTTTAAGGTGACGCCGGTAGGTTTCGCTGGCGCGGTTTTTTCAGGGCTTATCTGCAGCTCGTTCTGGTCGTTTGCCGCCATCTACGCACGCACGATGGGCTTGTCCGATGGTCAGGCGGCCAGCTTCGTCGTGGCGGCCATTGCCGGTGGCGCCTTTTTGCAGTGGCCCATCGGCTGGCTCAGCGATCGCTACGACCGTCGCCATGTGATGCTCGGCACCAGCCTGGCTGCCACGCTCGCGCTGGTGGCGTTTGGTGCCATGCCCAGCGTCAACGCCAATTTGCTGCTGGTACTTGCCGTCGTGTTTGGTGGCTTCATTTTCTCGCTGTATGGCCTGGCCGTGGCCCAAACGCACGACCGCTTCAGTGCCAACGAATCCCTCGAGGCCACCAAGGGCATTCTGATGGTGCACGGGCTCGGTTCGGCCGTCGGCCCCGTCCTTACCGGCGCGGCAATTTCGGCAATGCCCGGCGGCTTTGCGCTGTCACTGGCCCTCATGGCGCTGGTGCTCGCCGTGTTTACGGGCGTGCGCATCTGGCTCGACGATCCGGTTCCGGTACAAGACAAAACGGTGTTTGCGCCGATGGAACAAGGCTCGTCGGTGGCCATGGATCTGGACCCCCGTTCGCCCGATGTTCTGCCCCTGGAACCCGCCGAGCCGGCGCACGAGGTGACCGCTTTTCATCACCTCGATGCAGACCCGGAACTGGCCGCGCCGGTAACTGCGATCCCTTAGTCTGGCGGCACCCATCAGCCATATCAGCGCCGCCGGCAAGCCGTGTTCAAATAGTGCTTTAGCCAGTGTGGCTGACGGACTTTGGAGACGAACGAATGAATGGTGCGCAAACCCTGGTACAGACCCTGCTCGACAGCGATGTCGACGTCTGCTTCACAAACCCTGGCACGTCCGAAATGCACTTCGTGGCGGCGCTGGACACGAACAACAACATGCGTTGCGTGCTGGGTCTGTTCGAAGGTGTCGTGACCGGCGCGGCCGATGGCTATGCCCGCATGGCGGGTAAACCGGCCGCCACCTTGCTGCACCTGGGCCCGGGCATGGGCAACGGTCTGGCCAACATCCACAACGCCCGCAAAGCCCGTACACCGATGGTCAACATCGTTGGCGAGCACGCGACTTATCACCTCGAGCACGAAACGCCGCTCAAAAGCGACATCAGCCTGGTCGCCAACTGGGGCTCGGACTGGGTCCATACCAGCACCAGCGCCGAAGCCGTTGCCGGTGATGCCGCTCAGGCCGTCGCGCAGGCGCGAGCCGGTGGCAAGATCGCCACGCTGGTCCTGCCCGCCGACACGGCCTGGAACGAAGCCAAAGGGCCGGCCAAGCCGGCACCGGCCATCGAGTTGCCCAAGCCCGATTCGGAGACGGTCAGCAAAGCTGCGGCCATCCTGCGTGAGCATGGCCCGAAAGCGACCTTGATGATCACTGGCGCCGCCCTGATCGAGCCCGGTCTGAGTCTGGCCACCCGCATCTCGGTCGTGACGGGTTGCCGCCTGCTGGCCCAGCAGTCCAACGCCCGGATGAGCCGCGGCGATGGCCACACCGATGTGGCCCGCGTGCCTTACCCAGTACCGCAGGCGCTGGCGCAGCTGGCCGACATTGAGCACCTGGTGTTGCTCGGTGCGAATCCGCCCGCCTCGTTCTTTGCTTATCCGAACATGCCCAACATGATGACGCCGGAAAACTGCGAGCATTTTGTGCTGGCCGGTCGTGAGCATGATATTCCGGCAAGCCTCGAAGCCCTGGCCGCCGAACTCGATGCGCATGGCGCCAAAATCATGCTGCCCTCGCTCGAGCCGCTGCAAGTGCCAGGCGACGGTTCGCTCAACGGTGACCTCGTGATGCAGACGGTCGCCGCGCTGCTGCCCGAAAACGCAGTGCTTTGCGATGAGTCCGTCACGTCCGGTCGCCAGTTGCTCAAACTGACCGGTCGTTGCAAGCCGCACGATTATCTGCAAATTACCGGCGGTGCCATC
>CAXBNM010000230.1:0-7881 GCA_963976885.1 uncultured Burkholderiaceae bacterium
CTTCTGCGGGTTCTCGGGTGCACGCGTGACACCGGCCGAGCGCAGACTGAACACATAAGCAAGCACCTGCGCCACTGCGCTGTACAAGGACGCCGGGATTTCCTGATCGAGCGGCACATGAGCATACAAAGCCCGTGCCAGAGGCGGTGCCTCGACCTGGGCAATACCGTGCTCGAGCGCCAGCGCACGAATACGCAACGCAATGTGATCGGCGCCCTTGGCCACCACAACAGGCGCACCGGAGCCACCCTCTTCGTATCGGAGCGCCACCGAATAGTGAGTTGGGTTATTGATAATGACATTGGCCGTGGGCACCTTGGCCATCATCCGGGCACTACCGATTTCACGCTGGCGTTGCCGCTGACGGGCCTTTTGCTGCGGATCGCCGTCGGTTTCCTTGTTTTCCTGACGGGCTTCCTGGAAAGTCATCTTGAGTTCATTGCGATGCCGAAAAAACTGCATCGGCACATCGATGAACGCGGCCAGAACCAGCAAGCTGATCAGGGCTGCCGCGCCGTACACAACCAGATCAGGGGCCGAGCCAAGCGCGGTCGGCAATGGCAGTCGGCTCAGCGCGGCAAAATCTTCGAAATTGGCCAACAAATACCAGCCACCGATCACCGTCAACAGCAGAACCAGGCTGGCCAGTTTCAGTGAATCCATCAGATGGCCGCGCGACACAATACGCTTGATCCCACTGAGCGGACTGAGCCGGTTGAACTTTGGCTGCAAGGGCTTGAGCGTCAGAATGATGCCGCCTGGCACCACGGCGGCAACGATGCCCGCAAACACGCCAGCTACCGCCACCGGCGCCACGATCCACAAGCCGATCCCGCCCAGCTCGGACACCCAGGCAACCGTGCTTTCCGCATTCTCCAGAACCTCGGCGTTGAAACGCAGACCGGCGCGCAACAACAGAATGCTTTGTTCACGCATGAAGCCGGCAAAGACCAACACCGTGCCAAACGTACAGCCCATGATCATCACATGGCCGAAGTCACGGGAACGCGCAACCTGACCCTCAAGCCGCGCATTGCGCAACTTGCGTTCTGAGGCTGGTAAGCGTTTATCTTCGCGGCTGGCTTGATCTGACATTTGATCGGAACGAGTGAATCCTGGTACTTATTATTGAGGGCAACAGGGAAATTGAAACGACAATCAAGGCAGGCTCGAGGCGGCTAATCGTTCGCACGACGAGACAGGAAAAGACTTGAATGAAGACTGGAAATTACTCTCCGACAACCCCGGCGGTTGCGTCGGCGTCATCGGCGGCCGAGTCTTGCGACCTGTTGGCTGCCGCGTCGCCGACCGGGTCAGCTGCGGCGTCGGCATCGGCATCTCTGTCCGGGTTAAATTCCGGATGCGCAACCATTGCACGCGCCGCCTCCTCGGTCAGCACCACGATGGCAATGCGTCGATTGACGGCGCTGCGCGGATCCTCTTTATCGAGCGGCACTGCCGAGGCCATCCCGACCACGCGCAACACCTTGTCTTCCTTCATACCGCCCAGAATCAGTTCACGCCGGGAGGCATTGGCCCGCTCGGCAGACAACTCCCAGTTGGAATAGGCGCGCTGGCCGTTCGAGAATGGCCGCGAATCGGTATGACCTGACAGCGATACGGGGTTATCGACTTCGTTGAGCACGCCGCCGATGCTGCGCAGCAATTCGCGCATGTAATCCTGAACTTCGGTACTTCCGCTGGCGAACATCGGCCGTTTCTGATCATCAACAATCTGAATGCGCAAGCCCTCGGGGATCATGTCGATACGGATCTGATCCTTCAGATCCTTCAGCGCCGGCTTATTGCTGAGCACCATTTCGACCTGTTGCTTCAAGCCTTTGAGACGCTCGCCTTCCAGGCGTTTGTTGGCAGTAGCCATCGCATGCGGATTCTTGGTCCGCTTGCGCGGATCGATATCGCCGCGCTTGACGTTGCCCACACTGCGGGTCAGATCCTGGCCACCGCCCTTGATGATGCTGCTGCTGTTGCCCGCCCCATCGCCGCCCAGCAGTGCCACCTTGAGCGGCGTACTGAACACATCGCTGATACCTTTCAGATCGCCCTTGGCCGTCGAGCCCAGCAACCACATCAGCAGGAAAAACGCCATCATCGCGGTCACGAAATCGGCGTAAGCAATTTTCCAGGCGCCGCCGTGATGGCCGTGGCCGCCCTTCTTGATCTTCTTGACAATAATGGGCTGAATCTTCTTGTCGGCAGATGCCATCGATCAACCCTTCTTCTGCTTGACGTGCTCTTCCAGTTCCCCGAACGAAGGTCGCTCGGTTGAGAACAGAACCTTACGGCCGAACTCGATGGCAATTTGCGGCGCATAGCCCTGCATGCTGGCCAGCAAGGTGATCTTGATACATTCGAATTCCTTGGTCGCCTCGTCCGTCTTCTGTGTAATCAGACTGGCCAGAGGACTGACAAAACCGTAGGCCATCAGAATGCCGAGAAAGGTTCCGACCAGAGCGCCGGCAATCAACATGCCGAGCACCGCCGGTGGCTGCCCCACCGAGGCCATTGTTTTCACCACACCCAGAACGGCCGCGACGATACCGAAGGCGGGCAAACCATCGCCGACGCCCTGCACTGCCGTTTGCGGCGCGTGCGCTTCCTGATGGTGAGTTTCGATCTCGCTGTCCATCAGATTTTCAATTTCGTGCGCGTTCAGATTGCCCGAGACCATCATCCGCAGGTAGTCGGTGATGAACTCCATCATGTGATGATCTTTCTGAATATTGGGAAAATTCGCGAACAGCGGACTGTCGTCGGGCGCCTCGACATCGCTCTCGATCGACATCAGGCCTTCCTTTCTGGCCTTCTGCAACACCTCGTACAACATGGCCAGCAGCTCCATGTACCTCGCTTTCGTGTACTTGGAGCCTTTCAGCAGGGAGGGCAGAAGTTTGAAGGTCGCCTTGATGGTTTTGCCATTATTGGCAACAAGAAAGGCACCGAAGGCCGATCCCCCAATAATGAACAACTCGACCGGCGCCGCCTTGATGATGACCCCGAACTTGCCGCCGGCAAGCCAGTACCCACCGAAGACGGCAAGGAAGACGACGATGTATCCAATAATGACAAACATGCTGGGTAATCTCTGGCGCCGCTAGGCCATGGGGAAACATCAATGAATGGAACTAAAACGGGTCGCACCCGCCAACGCTGACTATTGCACCTGGCTTACACGTTCAATGCCCCGATCAGCCCGGGATAAGCCCCTTGTTTGCGAGGAGTCCGGGAGGCCACCGTGGTGGACTAGTGAATCGCCCCGCGCCTTCTGCCCTTGCCTGCCCGTGCCGGCGGCTGACAAAGCCCGCACACATACGACCGGTCCAACTCATAGGCGTGGGTGATGAAACGACCATGACATCGGTTGCATTCAGTACTGGAGAGCATGCCGGCATCGACAAACTTGACCAGACGCCAGGCTCGCGTGACCGACAGAATGGGCTCCAGTCCGGTCATCTCGATTTCTTCAAGATACAGTTTGTAGGCCTTGACGATGGCTTCAACATCATCAATCGCTGATGCCTTGATCAGGAATTCATGAATGTTGAAAAACAACGAAGCATGAATATTGGGCTGCCAGGTCATGAACCAGTCGGTCGAGAATGGCAACTGCCCTTTCGACGGTGACTTGCCCGCCACTTCTTTATAGAGCTTGAGCAAACGCTCGTACGGCAGTTCGGTTTCGGCTTGCAAAACCTGCAAACGAGCACCAAGCTTGATCAACTGAATGGCGCGATGCATCTGGCGGTTATCTTCGAGAAGGCTACGGGCTTTCATTCGGCCGTCTCCGCATGCTTACCCGCCATCAGGATACGAGCATGCAACCGCTCGGCCGATTTCTCACCCGTCACACTGTCGCTGCGGGCATGATCAGAAAGCAGATCCCAGATGGTTTCGTCCTGCACACGCAGACGACACATCATGGAGCCACCCGAGGCAACTTTAAGCAACTGACTCGGTTTGAGCGCATCGATCAGATCGGCCACGGCCTCGCCGATACCAAGGCGGTACAACGCACTGGCACGGTCGTTACGAATCATCTGTTGCGCCAAGATGAGATAAGACAGATTGATTTCGGCTATTTCATTAGCCATGGACTGCTCGGTACGCATTACGATACTCCTGGGGATCGGGGCCCGGCGGGCTTGTTATCGAATGACTAGATTTTTACAAAACCGCCTGCCCCCGAAAATCAGAAGACTTCGCATCACGTCCGTCCGATTCGTACTGCCCAGGTAAGAAAAACTCCTACAAACGTTGATTTCGGCGCTCAAATCAACCGTTCATCACCGATCAACGGTACTTGGCTAAAGCCATCAAGGGGGCCGCCGATAACCTTTGCAACGGGAAGACACCGGTTGGCCCCCAACAGACAAAGGGGTCGAACCAAGTCCCAAACGATGAACGCACGAGCCATTGCGGCTGGCGTACTGGCGGCTGATTGGCCGCATTGAAACAACTCTAGGAGCTTCTACCATGGCACAAACGATTAACACCAACGTGATGTCGCTGAACTCGCAGCGCAACCTCAACAACACCAACAGCTCGATGGCCACCTCCATTCAGCGCCTGTCGACTGGTTTGCGAGTCAACAGTGCCAAGGACGATGCTGCCGGCCTGGCCATCGCCGAGCGCATGAACGCTCAGGTTCGCGGCATGAACGTTGCGATCCGCAACGCCAGTGACGGCATTTCCCTCGCCCAGACGGCTGAAGGTGCACTTGCCAAAGTCGGTGATATGGCGCAGCGGATGCGTGAACTGGCGGTGCAGTCAGCTAACGCGACCAACAATGATGACGACCGCCTGGCTCTTGATGCGGAATATCAGCAACTCGGTCAGGAAATCGACCGCACCCTGGCGGCCGCACAATTCAACGGCAAAGCCATTCTCGGTGCCGACGCCGGTACCGACCTTGAGTTCCAGATTGGCGCAGGCACGACGGCCAATGACATCATCTCAGTCACGTCGACCGACATGACTGCTGAGGCTGGTATTACCGACGTGACGAGTGGTGATCTGACCGACGTCGCCAACTCGAAAGAAGCGATGGACAACATCGACTCACTTCTGACCCTGGTGAACGGCAAACGTGCCGAATACGGTGCGGTACAGAACCGCTTTGAAGCAGTGATCAGCAACCTCGAAATCGCATCCGAGAACCAGTCAGCCGCACGAGGCCGGATCATGGATGCCGACTTCGCCGCTGAAACCGCCAACCTGACTCGTTCCCAAGTGCTGCAACAGGCCGGTACCGCGATGCTTTCGCAGGCCAACGCCGCCCCGCAGAACGTGCTCTCCCTGCTCCGTTAAGCAAGTCAAGTAAGAACAGACCGCGCAGGCGGTCTGCCCCCCGGCCACCGCCAAGCGGTCGCCTGGGTTTCGGCCATCACCCCGATTTAGGCATTTGCGATGCCGCTTATCCGGCGACCGACGGGCCAACGACGCTCCTAATATGCGAGGAACAATGACGTTCCAGCAGGAGCTATCGTATGGCGCAAGTGATCAACACCAACATGCCGTCGCTGAATGCCCAGCGCAATCTGTACGGCACCAATCAGAAAATGGCACTGGCCGTGCAGCGTCTGTCCTCGGGCTTGCGTGTCAACAGCGCCAAGGATGATGCGGCGGGGTTGGCCATTGCAGAACGAATGAACTCGCAGGTGCGCGGCATGAATGTTGCCATCCGCAACGAGAACGACGGCATCTCGATGGCGCAGGTCGCTGAAGGCGCGCTGGGCAACGTGAGCAACATGCTGCAGCGGATGCGTGAACTGGCCGTGCAATCGGCCAACGCGACCAACAGTGATACCGACCGGGAAAATCTCGACGCCGAGTACCAGCAACTGGCCGAAGAAGTCACCCGCTCGCTGTACGGCGCAAAATTCAACGGCACCGATGTGCTCGCCGATGGCTCGGGAGACTTCGTGTTTCAGATCGGCCCCAGCACCAGCGACGAAGACAAGATCACCATTACGGCGGGCAATTTCACGGCCAAACCGGAACTTGACGCAGTCACCGACGGCGATATCACTGATGTCGACGGTTCGCGCGAAGCGATGGACAACATCGACGAATTGCTGACCGAGGTCAACAGTGAGCGGGCAACCTGGGGTGCGGCGCAGAATCGCTTCGAAGCGATCATTTCCAATCTGCAGATTTCCTCCGAAAATCAGGCAGCGGCACGGGGCCGCATCATGGATGCTGACTACGCAGCAGAAACCGCTGCCCTGACACGGGCGCAGATTCTGCAACAAGCCGGTACTTCGATGCTGGCGCAGGCCAATCAACTGCCGCAAAGTGTCCTGCAACTGCTTGGCTGATCGCCCTAAAGTCGCGGCACCAACGGCCGATAACGGATCATGACTACCGCCTCTATCACCGCAAGCAGCAACATCGACGTCGCCGGCATTGTTTCGGCGCTGATGGATGTCGAACGCCAACCCCTGCAGAGACTGGAAACGAAGGCCGAGGGCCTGCGCAGTACGATCTCCGAGTTCGGCCGTCTCCAAAGTTCGATGGATGCGCTCAGTGCTGCCGCCGACGCGCTGACCGAAGCCAAAACCTGGGGTGCCGCAACCGGCGTCAGCTCCGACGACACCGCGGTAGGCATCAAGGCGGCCTCCGGCGCCCTGATGGGCAACTACGCAGTCAAAGTCAATCAACTCGCCTCCCCCCAGACCATTGTCTCGGGCGCGCTGGACGACAAGAATTCAGTCATTGGCGGCGGCAGCCTCACGATCCAGTTCGCTGCCGACGAAGACGGCGTCGTGCCGGACCCGTTCACCATTGATATCGAGGCCGGCGCTACTCTTGAAGAGGTCAGCGCCGCGATCAATGCCGGCAATCATGGCATTGGTGCATCACTGGTAACCGATGCCGGCGGCACCCGGATCATGCTGCGCAGCAGCGAAAGCGGTGAGGCGCAGGCCTTCCAGGTCACCGCCACCGCCGATGGCACCGGGGTCGGCGCTTCGCTGGCCGATCTGAGCTATACGCCAGGCCAGGCCGGCGGCACCATGCAGGCCACCCAGACCGCAAGCAATGCCAAATTCGAACTCAACGGATTGGCGCTCGAAAGCGCCAGCAATGAACCTGAAGGTGTTCTGGAGAACATCTCCCTGACATTGCGCAAGGTAACGGCAAGCCCGGTTGATCTTGAAGTGCAAACCGACAGTGAATCGATTCGCGAAAAACTCGATACCTTCATTACTGCCTACAACGCGACCAACTCGCTGATTCGTGAGCAGACCAGTTACAACGCCGAAACCCAGACCGCCGGGGCATTGCAGGGCAACCGCATGGCAATCATGGCGCAGTCGCGCCTGCGCGAAATCGTCTCTGGCACCTTATCGGGTGCCGAGGGCGAAGATGCCCCCGCCCTGAGTCGCTTGCATGACATTGGGATCGATATTGCCCAGGATGGGTCGCTGTCACTGGATGCATCCAAGTTCGAAGTAGCCAGTGCCAGTCGCTCGGACATCACCCGGTTGTTTGCCGGCAATGGGCTGGATGGCTCGAGCAAAGGTTTTGCCAGCCAACTTACCGACATCATTGAGAATCTTCTCGGCACCGACGGCGCCATCAGCGGCGCGACCGAATCGCTGCGTGCCCGTGAACAGGATATCGAGGATCAGCAAAGCGCCTGGGAGGTACGGCTGGAAAGCATCGAGGCTCGATTGCTGCGGCAATACACAACGCTGGATGCAAACATGGCGGTGATGCAAAGCGCGCTGTCACAGGTCAGCACACTGGGCTGATCCTCGGGGTCTGCACCCTCATGAGGGCCGGCTTTGCCGGCCCTTTCTGCATTATCGGCAGGCGGGTCCTGGACCGTTCAAAAGGCGGGTAAAAACCCCCCTTTTT
>CAXBNM010000231.1:0-7874 GCA_963976885.1 uncultured Burkholderiaceae bacterium
GGCCAGTGCAGACTGCTCAGCGAGGGCAGAAACTGCGTCACGGTGTCAACGACCGACATGCCCCGCGACCAGTCAAAGCCAAACACATGGCGCACCTGGCTGTTGGCGATGAGAATCGCCGCCCCCGAGGTAAACCCGATGATGACGCTGTGCGGAATACGATCGACCAGCTTGCCCATCCCGGAAACCGCCACGATGATCTGCCAGCAGGCAACCATGAAGGTCAGCGTAATGACCAGTTGGACGTAATCGGGGGTGCCGGCTTCGGCCAACGGGCCGATCAGTGCCAGCACGGTGAGCGAGATGGCATTGGCCGGCCCGGTCACCATTTGCCGGCTGGAGCCGAACAAGGCAGCCAGAATGCACGGCACCATTGCAGTGTACAAACCGTATTGCGGCGGCATGCCCGCCAGCGTGGCAAAGGCCACGCCTTGCGGCAACACCACGACTGCGCCGGTCAGCCCGGCCAGCAGATCGGTGCGCAAGGTGCCGGGTTCGCGCAACTCGCGTAACCAGGTACGCGGATGCAGGCGGCCGTCGTGTGCCGGCTTGCCTGCCGAAGCTTCAGGCTCGGCGACCTGATTCAAACCTGTCGCTCCCCGTGGTAGAGCCGTACGACGTGGCGAGCCTCGGCAAAGAACAGCCAGCGCTCGGCGAACAGACCGGCCAGACACGACACCGCCGCCAGCGCGCTAGCCGCCGGCCACAGCAACAGAATCAGTGCCGGCAAGGCAAAACTGAGCACCAGCAAGGCCAGGCGCATTTGCGCGGCTTTTTGCGGCGCGACGTTGAAGCCGAATTCGCGCATCAGAAAACTTGGATGGGTATGACCGACGTCGAGCAAACGAGGCTCGCCCCGGCTTTGCTTGAGCGCATCGGCCAGGCGCGGTCCGCCCGGCTCCTGAAAGCGCCGGAAGTACAGCCATTTGACGATCGCGGCCAGCACCAGCAACAGCAAGGCCACCCAGCGCAACACCAACTGACCACCGGCCGGGATGAGCGCCACTACCAGCAAGGAACCCGAGAACAGACCGAGCAAGGGATACGCAAACCGGGTGTGCCAGTTGTGCCAGCGGGGAATGGTTTTCAGGCAGGCGTAGATCATGCCGGTACAGATCAGCACCGCCAGACTCAAGGCCATGACGGCCAGCCCGAGCAACGAGACCAGCGCATGCGGCGCCTGCGTCAACAAGGCCAGCACATACAAGCCGCCGACGACATACAAGGCCACCGCAAACACACCCTCGCGCGAGAGCCACGAGGTACGAAAACGCGAGAACGCGCGCCAGGCGTTTTTCGGGTTGGCCAGGTGGCCGGTGGAAGCAATCAGGCCGACCGTGAGCAATACCACGGCTACCGTTGCCGCAATCCACCAGGACTGACTGGGCGCTCCGGCATGGGCCAGGCGCGACAGCGCCAGCCAGAACAACATCCCCAGGCCAGCGCCCGAGGAAACCGTAAACAGAATGACCGACAGAGCTGGCTTCACAGGGACACCACCTTGTTGACGAGATCGGCCAGGCGCGAACCGAGCGAGCCCGAACGGGTCTCGGTGGCGGCGGTATCAACCACCGGTTGCTGACGCGGAGCCAGATAAAAGTTGAGCGGCTTGTAGTCGAGATCTTCGAGCATGCCAACACGCTCCCGGTTCTGGGCGCGCACCGAGACCTCGGAGGCCGGGTCGTCGTAGTCACCAAAGAAACGGGCATGCGACGGACAGGCCAGCACGCAAGCCGGCTGGCGCTCGGCTTCGGGCAGCGCCTCGTCGTAGATGCGATCAACACACAAGGTGCACTTGCGCATCACGCCTTCGTTTTCATCGAGTTCGCGTGCGCCATACGGACAGGCCCAGGCGCAGTAGTTGCAACCCATGCACTTTTCCGGATCGACCAGCACGATTCCATCTTCGGCCCGCTTGTACGAAGCACCAGTCGGGCAGACCGTGACGCAATCGGCTTGCTCGCAATGCATGCACGACATCGGCACATTGATGGTTTTGGAAAGATTCCAGTGCCCACCTTCAGCCGGCGGGTGCTGCATCGCGGCGGCGCTGGCGGCAGCGGGCGCGTCTTCGATGGCGTGATCCTGCACCTCGTACTGCCGGATGCGGTTGTACCAGACGCCCGAAGGCGCAGCGCCATGCGGGTCATAGTCGGGCGCGCCGCCGGCCATTGCCGAGGCGCCATTCCATTCTTTACAGGCCACCGCGCAGGCATGACAGCCCACGCAGGTGTCGAGATCGATCAGCAGGCCAAGTTTCAAGACTTTGTCTCCGTGGATCCGAATTGGGGCCAGGTTCCGGTTTCACCCGGAGCGGCCTTGGTGATGCGAACTTTCAGGTCGTACCAGGCGGCCTGACCGGTAATCGGGTCTGAGTTGGTGATCGTGCGCTCGTCGCCCGACTTCGGCAGGCTCTCGCTGATCAGGTGGTTGAGCAAGAAGCCGTGCGTGGCTTCACTGGCCTCTTTGCTCAAGCCCCAAGCGCCGGACATCTTGCCAATGGCGTTCCAGGTCCAGACCGTATTGGTTTCGACCCCGGCCATCGTACGCATCTGGCAGCGAATGCGCCCCTTGTGCGACTCGACCCAGACCCAGTCATCATCGACCAGCCCCAACCGAGCCGCGGTTGCATCATTCATGTAGAGGAAGTTCTGGCCGAGAATCTGCCGCAGCCAGGCGTTTTGCGAATCCCAGGAGTGATACATCACCATCGGGCGCTGGGTGATCGCATGAAAATCGAAACCATCGGCCTCGGCCTTGTCGCGTGTTTCGAGCGCCAGGGTTTCGAGCGGTCCGTACCAGATCGGCAGCGGATCGAAGTAGCGGGCCAGTCGCTCGCGATCGATGTCGGCGGGCGGGCGCGGCCCGTCGTACAAGCCCTGCCCGGCCAGCCGGAACTTCTGCAGCGGCTCGGAATAGATCTGCATCACGATGGGGTCGGCCGAGCCGATGAAGCCGCTCTCGGTCGCCTTGTCCAGATACGCTTTGTTCAGACCCCGGTTGAACTGCATGTTCTCGGGCCAGTGCCAGGTGAAGAAGCTCTTGTTGTCGATATAGGCTTCCCACTGCTTCGGGTTCGGTTCGCCCTTGAGCGGCTTGTCACCATTGACACCCCGGAAACCACCCAGAAAACCAATGCCGGGCGACTTCTCGAAGCGCACGATGAAATCGGTATAGCCCTGGTACTTGGGCGCGCCTTGCTCATCGACAAAGGCCGGGAAGCCAAGCCGGGCGCCCAGATCAACCAGCACCTCTTGCCAGGGCCGGACATCGCGGTCGGGTTTGATGACCGGATGGCGGATGGAATCGGCCACCGTGTCGGGTTCCGAGATCGGCCGGTCGAGCAGCGAGATCGCGTCGTAGCGCTCCAGATAAGTGGTGTCGGGCAACACCAGATCGGCATAGCGCACGGTTTCGGAGTCGAACGCATCGGACACAACGATGTAGGGAATCTTGTAGCTGCCGTCGTCCTTCTGAGCGGTCAGCATGGCCTGCGTGCCCTGCGTATTCATCGCCGAATTCCAGGCCATGTTGGCCATGAACAGCATCAGCGTGTCGATTTCGTACGGGTCGCCCTGCACGGCGTTGTGGATCACCATGTGCATCATGCCGTGCGCGGCAATCGGGCTCTCCCAGGAGTAGGCCTTGTCCAGGCGCAGCGGCTGACCGGCTTCGTCGACCGCCAACTCTTCGGGCCGGGTCGGAAAGCCCAGCGGCGGCTTGCCCAGCGGGCGCGACGGTGCGTTCATGACATCGCTGTCATTTTCCGGCAATTGCGGCGGCGGCACGGGCTTGGGAAACGGCGCCTTGGAACGGAAGTTGCCCGGCCCGTCGAGCGCGCCCAGCAGCATTTGAATCAGGTGCAGCGAGCGGCAGGTCTGGAAACCATTGGAGTGCGCCGAGATGCCGCGCATCGCGAACATCGCCACCGGCCGGCCGATGGTGGTTTCGTAATGATTGCCCCACACATCGGTCCAGGGAATCGGCAACTCGATCGGCTCTTCGAAGGCAATCTGCGCCATTTCGAGCGCGAGCCGTTCGATCTGCGCGGCCGGCACGCCGCAGCGCTCGGCGACCGCGGCCGGCGCGTATTCGTCGGCCAGATAACGCTCGGCCATCAGCGACATCACGGTGCGGACCTTGCGCCCCTCGAACTTGCCGGCCAGCGTGAAGTTGCCGAACAACGCCGGCTGCACGCCTTTGGCCAGCGCGCTGGGCACGCCGGTAGCCTGATCAAACACCAGCGGCTGTTGTTCATCGTTGCGCAGGAACAAGCCGTCGCTGGAGGTGCCGGGCGCATCTATGACGAGCCAGCCCGCGTTGGTGGTCCGAACCAGGAACTCCCAGTCGAACAACTCGCGCTTGAGCAATACGTGCACGATGGCCAGCGCCAGCAGCCCGTCGGTGCCGGGGCGAATCGGCACCCACTCATCGGCAATGGCCGAGTAGCCGGTGCGGACCGGGTTGATCGAGACAAACTTGGCGCCGCGACTCTTGAGCTTTTCGAGGCCGATCTTGATCGGGTTGCTCGAGTGATCTTCGGCCACGCCCCACATCACGAAGTATTTGGCCCGGTCGAAGTCGGGGGCACCGAACTCCCAGAACGAATAACCAATCGAGTAAAGCCCGGCGGCGGCCATGTTGACCGAACAGAAGCCGCCGTGCGCGGCCCAGTTGGGTGTGCCGAATTGCTGCGCCCACAGACCCGTCAGTGCCTGCATCTGATCGCGGCCGGTAAAGAAGGCCAGCTTCTTGGGATCGGTTTCGCGAATCTTCTTGAGCCGCGCCGCCAACTCGTTCAGCGCCTCTTCCCAGCTGACCGGCTCGAACTGCCCTTCGCCGCGCGCCGAGCCCGGCTTGCGGCGCATCGGTTGCTGCAGCTTGCCCGGCGAGTACTGCTTCATGATGCCGGCACTGCCCTTCGCGCACAGCACACCTTGGTTGACCGGATGTTCGGCGGTGCCTTGAATGAAGCGCACACGCTCGTTTTCGATCGTGACCTTGATGCCGCAGCGGCAGGCACACATGTAACAAGTCGTGTGTTCAGTGCGTTGCACGGACCGATCTTCAAACTTGATCGGCTGGGTATGGGCGGGGACAGTGGGCGTAGTCATGGGCCGATTCTAGAAGAATCGACTCATTTGGAAAACTGAGTAATACTAAACTTCAATATCAGTTTTACTGAATCGAAACCCACTCCTGCCAAATTTACCGATGGCCGCCAGAACGCCCCCCTCCAAGCCGACCTGGCTGGCACCCGCTGGCCCCGCGCAGCGTTTTTCGTTGCGGCAGCTCGAAACCTTCGCCGAGATCGCCACCCTGGGCAGCATCTCGGCCGCCGCTGAGCGCCTGGCGCGCACCCAGTCGGCCATCAGCATGAGCCTGGCAGAGCTGGAAAGTGCGCTCGGGGTCAGCTTGTTCGAGCGGCGCGGTCGCCGGCTGGTACGCACCGACGCCGCCGAGCGCCTGCTGCCCCGCGCCATCGAGATGGTCGACCGGGCTCGCGAAATCCACCAGCTCATCGATCCGGCTCAAGGCCGCCCGGCGCTGATTGCGCTCGGCGCCTCGCGCACCATCGGCCCTTACGTGATGCCCGGCCTGATTCGCAGCTGTCACGAACAACTCCCCGACTTCCGGGCCACGATCACCGTCGCCAACAGTGAAGATCTGCTGCGCCAGATCTCCCACTTTGCGCTTGATGTCGCATTCATCGAAGGCGATGTGCTCGACCCGGCCCTGCATCGCCAGGCCTGGCTGCACGATCAACTCTGCTTGTTTGCCCGGCAAGATCACCCTATTTTCGACAAAAGAGGCCGAATCAGTCGAAACCTGGCGGACTGGCATTGGGTACTCAGAGAGCCCGGCTCAGGCACCCGTGAAATCTTTCTGCGCGCCGCCGCCCGTTATCTCGATTTTGCGCCGCGCGTAGCCCTGGAGGTCAACGACGCCGAAACCCAGAAGCGTTTGCTGCAGAACAGCGACTGGCTGGCCTGCATGAGCCGGCGGGTGGTGGCCGCTGACCCGGCTGCCGAGGGTTTGCGCCTGATCGAAGTGCCCCGCGCGATCAGTCAGGCCCTGACCCGCCGCTTCTGGATCGTGCGCCACCCCGACCGGTTCTTTTCGCAGGCAATGGCGGCAATTACCGCCACCGCGCTGGACTTTGGCTAGCCCCCGGCACCGGCCGGTCAGGCGACAATTTCGGTGACCACCTCGGTCTTGACCGATCTGGCAATGAAGCACTTCTCGTGCGCCTGATGGTGCATGGTTTCAAGTTGAGCGGGCGTGGGCAGATGCTCGCCACTGAAGCCCACCTGCGGGCGCAGCGTGACGCGTGTCATCGCGATCTTGCCGCTTGCATCACGCCCCATCAGACCCACCGCACGGTCGATGTACTGCTCAACAATGAACCGCTCCTTGGCGGCAATGGAGAGAAAAAACAGCATGTGACAACTCGACAAGGCCGCCACAAAGGCCTCCTCGGGGTCAACGTTGGCCGGCACCGAATACGGCAACGGTACGATATGCGGCGAAGCCGATGCCGGCACACTGGCGCCGCCGTCGAAGTCCCAGCGATGGGCGCGGCTGTATTTGTTGTCCAGATAAAGTTCGTCGGGCTGGCGTTGCCACTGTACGGTCGCAAAATACTCGGCCATTGATTGTGTCTCCGATGTCAGCGCCGGGCTTGGTGGCGCCCGGCATGTTGGCGCGTTACCTGGCTAACCCGCACTATAAGCTGGCGCGGCTCTGGGCGTTCCATGGATGTTCCGAATTACCATCACCCTGGCCGGCTATTGCGCCATGTGCCAGGCACGCTCCGTCGCACCGTACGGGATCAACCACGATGCGCCAACCATTCGCGTACACTCAACTTTCCTCGACTGTCACCGCCATACAACAATGTCTGAAGCCGAAAATTGGTCGTTTCCCGAGGCCATGCAACCCGATGAGCAGGAAATCGCCTTCGATCTGGATACAGTTCTCGATGCGGTCGTCACCGTGCGCACCGAAATCCCGGCCGATGGCTTCACGGCCGAAACCCTGGGCACCGAGCGCGTCGGCAATGGCGTTGTCATTTCCGAAGATGGCACCATTCTGACCATCGGCTATCTGATTACCGAAGCCGAAACGGTCTGGCTGACCACCAATGACGGCACGGTCGTGGTCGGCTACCCCATTGGCTACGATCAGGTGACCGGTTTCGGGCTGATCAAGGCCCTCGGCCCGCTGGGCACGCCGTGGCTGCGCCGGGCCAGCAGCAAGAGCAGCAACACCGGCGACACCGTCTATGTGATCAGCCATGGCGGGCGAGCCCATTCCCTCAAATCCGCCATTACCGACAAGCACGAGTTTGCCGGCTACTGGGAGTACCTGCTCGATGAGGCCTTGTTCACCTCGCCGGCCCACCCGCAGTGGGGCGGCGCCGCGGTCGTCAACGAGGCCGGTGAACTGATCGGCATTGGTTCGCTACTGGTGCAGGAATCGGGCGCCGAAGAGCAAGAACAATCGCAGGCCAACATGGTCGTGCCCATCGAGTTGCTCGAACCGATTCTTGACGACATGCTTACCACCGGCCGCCCCGCCCGGCCACCACGGCCGTGGCTCGGCCTTTATCCAATCGAGGCCGAACGGCATCTGGTTGTCGGCGGCGTCGCGGCAAACGGCCCGGCATCGCGCGCCGGCCTTAAGAAAGGCGACCTGATTCTGGCGGTCGGCGATCAGCGGGTCGACTCGCTGGCCTGGTTCTTCCGTGAAGTCTGGCAGCTGGGGCCGGCCGGCACCGAGATTCCGCTCACCATCGCCCATGACGATGAGATCATCAAAATCGTTGTCTCGTCGGCCGACCGCAACGACTTTCTGAAAAAGCCCTCGCTGCA
>CAXBNM010000232.1:0-7846 GCA_963976885.1 uncultured Burkholderiaceae bacterium
GAATGCGGCGGTCAGATCGTCGTACACCCGGCGCTGCGTCAGTGGCGCGGCGAGCACGCTGGCCCCGATGGCATTCAGGTTGATAGTGGTTACGGCTGCGGGCACCACCACATTGTCCGGTATGCAGCCAAGCTCATTGGCGCGGGCCCAGACCCCGGCAGACAAGGCGGGATCATGATTGCCGGCCAGCAGAACCCACGGCCCCTGAAAGGACTCCAGCGCGCCAAACAGCCGGCGCATGGTTTTGTCCGCCATTGACGGCGCGTCGAAGACATCACCGGCCACCAGCACCAGGTCGGCGCCGCGTTCGGTGGCCAGTTGGCCGATTTTTTTCACGGTAGTAAGACGCGCCGCCGCCAGCGCGGCCGCATCATCATCGGCGAACAGGCCGAACTCACGGCCAATCTGCCAATCCGCAGTATGAATCACTCGCAGCAAGACAACTCCAGGCATCCTATCTGCGCGAGTATAGCGGCGCAAAAAAGAAAGGCGGCCCGAAACGGCCGCCTTTCTTGTCCAATCCCCAGGATGGGTAAGCCCCGGAAGGGTCAGTTTGCCGGCAACAACACTCGATTCAGGATGTGCACGACCCCGTTAGTGGTGATCGCATCGATCGAGAGGATCTCCGCTTCCCGGCCCCGGATATCCCAGACCAATGGCGGATAGTTTTCACCGACCATGATCGGTTGACCTTGCACCGTTGCCACGCGCTCACCGAATGGAATCTGCGCGCGGAACACTGCGCCCGGCAGCACGTGATACGTCAGCACCGAACGCAGCAACTCGGTATCGGCAAACAACTGTTCCTTGGTCAGACCGAGTTCGCTGAAAATTGCCGCAAAGGCGTTGTTGTCCGGCGCCAGCAAGGTCAGCGGACCAGGAGAAGCCAGGGTCTCGGTCAGCCCGGCAGCCGTAATGGCCTCGGCCAGCACACTCAAATCACCACGCGCCGAGGCAAGCTGCACGATGTTCTTGTCGGCTGGCAGCAGCACCGAGTCGATGGTGTGCACGAAACCGTTACTGGTTTGCAAGTCCATTTCCTTGACCCGCGACAAACGGCCGCGCCCATCGTAGATGGTCGGCATCGCTGCCGTGTCTTGCTCGAACTTGAGCACTGAACCCTGGGAAGCATCCAGCGGCAAGCCCATCGGAATTGACGCCCGGTTCTGGGCGCCGTCCAGAACGTGGTAGCGCAACACCTCGGTCAACAGGTCAACATTGCCGAACAGCTGTGCCGGCGTCAGATTCAGCTCCTGGAACAAACGATCAAACGCAATGTTGTCGGGCGCCAGCAAGGTCAGTGAGCCGGCTTCGCCAAGCGTTTGAGCCAGTCCGGCTGCGTCAATGGCCTGCACCAGCGTGCTCATGTCGGAGCGACTTCTCAGCAACGCAAAGGTGCTGTTCGGCTGGCCTGAATAGCCGTTGTCCACACCGTCGCCGCCACCGCCGTTACCTGCGTCGCCGTCACCGCCGTTGCCTGTGTCACCGCCGTCACCGTTGCCCGTGTCGCCGCCGTCGCCATTGCCCGTGTCGCCGCCGTCACCGTTGCCCGTGTCGCCGCCGTCACCGTTGTCCGTGTCGCCGCCGTCACCGTTGCCCGTGTCGCCGCCGTCACCGTTGCCCGTGTCGCCACCGCCGCCGTTGCCCGTGTCGCCACCGTTATCGGTCTGGCCAGAGCCGTTGTTGGAGACGGCACTGTCATCGGCATCACTACCGCATGCCATCAGCGTCAACGTCGCTATCACCACTACTAATCCGCGCAAGGCGTTATTCATCATGCTTTCCTCGTTATCCAGGCTAATGGCACACCGGCAAGCGATCGAACGACTGCCAAGCCGTCGATACTCCCGCCAGGGACCTTATTGGTTTCTCACATAAACTACCGTGACCCTCTCCTGAGCAAATAATAGGCCATTGACGGGGGCCATCCACGCCTGTTGGGCGGGGCAGATGCGATTTGAATTTTTATAACACTTACAAAAGCGGCAAACGGGACTCCATCTGTGAAGCATTCCGACAACCCTGAACAAATACTCAGTCCCCAGCACGCCCGATGGGTTGTCGGCGTTCTTTCCACCAGTAATTTCGCCATTGGCATGGGCGCGTTTATCGTGGTCGGCGTCATGACGCCGGTGGCGACAGAATTCGCACTCTCCAAAACGGCATCGGGCTTATTGCTGACAATCTACGCGCTGGCGTATGCAATTGGCTCGCCGCTGTCGATTGCGCTCACCGGTCGACTCAGCCGGGTGCGGGTGCTGACTATTGGCATGAGCATCTTCATGGTCGGCGCGTTACTGGCTGCCTTCGCCCCTGACCCACTCACGCTTTACGCGTCGCGCATCGTCGCCGCGCTCGGTGCCGGCATGTTCACACCCGTCACCTCGGTAGTGGCGATGGCGCTGGTACCGCCGGCACGTCGCGGCAAAGCGCTGGCCCAGGTCTTCATCGGCTTCACCTTGGCGCAAGTGCTCGGCGTACCGATTGGCAGCTTCATCGGCTACACCTTTGGCTGGCAGATCGCTTTCGCGCTGGTCGCCGTACTGAGCCTGCTGTGTCTGATCGGCGTAACTCGTCTGGTCCCTCAAACCTTGTCGGTGCCGGCCAACTCCCTCACTACCCTTGTGCAGACCATGCGTAATCCGCCGGTCATGAACGCGGTGATGTTTACCGCCAGCTACATCACCTGCGCCTACGTGTTGTTCACCCTGATAGCCCCTTTGCTTGAAGAGCAAATGCAATACTCGCGCAATGGGGTGACTGCCTTGCTGGCGCTCTACGGACTCGGGGCGGTCCTGGGCAACATTCTGGGCGGCCGGCTGACCGATCGCATCGGGCCTTACCGCAGCCTGATCATTGCCTGTGTTTCGCAGACTCTGCTGCTACCGTTTTTTTCGGTACTGCCGCTACCCGACTTGCTGCTCTTTGCCATCGCCATTGTGTGGTCGACTTTTGGCTGGTCGTTCATGGTGCCGCAACAGGCACGATTGGTGGCGGCGGCCCCCGACGGCCAAAGCGTGGTGCTGGCGCTGAACGCCGCTGCCGTCTATGTCGGCGCCTCGGTCGGCTCGACCCTGTCCGGTCTTATCAGCGAGGCCTACGGACTGAACATGCTCGGACTGGCGGCCGCGCTTTGCGCCATTTTGGCGTTGTTCCATCTGCTTCTGTCCGAACGCCAACTCCGGCGGATGGATGCGGCGTCAGGCTGACGACAACCGCGCACCGGGCCCGTCCGGGCTGACGACGCGCCAGCCCCACAGTTTCCGGGCGTCAGCGTGGTTCCGGCTCCGGTATGCCCCTTGATGGCCGACAAGCGCACACAACTCGTCTATCCTTGCATCAGACAACGGCCAGCCCGCCGGTTCGTCGACTGCCCCAACTGTCTTCAGGAATCCTATCGTCGTGTCCGCATTCGAACACTCGCCCTTACGTCACCGGCCCTATCGCTGGTTCTACTTCGGCGCAGTCGGCACGGCATTGGGCTTTACGATGGTTATCACCATGGCGGCCTGGTTGATGGCCACCTTGACCCCCGCGGCCTGGATGGTTGCGCTGGTCCAGACTGCCGCCACCCTGCCGACTCTTCTGTTTGGCCTGTTTGCAGGCGCACTGGCCGATATTGTTGACCGGCGCCGGGTCATCCTGATCGCCAATTTCGTGCTGCTCGTAACGGCAATGATTCTGGCCGCCATCACGCTTTCCGGTCATATCGGGCCGGTAGCTCTGTTGATTCTGACCTTCATCACCGGTGCCGCGTTCGCGTTTTACATGCCGGCCCAACTGGCCAGCGTCAACGAACTGGTCGAACCCAACGAGGTTTCCCGGGCCGTCGCGCTTGGTGCGGTTGCGTTCAATGTGTCCCGCGCCATCGGACCAGCAATGGCCGGCGGCATCGCCGGTTTCTGGGGCAGCGGCAATGCGCTGGTCGCCAGCGGCGCATTCTTCCTGTTCATGATCATCGGTATCCGAGGCTGGTCACTCCCGCCCCGCACGCTGCTCGGCGTGCCTGAAACCGTCTTCGCCGGTGTCAAGAGCGGTCTGCGCTTTGCCCGCCACTCAACTCCGATGCGCGCTCTGATCGTGCGCACGCTGGTGTTCAGCATCTGTGCCAGCGCACTGTGGGCACTGCTGCCGGTCATCGCCCGCGACCAGCTCGACATGTCGGCGGTCGGCTATGGCGCACTGTTCGGCATGTTCGGTTCGGGCGCGGTCGGCGCGGCCTTTCTGATGCCGCGCCTGCTGCAACGTTACCCGCTCAATTCGGTCGTGACCGGCTATGTCCTGCTCTGGATTGTCGCCACGCTGGTCGTGGCGGCCAGTCATATCATCATCATCGCCATGATCGGCGCAATGGCCGCCGGCGCGGCATGGGTCGGGGTGCTGGCCAGTCTGGGCGCCGGCACACAAACCGTCGCACCGGCCTGGGTGCGCGCACGCGCGGTATCACTGGGTTTGCTCGCGGTGCAGACCTCGCTTGCGGTAGGCAGTGCAATGTGGGGCATGCTGGCCAGCGTAGCCGGCACGCAGGTCGCCTGCGCGATCTCGGCGCTGCTGCTGATGGTGCTGCACCTGGCCAACCGCGCCTCGGTGGTCAAACTTGGCAGCGACGCAGAAACCACGCCGTTTGCCAGCCTGCCCGATCTTGCGCTGCCCATCGAGCCCCTGCCCGATGATGGCCCGGTACTGGTGCAGATCGAATACTTCATCGCCGAAGACAAGCAGAAGGAATTCTTCGAGGCCATCGAAGGAATCGAAGATACCCGCCGTCGCAACGGCGCGTCCGATTGGCGCGTCTTTCGCGATCTGTCCGAATCCGGGCGCTTCGTCGAGCGCTTCGTAATTTCATCATGGGCCGAATACATCCGGTCCCGATTGCGGATGACGATTGCCGACAGACGCCTGCAGGAAAAAGTCATGCGCATGAACATCGATCAGCGGCCGGTGCGAATTTCACGCCTGATTGGCATCAATCCGCGTACCGGCCATTAGGGCGCCAAGGCGCCGGATGCTCGCACCCGGCGCCGCCCCACCCCACGCGTTCAGCCGCGATCGGTCAGCGGCTCGAAATGACCGGCCACATCGGCAGGGTCGACCGCATCAAACGAATCAGGCGCCCAGGTCGGCTTGCGATCCTTGTCGATCAGCAGCGCACGGACACCTTCGGCAAAATCGTGGCGACGCTGGAACTGGCGGGCCAGCACCAGATCAAGTTCCAGCACTTCGGGCAGCGACAAATGCACCGAACGACGGATGTATTCATCGGCCACCAGCGCGGTAGTCGGTGAGCCGTTGCCGAGCCCCTTGGCCGCAGCCTCGAAGAACGGATCGTCTTCGGCCGCCGATTGCAGCGCAGCCAGAAGCGACGGGACATCGGGTTGCGTGGCAATGAAACGCAACGCATCGTAGTACTGGCTCAAGCCCGCAACGGGCAAGCCGCCGCGATAACGGTGATTGGTCGAGCCCAGCAGCGCCGTCACCAGGCGATGATTGGTCGCGCAGTCACGCGTCCATTCCAGCGCGTGCAACTGATCATGAAAGCGGCCGCTTTCCTCGCCCGGCACAAACGCATCGGCAAAGCCGGCAAACAACGCATCGGCTTCGTTGATCATCATGCCGGTCAGGGCCAGCACCCGTCCAAGGCCACCGGGCACACGGTTCAGGAACCAGCCACCGCCGACATCCGGGAACAGACCGATATGAATCTCGGGCATCGCGATGCGACAGCGATCGGAAACGATACGGTGCGAGCCACCCACGGTCAGCCCGACACCGCCGCCCATGCAAATGCCGAACGCATGGGTGATGAAGGGCTTGGGATAGGTGTGAATCAAGCGATCCAGCGTGTATTCAACTTCGAAGAACAGATCGCCGTATTCAAAGCGATGGTCGCCGCCAGCGCGCACCTCGCGCACCACACCGGCCACATCGCCGCCAGCCGAAAAGCCTTTGGTGCCATTGGCGGTAAGAACCACCGCGACGATCGATTCATTGGACCGCCAGCGGCGGAATTTTTCGAGCATCAACTCGCACATCTGCAAGTCCAGCGCGTTGACCTGAGCCGGTCGGTTCAGCCGCGCATAACCGATGCGCAGCCCCCCGCCGACCTCGACTTCTTCAAACAAGACCGGCGCCTGCGCCGCGTCCCCTGCATTGCTCTTATCCTGACTCATCAAGTTTTCTCCATGCTCTGCCCGCGCTGGTGCAGCACGAGTCGGTTGGTCAGTGAATCGGGGCACGGCTGGCGCACCGGATTCAAATCGGTAATTGGAAAAGCGCCCTGCTGGCCCGCATCCGCGACACCAGACAGGCCGGTGTCATAACTGAATTGCCGCCAGACGCGCCTGCTTGATGCGTGGCTCGAGCAAGCGTCCCTTGCGCGACCGGCCCCCCTCCCAGGCGGCCAACTGGGCTGCCGTGAAGACACGCTCGACCTGCTTGGCCCCGCGGCCGGTGCCGGCAATCGTGACGCCAGGCTTGCCGTACACGACGGCTTGCTGAAGCAGGTCTTTCTTCTCGGTGCCCATCAGGCTGACCCCACGACCGCCGTTTTTCAGCACCTTGACCTCGCTCAGCGCAAACACCAGCGCCCGGCCTTCCTGCGAAAGGCAAAGCACCTGGTCCATGCCGGGCTTGAAAACCGCCGGACGCAGCGGAGCGTCATCCTTGCCCAGCGTAATCAACGACTTGCCCTGCCGGGTGCGGCCGACCAGGTCTTTGGCCTGAGTCATGAAACCATTGCCTTGCGCGGTGGCAAACAGCACGCCCGCCTCCGGATCGGCAGCAAACACCGACTGAACCCGCGCGCCAGCCTCCAGCTCGACCAATGTGGTGATGGGCGAACCATCGCCGCGGGCCGAGGGCAGCAGATTGACCGGCACGGAGTACACCCGGCCAGTGGTGGCCACGACAAACAACAAGTCGGTGGTCATGACCTCGTAGGCCCCGTCGAACGAATCGCCCGACTTGAAGTTGAACTGGCTGGGATCGTGGCCATGGCCTTGCCGGGCCCGGACCCATCCTTTTTCGGAAACGATCACGGTAACCGGCTCTTCCGGCACTTTGACCTCAACCACGGCGCGCTCGGCCTCTTCAACCAGCGTGCGCCGATCGTCGCCGTAGGTTTTGGCATCGGCCTTGATTTCACTGATGACCTGGCGCTTCATCGCGGCCTCGTCGTCAAGCAGCGTACGCAAGCCCTTTTCCTCTTCGCGCAGGGCTTTCAGTTCCTTCTCGATCTTGATCGCTTCGAGGCGGGCCAACTGGCGCAGCCGGATCTCGAGAATGTCTTCGGCCTGACGGTCGGAAAGCTCGAAGCGCTCGATCAGCGCCGCCTTCGGATCATCGGCGTTACGGATGATCCGAATCACCTCGTCGATGTTGAGCAGGATGAGCTGCCGGCCTTCGAGAATGTGAATCCGGTCCAGCACCTTCTTGAGCCGGAACGCCGTACGCCGGGTGACGGTTTCGATCCGGAACTGGCCCCATTCGACCAGAATCTCGGCCAATGACTTCTGCCGGGGGCGCCCGTCAATACCGATCATCACCAGATTGATTGAGGTATTGCTTTCCAGACTGGTGTAGGCCAGCAAAATACTGACCAGCTCTTCACGCTTGATTTTCGAGGTCTTGGGCTCGAAGACGAGCCGCACCGGCGCCTCTTTGCCTGACTCGTCGCGCACGGTGTCGAGCACGCCAAGCAAGGCTTGCTTGAGTTGTTGCTGATCGGGGCTGAGCGTCTTCTTGTTGGCCTTGATCTTGGGGTTGCTGAGCTCTTCGATTTCTTCGAGCACCTTCTGCGACGAAACCCCGTGCGGCAGCTCATTGAACACGAGCTGCCACTGTCCGC
>CAXBNM010000233.1:0-7785 GCA_963976885.1 uncultured Burkholderiaceae bacterium
TGAAGCGCGACAAATCGGGGTTGCTGAACTCGTCGGCAAAACTGGGCTGGTAACGCGACGCCATCACATACGGCGTGCCGACCTTGGGCGGCCGTTCACTCTTGCTGGCCGCATCGGCCCCACCGGGTTTGCAACCGGTAGCCGCGAGCGCCACGGCTCCCAGCAGCAAGCGGCGTTGCTGATCCATCACGTCCGGCATTCAGTAGTCGTTGAAAATCAGACCATGCACGACTACGTCGTTGTCGCGCAAACTCGCGTCGAGTTCCTGCAGTGCCAGGGTCGACGTTTTGTCCTTGCGCGCCACCAGCACACAAGCACCGGCCGCTTGCGCTACCACTTGCGCATCGGTAGAGCCTTCACCGGCGGCGGTATCGAGAATGATGATGCTGAACTGCTGACTCAACTCGGTCAGCAACTTCTTGAACGCGCGTTGCTCGAGCAACTCGGTCGGGTTCGGCGGCGCCGCGCCACCGGGCAACACCGACAACCCCGGTACCGCCGTAATGGCCTTGATGGGTCGGCTGCTGCCACGACCAGCCAACAGTCCCGACAGGCCGCGACTGCGCGGCATGCGAAACAGCCGGCGCATCATCGGGCGGCGCAGATCGGCGTCGATCAACAGCACTCTTTCGCCGCGCTGCGCAAACACCGCCGCCAGGTTGGCCGCGACATAGCTGCGGCCCTCATCACTACCGACGCCGCAAACGGCCAGACAACGGCGCTCGGGCTCATCGAACCAGCGCCGGCCCAACTGCATGCGCAAGGCGCGCATCGATTCGACGAAAGGGCTGCGCGGCGCGTGGGCAGCGACCACCCGCGACGAAATGGATTGCGTCTGCTCGATCGGCAGAAACGGGGAATTGAACTGCCGGGCCAGCACTTGCTCGAGTTGGGCGCCGGAAATGAAGCCCATGCTGCGTGCAATTTCGCCAAACAATTTGTCCGAGCGACCCTGCTTGGCCAGCACCCGCTCAACCTCGGCCGGCGTCATCGCGCCCAGATCGACCAGCAAGGACCCGATCGTGCCGTCCGGGTCTTCGATCATCGATACAACTTCACCGGTGTTGCTGACGATCGTGACCGGATTATCGGACTCGCCAGGAAATTGACCTCTGTCTTTAGGCATTATTCGTCGTCGCTCAGGATTTGTTTTCAAGCCGGGGGGTCGACGCGGACGAAGACCCCAGGTGCGAAATACTGGGCAACACTCGCGACCCACGCGAGTTTCCACGTTTGCCCACGCCCAGATTGCCGTCGGGCAAGGACACCAGCACCGGCAGATCGAAGGCCTGCGTCAGATCGGCCACCGATCTGACGCGCGGCCGGCTCGATTCGCCAAACAGCGCAATCGCCGCCCCAATCAGAGCGCCCAGCAAACCGCCAAACACGCTGTTGAGGATGAGGTTCGGGCTGGCCGGTTTGAGCGGCACTGTGGCCGGCGCCAGAATGGAAGCATTGGTCTGGCGGTTCTCGGTGGCCAGCGAGTTGATCGTGCCGCGCTCGCTGATGAGTTCGTACGACTTCTGCGCGTTATCGATTTCGTTGCGCATCAGATCCATCTGATCGCGAAACTCTTTGAGTTCAATGACCCGCCGGCGCTGCTCTTCAAGAGCGCGGGCAATTTCGCGGGTGCGCTTGGTCGTGACCTGACCGGCCTGCACGATGGCGGTAGCCTGCCGATCGATTTCGGCGTCAAGTTTGCCGCGCAGACTGTTGACCTGCTCTACCTGGGCGATATAGGTGGGGTGTTGCACACCCAGGCGCTGGCTGAGCCGGCTCAGATTGGCCTCGGCATCGGCCAGACTCTGACGCAGGCTCTGCACCACCGGATTGGACAACACCTCGGGCAGCGCGCTGCGACGTTTGTTGTTCGGGTCGCGCGACAACACCTCGGCGGCCTGACTCTCCAGTTGCACGAGTTCGCGCGACAACGAGGCGAGCCGTTCGTTCTCCACATCAAAGCGATCGGAGACATCAATGATGTTGTTCTGCTTCTGGTATTCGGACAGACGCTGCTTGGCCTGTTCAAGATAGACCCGTGCGCTCTCGATGCGCTCGGCAAAGAACTCGGCATTCTGACGGGCCGGATCGACTTGCAACACGGTAGCGGTGTTCAGGTAGGCCTGAACAAAGGTATTGGCCAGTTGCGCCGCACCTTCTGCGGTATCGGCTTCATAGTTGACCCGGATCACACTGCCTTCGGCATCGGCGCGCACAGCCAGATCCTTCAGCAACTCGGCGGCAATCCAGACATTGACATCGCCGCGGCCGGCGGCCTCATCGCGCCAGCGCCGCAACCATTGTTCGTCTTCGCCCAGACGCAGGATGTGCACGACCGTCAGTGCCACGCGCCGGCTTTCCACCACATCGACCTCGGTCGCCACCTTGGCGGCCAGCGCGGCGTGCGGCGCAACCGTACCCGAGATCACATCGGCAGAACCGAGGTTGATCAGGATATCGGCCGTGGCCTTGTAGGTTTTGGGCACCAGCAGGCTGACCGCCAGGGCCAGAGAGAAGAGCACAACTGCAAAGCCCACAATCGTTTTGCGACGGGCCCAGAGAATGCGCAGAATTTGCGGCAGTGTCATTAATGGTTCACTCGATCAGTCAGATGCGTGTCGGCGAGGCAGGCAACAACACCTTAACCGGCCGGGAGAATTGGCGCAGTGACGTATTCATCGGCTGGCCACTTTCGGGCTCAGCACCTTGCCAATGAACAACGCACGGGTTTGGACCAGAGGCTGCAGCCACGACCGGGTTTCGGTCTGGTCAAGCAGCGTATTGATCGGATCCTGATACACCCAGGTAGGCAACTCCCGGAACGCAATCAGATAATGTACCGAATGGCGGGTCGCCATTGCGTGAATTTCCTGCTCGGACCAGTCCTTATTCGTGTAAACAGGTAAAGGAACCCCGAGAACCGTCCGTGCATTCTGGCCGAGATCGCTCATCATCAGGCTCAGACTGTGCGCATGGGACGACAAAAGCACCGTGTCGGCAGACAGTCGGGATTGCAGCCAGTCGGCAGCCGACAGCTCGCCGATCTTGTGAGCCTGCAATATGCGCGCCACTTGCGCGGCCGGCGCCTGATCGATGCGCTGGGTCAGCGGGCCCTGCAATGCAATAAATTGCAACAGCGCCCCCACCATGATGATCACAGCCATTGCCCGCGTTGACAGCCACCGCTGAATGGTCGGTCCGGCCCGACCAAGCGACTGGCGCACGGCCAGCACCAGCGGCACCACCAGAAACAACGCATTGACGGTCAGGTAGCGCATTTCGATCGCATAGACGGTCGATGTCAGCGCCAGAGCCAGCAACAACACCAGATTGGCACTGTAAGCGGACAGGCAGAACACCACGGCCAGGCGACCGGGCTGACAAAAGCGCGCGGGGCGTTGACGACAGGTATCAAAGCCGCGCACCCAGAGCAGGCCGGCCAGCAACGCGGCGAACGCACATGAGGCCAGCATCGCCATCAGACCAGGCAACTGCCAGTGCACGGGCAGCCAGCTGATGCGCGCCGCAATCTCGACCAGTGTCTGCCCCTGATCCGAGTGCGCACCGCCGGTCAAACTGTTGGTAATCAGGGTGTTGCGACCCAGCAAGACGATCGTCACCAGGCCTGGCAACACCGTTGCCAGCGCCGCACTGCGCAGCCGCTGTGGCCAGCGCGTACCGGGCGGCTCGATCAGCGTCGCCGCCAGCGCCAGCGGCGCTATCAGCGCCAGCGCCTGATAGCGACTGAGAATCGAGAGCGAAATGCCGACGCCAGCCAGCAACAACCAGACCGTACGTTGGCCGCCGGTGCGGGCTCGGCAACCAACGAGCAACGCCACCAGCGCCGCCATCGCGGCCATCTGAAACAAGGGTTCGGCCAGGCCGCGCGACACATTGAGCAGGGCCGGCACGCTCAGCACCCAGGCGGCCATGATCGCTGCTGCCAGCCAGCCATCGGCCGGCCCCGGCTGGCGGCGCGTGCCGGTGCTCAACCGCAGCGCCAGCGCCAGCAGCGCAGCGGTGAGCAGATGCGCGCCAAACAACACCAGCAACAGACTGTTCGCCAGACTCAGCCCGGTCAGCGCCGCCATCGTGGCAGCGAGCACCGGCGCGGCCGGCGGCCAGACGGTCTGCAAGGCCGGGGCAAGCTGGGCAAGTTGGCTGTCGTAATAGAGAATCGAGGTACGCAAGCCCTGCCCGTGCAACCAGTGGCTGGCGGTACTGAGCGTTTGCGCCGCATCGTCCTGAAAACTCAGCGCCGAGCTGATCGTGAGCAGCCAGTGCCCGACCAGAGCGGCCAAAGCCAGCATCAGCAACGTCGCAATCAGACGTGCGGCCGAGGCACGGGCAGGCACCGCCAGACAGAGCGAGGAGGTATCAGCAGCATGTAAGGCATCGGTCGAGGTCGACATGAGGGCTAGACTTGGGCTGTGGAGGAGCCAAGTGTCGGCACGATTGACAATTGCCGCGCCCAAAAGCGTCACACTTACCCCGCATTCCCCTGCCGACCCGACCACCTCGACGCCGCCTGACAAGGATCCGTGATGAATGACACACAACTATTGCGCTACAGCCGCCACATTTTGCTCGATGAGATGGGCATCGAGGCCCAGGAGCGACTGCTGGCCAGCACCGCGCTGATCGTCGGCGCCGGGGGCCTCGGCTCGCCGGTGGCACTTTATCTGGCCGCCGCCGGAATCGGTCGCATTGTGCTCGCCGATGACGACGTCGTCGACATGACCAATCTGCAACGACAAATTCTGCATCGCGCCGACCGGATCGATCAGCCCAAGGCCGAATCGGGCCGACGCACAATGCTGGAGATCAACCCCGACATCGAAATCGTCGCCCTGACCGAGCGTCTTCGTGATGCGGCGCTCGCCAAACAGGTGGCCGCCGCCACGGTAGTCCTCGATTGCTGCGATAACTTCGCCACGCGTCATGCGGTCAACAAGGCTTGCGTCGCCGCCGGCGTGCCGTTGGTGTCGGGCGCGGCAATCCGCTTTGACGGACAAGTCTCGGTATTCAATACCAGCGACCCGATGTCACCTTGTTATCACTGCCTGTTTCCGGACGGCACCGATGTTGAAGAGGTCCGTTGCGCGACGATGGGTGTGTTTGCACCATTGACCGGTATTGTCGGCACGATGCAGGCGGCCGAAGCCCTGAAAATTGCCGGCGGCTTCGGGCAGCCGATGATCGGCAAACTGTTATTGCTCGATGCACTGACGATGGCTATCAACAGCATCAGCATTCCCCGCGATCCGGGTTGCGCGGTCTGTGCCGACCGGGCCTGAAGAAAACATTTCAGTCCGGTCGGATATTGCCGCGCGAAAGTGTCAACATACGCACGAGGAGCAAAAGCAAGGTGATAGCAATACAACCCGACAGGCACGACATCAATCAGTGCAAACGAGATGTCGAACAACGTCATCACCGCTGTTCTGTAGTTACAGCTGGTTGCAATCAAACCTGTTTGCGGGATGGCGCTGTCAGGTAAATCGACGGCTAATAGGATGACGCATCTGCGTCACTGTCGAAGGAATTTACGATGTGTTTTACGCAATGCTTACATTGCGCAAAATCGCACGAACATCAGTCAGCACAGGGCTCTTGTCACGCTTTGCGTGCATGCTCGCGTGTCATACTCGCTGACTGATTTTTTGTGAGACCGGCTCGGGTATGTCGCTCAAATTTTTACTTATCGCCTCGTTTTTTGTCGCCCTCCTTACAATGCTGGGAGCGGCACCGATGTGCCGCCAGATTGCGGCCAAACTGCGCCCTGGCGTCGTTCGCAGTCAAACAGCGGTGGGCGTCGGCGGTCTCGTATTGGCCTTTGCACTATTGCTCGTGTCGTTTTATTTGACACCTCTGCCGCCAAGCACCACACCACTGCTGGCCGCCATGGGTGTCCTGCTCGCCTTCAATGGTCTGCTGTGGACGATGCTGCCGTCCAAACGCGCACGCCTGTGGCGCAACCGGGTTGGTCCGTTGGTCATGCTCGCCATCATGTTCGGCATTCTCGGCATGCCCGCGCAAATCATCTTCGACTACACCGGCACCTTGCTCACCATCGGCAGCGCGGTCGTGCTGACGCTCACGCCGCTGGCACTGGCAGGTATCGCCGATCGCTTCCCCGTGCGTTCGGCCATGAACTCGTCTTATCTGATCGTGCCGGCAATGCTTGGCACCATCACCATCGGCCTGCACCAGGATTACTCATCGGGCGAAGCCTTTCAGGCCATGGTCGATGTGTTGCAAGTCATGTTGCCCACCTTCGGCGCCATTGCCGGCTGCAGCTTCTATACGTCACGCATGCCGTGGCGCGCCAACGTGCAACTGCGCATGGGGGCTTCGGGGCAAATGATCATGGGTGTCATTGCCGGCTGGGCAGCGATGCAAATGGCCGCCCACGGTGAGCGCCCCGGCGCCACCATGGTGGCATTGCTCTGGATGTTGTTGCCGGCGCTGTTTGAAGTGGGCCGTGAGCAAATCCGTTTGCGTGTTGCTCCCGCGCTCGACCCCGCGCAAATTGATCCTCGCCTGATCAGTCTGTTGCTGCGACCGTCCTCGGGCCGCGTCATTTATTGCTGGGCCACGCTGATGCTCATCGCCGGCCTGGTCAGTTTCTGGACGCCATTCATCAGCGTCTGGGCTTCGGGTGTTGCCATTCCGTTTGCGTTTGGTATTTACGTGGTTGGCTGCGGCTGGCTCAGCGGCCTGGCCCCCGATGGCAAAACGCGTCGCGCCAGCCTCAAGACGCCGGAAGCGCGGCGCTGATGTTCATCCGTTCGATGCACCGCAACGGCCTGACGCAGCAACGACCGGCTCTGCGGCGCCAGACGCGTCCCCGCTCGCCAGGCAGGCGCTGAATGGGTGCTGTCTTTCACTACGCGCGCGGGCGCTTTTCGATGCTGCCCCTGGCCGAAGGCCTGGTGCTGATCTGCTCGATGCTGATCGGCTACGAGTTGCGCCTCGATGACATGAATGCGCTGCCGCTGCTGCACGGGCTGGTTTTTGCCGGTCTGATGTTGCTGGCCATGACCGCATTCGGTCTGTACGACGATGCCGTCGAAGAACCCTTCCGCGTCACGATTCAACGGCTGTTGATGGCCTATGTCGTGTCGTTGACGATGCTCACGCTGCTGTTTTATCTGTTGCCTTATGCCAAGGTCGGGCGCGGCGTGTTTGCCATCGCTTCGGTATTTGCGATGGCCGGCGTGCTCACCGTGCGCTGGTTCGCTCATCGCGCCGCGCGGCGTGCCAACCCGGGGCGTCGCGTGCTCATCGTTGGCGACCAGAGTGACGCTGATGAAGTCCAGGCCATTCTCGAGGCCAACAACGAACGCATCTCTTCGAAAATCGCCGGCATGTTCCCGCTGACCTCGCTCACCCAGGCAGAGCAGAGCGACATGGAACTCGAACCGGAACGCTTTTCGGCACTCATTCAGAACCGCGGCATCACCGAAATTCTGGTCACGCGGCGCGATCGTCGCAACGGCGCCATCCCGATGCAGTTGCTGCTCGAGTTGCGCCTCAAGGGTTATGTGGTGCGCGACCTGGTCTCGTTCTACGAGCAGGAACTCGGCCTCATCAAGATCGACCATTTGCGCACCAGCTGGCTGGTATTCAACAATGGCTTCGACCAGTCCATTTCACGGGTACTGGCCAAGCGCGCCCTCGATATCCTGTTTGCCAGCGCGTTGCTGATCCTCGCCTCGCCGCTGATGATTCTGGCCGCACTTACCATTTTCCTTGAAACCGGCAGGCCGATTCTGTTCCGTC
>CAXBNM010000234.1:0-7758 GCA_963976885.1 uncultured Burkholderiaceae bacterium
CCTCAATAATGGCGCCATACAACCCAGTCGAGTCTCCGGTTTCGTCTCCCGTCCGCAATCGCGGTGAAGTTCTTTCATCTGCCTCACTGATCTTTTCTCAGCACGACACCTATGCCGGCCTCTTCCCCCACTGAACACGCCTACGCGTTTGATCGCGACACCATGCTGACCGATGCGCCCAATGGCCAGCCAGGCAATTGGCAAGGCCATGTTGACCCGAACTGGAATATTGCGGCCAATCCCAATGGTGGCTACCTGGCTGGCATCGCAATGAGCGCACTACGGCGCCTGACCCCCAGCCAGCCCGATCCCCTGACGGTAACGACGCATTATTTGCGCCCCGGTTCCGCCGGTCAGGACTGCACGGTACAAACTGAAATCATTCGCCCCGGCCGCTCGCTGAGCACGGTACGCGCCGACTTCCACCAGGACGGCAAGCAGCGCTTGACCATGCTGGCCAGCATGGGAGATCTTGCCGCGCCGAGCGAACCCATGTTGACCGTACCGGCGCCTGACATCCCGCCCCCCGAACATTGTGTGGAGCGGTCAGGAGAAATTCAGGGCCTTGATCTGAAAATTCTCAATCGGCTTGATATCAGGCTTAATCCGGCGCATGCCAAGTCAGGCGGCGGCGATGCCGTGGTTTCCGGATGGGTGCGGTTTCGCGATGGCCGCGAACCGGACACGCACGCCTGTCTGTTGTTTGCCGACGCCTTTCCGCCCGCCATCTTTGGCAAGCTGGGTACGGTCGGCTGGGTGCCGACCATTGAGCTGACGGTGCACATCCGCCGACGCCCCAACGCGGGCTGGATGCAAACCTGCTTCCGCACCACGGACCTGAGCGGCGGTCGCCTGATTGAAGACGGCATGCTCTGGGACGCCGACGGCAACCTGGTTGCCCAGTCGCGCCAACTCGCCCTGCTGCTGAGCTGATTCAGCGCCTATTGGCGGCATCGCGCCGCCACCGGCGCGACCGGTCAGGCCTGTGATCGGAGCACGAACACCGAGCACTGCGCGTGCCGCACCACCTGCGCCGCCACCGAACCGAGCACAACATCACTCAGTCGCGGGCTGTGGCCCGACATGACAATGGCCTGGCTGTGCGGATCGGTGATCTGCTCAAGAATCACCCGCCAGGGGCGTCCGGTCTTTACCTTCAGCAAGGTATCGGCCGGCAAGCCCAATGCCGCTGCCATGGTTTTCAGGTTGCGCACGGCCTCCTGCTCACGCTTGAGCAAGGGATCGGGGGGTAACTGATCGGTGATATAGGCAGGAATCGGCTCAAGCACATGGATCAGTTCCAGACGCCCTCCTGCCGAAAGGTTCGCCTGTGCCGTCTTGATTACCCGCTCAACCACTTCTTCGTGGCCAAAATCGATAGGAACAACAACAAGATCAAACATGATGCCTCTCCCTGATCGGATCGCCTGGACACATCAATCTTGCACCCTGGAGCGACCAAGGTGTTGATCTGAATCAAGTGCGGCTGAATTAGTGTCGCGCTACCTTCGATCGCCACCCAGGCAACTGGCCGAACAGACAGTGCTCTGGCTGAACTGGCGCTAGAGACTTTGGGACAAGGCCTCGCAACGGACCGTGAATTCGGCAACGCCGAGCGATGGATCAGGCCGCTGCAGCTTGACCGCCGACGTAAAGGCGATGGCCCGCCCGTCCTGATCGGTCAACAACTCGGTGCGAATATAGTCGGGCCGCCCGTCGCGGGTTGCAAAGCGCTCTTCAAACCAGAAGAAACCAATGCCGGTGGCAGCTTTCTCAACGGTAAAGTGAAAATCTGATCCGGGCCGCATACCGTTTCGCTGCATCAACTCAGCCCGTTGGGCTGCGGGCGGAATCCGGTACACCACGGCGCCGTTTTCAAGCACCTGCGCTTCGTCATTGGAGACAACCAGAATGGCCGAAGGCAACACATCCTGGCTTTTCCACGGGCTGAGATAGCGGGTGCAACTCAGCGGCATTTGCAGTGGGACCAGGCTATGGCCGACGTCGAGTGCAATCGCTTGAGAGGCCCTGTCCTGCAACGGCTGTGCGGCGTTAGCCATTACACAGGAAAACAGCACGGCAACAGACAGCGTAAGTCGAGACATGAGAGAGGGAGCGCGTAAGAACATCAACCCAGTATAGGGTTGCAGCATACGCACGCACACCGTTTCAGGCCCGCCGTGTTGCGGCGGCCTTGCACGGCTTCGACGCATGGTCGTTGCTCAGGAACAGCCGGCTGGGATCTACCCGCGCGGGTTGGCTTGCACTACAGCAAGCGCAGCATCCATCTGTTTGTCGACACAATTGAAATAGGTTTGCGGCCCCTGACCGAGACTGTCGACACAGGCGGCGTGAGCAATGGCAAGCTGGCGAGTCGCAATGACGCCATCATCAGCAATCGGCATACGCACGCCGGTGGTCAGTTGCCCCATTTGCTCACCAAGACAGACATAGTAGGCGTTCGGATCGATGCGACTGCGATCGGCACCAGCCTCACACCAATTGCCGACGATGGTGCGCTCATGATTGGTAAGTGCCTGCCAGGATACGCGTCGCGGCGAGACCGCGTGACGATTGATGAGCCGGTTCAGGATGGTTTCGTCGGGCTTACCGCTGACGGGCACTCCCTGGTCGAGTTGCCAGGCCATGATGGCAATGCGGGTGCGATTGCCGACCTTGCCATCGACCGGACCGGGCGCGTAGCCACGCTCATTCAGCAAATGCTGAATCTGCTCGATCATGTCGGGCACCGGAGCGCTCGATCCAACGTGACTCGATAGCGCCGGGCCATGGGACAAACCCCCGGCCGCGGCCGCGCCGGACCTGCTGGCCACCATCAATGAGCCCTTGAGCGGCGCCCCGGCATGGTTCAGTGCCACCGGCGCCAGGCCGCCTGCTGAGTCACGTCGGGGCTGCCGGTTGTGCCTGATGACGCCACTCCAGACGGCATCGCTGCCCACGGCGGTGCGGCCAGCATCGCGCGAGACACTATGGCCGGGCCAGAATAGAACGGCGGCCAGGACGACTACCGGAAGCGCGATCAGCATCCACATCAGCCACGGTCGCCGCGTGGCACCATTGCCCCGTCCCATGAAGCGTCTCTCGCCACGCCACAGGCCGCGCTCGAACGCATCGTCCACGCTGACGCCTCTTGGCGGTTCAGGCAGGAGCCAGGATCGATTGCGCGACGCTCGATTAAGCACGACGGGATACCCCTAGATTGGAATGTGTCAATTTACGCGAAATATAGCCCGAAACCACGACAAGCGGCAACGCAGCGGGTATGAGCTGAAAAGTCTGACGAACCAGGCAAGTGAGCACCCGGGCCGCTGCGTAGCCCGATGGTTCAGAGTGTCACAGCTTCACGCCACAATCGGGCCACCAGCAAAGGGGCCGGCTCGGCAACCGCCAACGCTGCCGCCTGACCGGCCCAGGCCTGCAGGCGCGCCAGATCATTGTCGAGACTGCCCTGCGCCCGCATGGCCGCGGTCAGCGCCCGTTGTACCGGATAAGGGGCCGGCTCCGGGCCGCGTGCGGCCTGCAATACATAATCGGTCGCAATCGCCCGCCCCCAGCGCCCCGAGAACGCACGGGTCAGGCGGGTGTGGTCGGGTTCGGTTCGGCCCAGCGCGTCGGCCCAGGCGCTGGTAATGGCGGCCTCCGGGCAGCGCAACAGCCCCGTGCCAATCTGCACTGCGCTGGCGCCAAGCGTCAGTGCCGCCGCGATGCCACGGGCGTCCGCAATGCCGCCGGTTGCAACCACCGGCACCCGTACTGCATCGACCACCTGGGGCAGCAAGGCAAACAGGCCGCTGGCCTGCTGATCGGCGTCAGCAGCAACAAACGCCCCGCGATGTCCACCCGCCTCGGCCCCCTGCGCCACGATGACATCGGCGCCCGCATGAGCCGCGGCCCGCGCCTCCTGAACCGTAGTGACACAGGCAAACCAGGCAATACCGGCCTCTTTGAGGCGGGCCACGAAGGCGTCGGGATACAAACCCATGATCGACGACACGGCGGTCGGTCGGGCCGCAAGCAAGGCTTCGCACTGGGCTTCAAAGTCAATGGGTTCAGCAGCGCATGCAGCCGGATCAACCGCCGGCCCCCATTGCGACAGAAACGCCGCAACCTCGGCTTCACGCGATGCGTCCCGGGGCGGCGCCGGATCGGGAATCCAGAGGTTGATCTGCAGAGGGCGTGCACCGGTTGCGCGGAATTCACGCACCCAGGCCTCGATCTGTGCCGGTTTGTGCAGCAACGCGCCCAGCGCGCCCATGCCGCCTGCATCGGTAACCGCGGCCGCCAGCGCAACCGGACATGCGCCGGCCATGGGTGCCATCAGCACCGGAATCTTGAGTCCGAATTGTTCGGCGAATGCCATCGCCCGATTGATCGTCGCCACCGACATCTCAACACCTGCCTGTTGTGTGCGATTACGCAGTTGGGGGCATTCTAGCCCGCCAGCCAGTGCCAGGCCGGCCCCGGCGTGCTTGCGCTCAAACCGTACAATGCCGACATCAACCCCAATCAGTGAGAGTCAGCCCATGAATCACGGTAACACCCAGGAAGCCCCCGTCATCATCGAAACCGGTCCGCACCCGGATGCGACCGTCATCTGGCTGCATGGTCTGGGCGCCGATGGCCATGATTTCGAGACCATTGTGCCGGCCCTTGACCTGCCTGCGCCGGCGGCGATCCGCTTCATTTTCCCGCACGCGCCGGTACGCCCGGTGACGCTGAACAACGGCATGCCGATGCGGGCCTGGTACGACATCATTTCACTTGGTGGCGGCGCTCGCCAGGACGAAGAAGGCATTCGCGCCTCGGGCGACATGGTGCATGCGATGATCGAAGAGCAGGTTGCCGCCGGGATTGACCCGTCTCGTATTGTTATTGCCGGGTTTTCCCAGGGCGGCGCCATTGCGCTTTACGCCGGCACCCGCAGCGAGCGCAAGCTGGCCGGCATCATGGCCTTGTCAACCTACCTGGTGCTTGCCGACAAGCTCGCCGCAGAGCGCACCACCGTCGCGGCCCAAGTGCCGATTCTGATGGTGCACGGCTTGCATGATCAGGTGGTGCCGCTTGATCGGGGTCGCCAGGCGCGTCAGGCACTGGAGGCGCTCGACTATGACGTGCAGTGGCACGACTACCCGATGGGCCATGAAGTCTGCATGCCCGAAGTGCAGGAAATTTCAGCCTGGCTGCAACGCCTTTCGTAAGCGCCCCGCCCCAGGATTACCGCCAGCAGTCGGCTACATCATCCGGACTGGTCACGCCGCTTGCACCGCGAGCCCCGGTTGAACTCAATGACAGCGTGCCGCATTTGTCCGATGAACTGGGGCCGGTTGGAATAGCCTGCAAGGTATAGGTGTTAGGCCCGAGCGCGCCAGCTTGCAGCGCAATGTTGTAACGCGCCGTGCCCGACGCCGGGCTTTGCGCCATGGCATTGGGCAACACCACGGCGGTGCCATTGAGCATCTGATCGTAGGAACTGTTGACCGCGTAGAAGCGCTCCATGAACTGGCTCGCCTGCAACAAGGTCGCGCGGGCATCGGCACGGGCACTGCGCAATACGTATTGCCCGTAACTGGGTACCGCGATGGCAGTGAGAATACCCACCACCGTCATGGCGACCAGCAATTCGATCAGGGTGAAACCGCTTTGCCGATCAGCGCGCGTGTGCAGATGTTTGGCGAAATTTGCATTCATGCCCTTACCTCGGGTAGTTCAGAAGTTGACGCCAGGTACGCTCCAGGCCGCGACCATTGAGCAATACTGCAGTCTCGCCAAACGGACTTTGAATCGACACCTTGCCCTCGGTACCAAGCATCAGCGTGTCCTTGCCGTCAGCAATGGTCTTGTAAGCGGAATGAGTACCGTCGGATTCGTCGATGACGCCGTCGCCGTTGGTATCGAAAAGCGGCGTCGTGGAACCCCCGCCACTGAGCGCATTGACCAGCACGTTATAGCCCGTTGAACGGCTGTCGTCGCAAGGCAGACCTGTGCCGCCAGTAGGCGCCACCGTGCTGAACAGGACGAAACCGCGAATGAACTGCGGGGTGTAGATCATGCGCTGCCCGGCTTCGAGAGTCTGGCGAACATACCAGCCACGATGCAGGTCGTAGTCAACCGTGTTGTTCGACACTTCAAAGTAGTCGGTGCCGCTCAATGTTTCGCCGGAGCTGAAGGTTTGTTCGACCAGCACATCGGTGGCTTGCACCTGATCGCCGTCGGCGGTTTCGTAATCACCGGTTTTGCGATCCCAGACTCCGTAGAGCGTCTGCGGATCGTGTACCGTCAGATCCAATTCGGCAAACAGACGACCGCTGCCGAAAATAACCAACTGACCGCCCTTCGGATGGTCGATATAGGTCGGTTGTGCAGTGATCGGCTGAGTGTTGCCATTGATATCGGTTGCCACGAAGAGCGGATTGCCATCGAAGCCGGTTGTCCAGTCAGCTGTGGAAGCGGAGGTCATCTCGAAGCGCCAGAGATTACCTTTGAGGTCGCCCGCGTAGGCACCGGTAACCACGTTGTCGATGTCCTTGATCAGCTTGATGCCGCCAAGGCCATTGCCACCACCCACGCCGGTATTGATACGCTTGACCAGGCTGCCTGTAGCCAGATCTACAACCAGCAATTGGGCGTAGCCGCTGTCGCTTTCAAACCCGTTACCGATATAGGCCTGCCACTTGCCATTGCGACCCACACCAACAGCCATCGGCGCCATCACGTAACCGAGCTCGCTGTGGGTAAACTCCCACTTCACACTGGAAGCCCCCAGGTTGGTCAGATCGGTCGCATCGACCGCATAGACGGCTCGTCCGCCACCGCCGAGAGAACCCAGTACGTAATTTCTCCAGCTACCGCTCAAATAGGCATCAGCCTCGATCAGCGGTCCATCCACAAACAGCTTGTGTGAGTATGAAGGCTGGGCGATCTGATACAGATTGCCCGCCACGGAATGGGGAATGAAGGCAAACGCTTCGACACCGTCATCGCCCCGGAACGCATGCAACATGCCATCGTTTGCGCCAATGAACAACATCTGCTTGCGCGCCTTCTTGGCCGTCACGAAAGCCCGGTAAGTGGATCCGCCTGGCACCGAGGTCGGCAAGAATTGATATTGTTCATTGAGCAGTCCGCCCACCAGCAACGGGGTTGAGTTGATCATGTCACCCAATACCGAATCGGAATCGCGCGAGCGGTACAACGTCCCCTCGTGGCTACGATCCCCGCGCAGGTATTCGACCAGATCCTCCGAGCCGTTCGGGCCGAGTGCCGTTTTTTGCGCGACGGTCAAATCGGCCCAGTTGAATGCCGTAGAAGAACTGCTGCCGCCCGCCCCCATGAAAATATTGCGGTTATCGGGCGCCGGCAGAACATCCGAGGCTTGCCACAGATCGCCTACCGCAACACCGTTGATATCGAGAATCTTGGCCTGAACATCTCCCGCCCAAGTCGAGGTTCGATAGGTAGGAATGAATTTGCGGGTCGACGTTTCCAGCGTAATGCTACTGACCGCAGCACCGCCTTCAGCCGTTTCACGCTCGCTGATGCTTTGCAGAATAGCGGCCAGAGCGGTTGAAAATTGATCCGGGTCAGAGGCGCTCAGGTACTGGCCGTGCGAGTTTACCGCCGCGTGCCAAAGGTCATCGACAAGGCCGGCAGCCGTGTAAACCGAGGTCCAATCGAGATTACCGTCGATGAGATCCTGCAGGTCAGTCTCCGGATCGAGTGCACCGCCCACCCCGAGAC
>CAXBNM010000235.1:0-7691 GCA_963976885.1 uncultured Burkholderiaceae bacterium
TGGGCATGCGCATTCGCGCCGGCGCTTCCGACCGCACGATGATCAGCGCGCTTGGCGTGGATATCCAGTTGTTGTTTGCGCTGGTCTTTGCGCTTGGGGCGGCAATGGCCGGCGTGGCCGGCATGCTGATTTCGCCCATCACCGAAGCGTCCATCGGCATGGGCAATGAAATCATCATCACCGCGTTTGTCGTCATCATCATCGGGGGTATCGGCTCCATCAAGGGAGCCTTCGTGGCGGCGATGCTGATCGGCCTGATCGACACCATGGGGCGCTCGTATCTTGACGATCTGTTCAAGCTGATCATGAGCGTGCAAGCCGCTGAAACCTCGGCGCCGGCGGTTTCGGCGATGCTGATCTACATCTTGATGGCCTGCGTGCTGGTCTTCAAACCCGAAGGCCTTTTCCCGCCCAAAACCCGATGAGCCAAACTGATCCATCCGGCCTGCAGGCCGATCTTGTCCGCGCGCCCGGTTTTCTGGGTGGGTCGTGGCGCCGTCGTCTGGTCAACGGCTCGCTGCTGCTTTTGTTGCTGGTGCTGCCGCTCAGCGCCTGGTTTCTCGATCACCCGTTCTGGCTGGGTTTCGCCACGCGCCTGGTCATCCTGGCGGTGGCGGCGGTTACGCTCAATTTCATTCTTGGCTTCGGCGGTCTGATCAGCTTCGGCCATGCCGCGTTCATCGGTATTGGCGCTTATGCGGTGGGCATTCCCGCCTATTACGATCAGTTTTCGGGGTTGCTGCACTTTCCGCTCGCGATGCTGGCCGGCGCGTTGTTTGCGCTCGTGACCGGCGCCATTTCGCTGCGCACCCGCGGCGTGCATTTCATCATGATTACGATGGCGTTTGCGCAGATGATGTATTACGCGATCGTGTCCATCGAAGAGTATGGCGGTGATGACGGTCTGGTGATTTACGGTCGTTCGGAATTCCCGCTGTTCTCCATCGATGCCGATCTGCATCTGTTTCTGTTCTGCTATGGCTCATTGCTGGTGATGCTCTACATCGTTTACCGTCTGGTGCATTCGCGCTTTGGCATGGTGTTGCGCGGCGGCAAGGGTAACGAGGCACGGATGGCGGCCGTCGGGTTCAACGTCTACTGGTACCGGTTGGTGGCCTACGTGATTGCCGGTGCCTTGTGCGGGTTTGCCGGTGCGCTGCTGGGTAATTTCACCGGCTTCATCTCACCCGAAATGATGGACTGGACGCGCTCGGGCGAACTGATCTTCATGGTGATTCTGGGCGGGGCGAGCAGCATCTTCGGGCCGGTGCTGGGCGCTGCCGCGTTTCTGGTGCTCGAAGAAGTCCTGCAGATCTTCATGAACGCCACCGCCGAAGGCGCCGGCATTTACTGGCATCTGCCGTTTGGCATTCTGCTGATTCTGTCGGTGCTGTTTCTGCGTCGAGGCCTGATCGGTGTGCTGCACGGCAAGGATGGCAATGATGAATGAGCCGATGACAGAGCCCGTTCTGCAGGTCAGCAAGCTGCGCAAGTCCTTCGGTGGCGTGCTGGCGACCGATGACGTGAGTCTGGAGGTGTTGCCGGGCGAGATTCACGCCGTGATCGGGCCCAACGGCGCGGGCAAGACCACCCTGATTTCGCAACTGTCGGGGGCGCTGCAACCCGATGCCGGCAAGATTCTTTTTCGGGGGCGTGATATCACGCGCCGGCCGGTTTACCGGCGCTCGCACGACGGCATGGCCCGTTCGTTTCAGATCACCTCGGTGTTCATGGACATGACCGTGCTCGACAATGTGGCGCTCGCGGTGCAGGCCCATCAGGGGCATTCGTTTCGGTTCTGGCGACCGGCGCGCGCCGACCGGCCACTGCGGGCGCAAGCCATGGCATCGCTCGAACAGGCCCGTCTTGCCGATCGAGCCGGTGTCGTGGCCGCGCAGTTGTCGCACGGTGAGCGCCGGCAACTCGAAATTGCGATGGCGCTGGCCACCGGGCCGAGCTTCATGCTGCTCGATGAACCCATGGCCGGCATGGGCCAGGACGAATCGGCGCGCATGGTCGACTTGCTGCAGAACCTGAAAACCGACAAATCCATCCTGCTGGTTGAACACGATATGGACGCGGTGTTTGCGCTGGCCGATCGCATCTCGGTGTTGGTGTCGGGGCGCATCATCGCCTGCGATACGCCAGCGGCCATCCGGCTCGACAACAAGGTTCGCCAGGCCTATCTGGGCGAGGAGGGCTGATGCTCAGGGTTACCGATCTGGAGACCTTCTACGGGGCCAGCCAGGCCTTGTTCGGCGTGTCGCTTACCGTGGCCGAAGGCGAGGTGGTGACCTTGCTCGGGCGCAACGGCATGGGCAAAACGACGACCGTCAGTTCCATCATGGGCATCGTGCGCCCAACCCGCGGCGCAATCACCTTCGACGGCGTGCCAATGCATGGTGCCCGCTCGTTCCGGATTGCCCAGGCCGGCATTGGTCTGGTTCCAGAGGGGCGGCAGATCTTTCCCAATCTTTCGGTCACGGAAAATCTGCTCGTGGCAGCCGCCGACCGGCGTCGCTCGGCCAGTGCCTGGACGCTTGAACGCGTCATGGAGATGTTTCCCGAGATTGCCCGCCGCGCCGATTCAATGGGCAATCTGTTGTCGGGGGGCGAGCAGCAGATGCTGGCCATCGGCCGGGCGCTGATGACCAACCCGCGCCTGCTGATCCTCGATGAGGCGACCGAAGGGCTGGCACCTTTGGTGCGGGCCGAGATCTGGCGATGCCTCGCTAAAATCAAGCAAGAAGGATTGTCGATTCTTGTGATTGATAAAAACATCAGGGATTTGCTGGCGCTGGCCGATCGGCATTACGTGCTTGAGCGCGGGCAAGTGGTTTGGAGTGGCACAGGGGCGGCGTTGAGCGCCGATCCGGCCGTGCAGGAAAAGTATCTTGGAGTCTGAATTGAGTACAACAATGGCGTCACCCGGTGCGTTGACGCTCTATGGCATTGCGGCCTCGCGCGCTTCGCGACCCTTGTGGATGCTGGAAGAACTGGGTCAGCCCTACCAGCACATTGCGCAGGATTACAAACACGGGGCAACCCGCACTGAGGCGTTTCTGAGCGTTAATCCGAACGGCCATATTCCGGTGCTCGTCGACGGCGATATCGTGGTCTGGGAATCAATGGCCACCACCTTGTATCTGGCGCAGCGCTTTCCGGGGCCGCTGTCGCCCCAGACTGCGGCCGAACACGCCGAGGTCTTGCGCTGGACATTCTGGGTGGTCTCGGAATGTGAGAAGGATGCGCTCCAGGTGCTTTTTCATCGGGTCGTGATGCCCGCCGCGCAACGCGACGAAACGCTGGCCAGGCAGGCCGAGAAACGACTGCACAAACCGCTCCTCGTGCTCGAAGCCCATCTGGCACAACGTGCTTATCTGGCCGGCGACCGGTTCACCGTGGCCGACATCAATGTGGCGGCGGTAATCGACTGGGCGCGCCCGATCGGTCTGGCTCCGCGTTACCCCAGCGTGGCCGACTGGCTGAATCGCTGTCTGGCGCGCGAGGCCCAGCAGCGGGTGCGGGCGCTGGCGCGGAGCAGTGTCGCGTCCTGACCGGATCAGGCCGCGGCCAGGTCAGTGGCAGCCAACCGGGGCCAGCAGAACAGCGGCTGCAAACGGCTCGGATCGATCCACGCGTGATGAGCCGGACGCCCATGAAGGCCGGATGCACATGAAAATCGCCCGATGAAGGGAGTGCGCTAGTACCGGTTGCTTTTCGTTTTGGTGCAGCGACCATTTGGTTGCTCTTTTCCGACAAATGAACCCCTGTGAGGGTCGGGCGGCGCTTGCCAGTCAGCGGCGATTGCGCCACCATTGCGCGGTCAGATCTGCCGTGTGGGAGAGACCAGGTTCGCCTGGCGCCGAAGGAGCAACGCCCCGCCAAACTCTCAGGCAAAAGGACCACACGGATCCATGACATCTGGAGAGTGACGAGCCCGGCTGGTAGCTGTGGCCGTCCACCGAAGGAGAAAATCGATGATGTTGGTGTGGCAGATGCTCTGGCAGGCGCCGCAACGATATCGATCGGGCAAAACTCTCAGGTACCGAGACAGATGGGGTTTCCGGGTAGGCAGGTTTATTGCTTACCCTTCATTGATCGGTCCCAGGAGTTTCTGATGAAGCATATTGCCATTGTCGGTGCCGGCGTCACCGGCGTTTCCACCGCTTATTCCCTGCTCAAGCGCGGTTTCAAAGTCACTGTCTTCGACCGCGAGCGCTACGCGGCGATGCAGACTTCGTTTGCCAACGGTGGCCAGTTGTCGGCCTCCAACGCCGAGGTCTGGAACCAGACCTCAACCATCATCAAGGGGCTGAAGTGGATGTTCCGCCGCGACGCCCCGTTGCTGGTCAATCCGAAACCGAGCTGGCACAAGCTGAGCTGGATGGCCGAGTTCGTGGCGGCTATTCCTCACTACGAAAAGAACACCATCGAAACCACGCGCCTGGCGATTGCGGCGCGTGAGTCCTTGTTTCAGTGGGCGCGCGATGAAGGGATCGACTTCGACCTCGAAACCCGCGGCATCCTGCACATCTACCAGGACAAAAAAGGTTACGACCACGGTGAAAAGGTCAATCGGCTGCTGGCGGCCGGTGGACTGGTGCGTCGTGCCGTGACGGCTGAAGAAATGCGCGCCATCGAGCCCACACTCACTGGCGAGTACTACGGCGGCTTTTTCACCGAGAGCGACGCTACCGGCGATATTCACAAATTCTCGCGTGGTCTGGCGGCGGCCGCAGCCCGGATGGGCGCCGAGTTTCATTATGAAACCGAAGTCGACAACTTGCGCCATACCGGTAGCGGCATCGAGATCAACTCGCGCCGCACCAATGGTGGCCCCGAGCATGAACCGGCCGGCGTGACCGAGCACTACGACGGTGTTGTGATTTGCGCCGGTGTGCGCAGTCGCGAGTTTGCTGCTCAGCTTGGCGACCGGGTCAATGTGTATCCGGTCAAAGGCTATTCGGTGTCGATCAATCTGCCCGATGAAGCGAGTCAGACGGCCGCGCCATGGATCAGTCTGCTCGACGATGATGCCAAGGTGGTCACCAGTCGCCTGGGGGCCAATCGGCTGCGCGTGGCCGGCACCGCGGAGTTCAACGGATTTTCCAAAGATATTCGCAACGATCGCATCGAGCCGCTGGTGCGCTGGTGTCGCCATCATTTTCCGGGTGTTGATACCGAACACGTCGTGCCCTGGGCCGGCTTGCGTCCGATGATGCCGAACCTGATGCCGAGAGTAGGTGCCGGCAAACGCGCCGGCGTGTTCTACAACACCGGCCACGGCCATCTGGGATGGACCCTCAATACGGTGACCGCCGAGATGGTGGCGGATGTCGTTGCGGCAGAGATGAATACCGCGCAATCTGTGCCGATGAGCCCGGCGACGTCTACCGTTTAGGGGTTTCCCCCACGGCTGACGCAAGTTTTTGTTCAATATTGTGAATGATTCTGAATATCGCTATGGTGCTTGTGCAATTCAGTAGTATCGCGGGCATCATTCAGGACAATTGACGACTGACAACTGTTTTCCCGGAGTGTGAGAATGAAAAAGCGTAATCCACGGTTAGCCATGGCTTCGTCGCTGGCTGCATCTATCTTTTTGTTAGCGGCTTGCGGTGGCGGTGGCGACGACGACAAGGCGTCGACACCTACGCCGGCACCGGCGCCGAACCCGACGCCTGCGCCGACGCCTACGCCCAGCCCGACGCCGACTCCGACGCCAACCCCAACCCCGACGCCAACCCCGACGCCTACGCCTACGCCTACGCCCACCCCGACGCCGGCTTCGATTTCACTGAATGCCACCTATGCGACGGCTACGATGGATTGCTCATTGGGCTATTCGACGGTAGCCGGTCCGCAATCGACCGATGTGGAAGTCACCTACGCGAACGGTATTGCCACCTTCGTTGATGGTCCGACCACTGTCACGATGGAATATCGTGCGCCGGATAGTACCGATGACGGCAACGGCAATCCGGTCGTAGCCGATCCGAACCCGAGCGGCACCGATGATCCGGGTCAGACCCCGCCGACCAGCGCAACCTACAACGGCAAGGCATTGAACGGGGATGATGATCCCTACACGCTGACGCTTTCGGTCAGTCAGGACGGCATCCTGCTCGGCGCTGGCTACAACCCGGATGCGGACGAGGCTACTGCCGATCCGGCAACCGTATTGTGTGGCTCGCTGGAGCGTCCGGAACCGCGTCCGGCTTCGTAATCCCGAGACCGCTGTTGGTTCCTTCCCTGTCGGCCTGGCTTGAGCGAGGCTGACAGGGAACGGCGAAATGCCTCGCAGGCTTCGGCCTGACGAGGCATTTTTCATGCGTATTGGGAAAGCCTGACGGCTCTTGTGCGGCTGTGAGTGGCGCCGCAGTACGGCAACGCTGCCGCAAGCTGTGCCGGCTTGCCAGGGTTAACACCCGGGGCAATGCCAGACCCGTTCAGCTCTGGTGTTCGAACAATCCGTAGGGGCCAGCAGCTTGCGCAATCTGGCGCCGCAACCATTGCGCGTTGCTGCGCCCGACCAGCACCAGCAGGCAGGCGATGCCGGGGTGAACCATCATTACCCGCGTACGGGCCAGCATGATGCCGGCGCCGCTTTGCGTGGGCATGGCCTCAACATTGAAATCGGTGAGGTGGCGCATGACCGTCATGCGCTCATGGCCGTCCAGCCAGTAGCCGGTGTAGGCACTGCTCTGATCGATCACTTGCGCAAAACATGCCGCTGTTGCCACTTGCAATTGCGCGGTCAGTTCGTGGGCCTCGTTGCGATGGGTCAGTATCCACCATTCGTCTGGCGCTACCCAGAGCAGTGCGCGCTGGCGGCCGTAGGCCAGTGTACGAGGGGCGCGTGGTGGCTCCAGGCCCATCACACCGCTGACTGCGCTCAGAAACGCGGCATCGTCGGGCTGGCCTTTCAGGGTGATGACGCCGGGGGCGGTGTCCGTGGCCAGGCCGATGCCACGGGCGGGCACCGGCCGGTCCGCCGCGGCAATGAACGAAGCCGGCATGTAGGGGCGGGCGTGTTTGGACTCAGTCATGATGACGGCTCCCGTCCGGATCGTAGAACACCGGGCTGACGATGCGCACCGCATGGTAGATGCCGTGGTCGAGCGCAAAGATCGTCTCGCCAATGCGCTCGCGACCGCGCTCGAGCAGCGCCAGCGCAATGGAGTGGCCGAGCGCCGCGCTCATGTAGCTGGAGGTGACATGACCGAGCGATGGCGCCGGTTTGTCGGGGTGTGAGGTTTCAACCAGTTGCGCACCTTCTCCGAGTACAAAGCTGTCGGGCTCGGTGAGCAGGCCAACCAGTTGTTTGCGATCAGCGCGGCTGGTATCGGCGCGGGCCAGCGAGCGCACACCGAGGGCACTGAATGGCTTGCTCTTGGCAACCGCCCATTGCATGCCCAGATCCATCGGCGTGACCGAACCGTCGGTGTCCTGGCCGACAATGATGAAGCCTTTCTCGGCACGCAACACGTGCATGGCTTCGGTGCCGTAAGGGGTGAGCCCGAATGCTGCGCCCTGATCGAGCAACGTCTGCCAGAGCTGTGGCGCGGCATCGGCTTCGAGATGTATTTCAAAGGCCAGCTCCCCCGAGAAACTGACGCGCATCAGACGCACCGCCGTATCGCCCAGCTTGCCATCGCGCCAGGTCATGAACGGAAACGCGCTGGCCG
>CAXBNM010000236.1:0-7671 GCA_963976885.1 uncultured Burkholderiaceae bacterium
CCGCATGATACTCGTCCATGCAAATTGCGTTATATCGTTTCAGTCTCAGCTCATGTCTGCCGCGTTATCAGCAACACAAGGACGCAACGCGGCTGACATTCAGGCAACACTGCTTGGCAATTCCTGGCCGCTCAGCCCGGCAAGCAGGTTGTCGACCGTGCGCCGGTACATGCCGGTACGCGTGCGCCGAGCCGCGGAACCCAGATGAGGCGTCACGATGACATTGGCGCGCTCAAGAAGCGGATGGTTGCGCGGCAAGGGCTCCGGCTCGGTGACGTCAAGGGCAGCACCTGCAATCAACTTGTTGGCAAGCGCCTGGTTCAAGGCGTCATGATCAACCACCGCGCCACGCGCCATGTTGATGAGAAAGGCCGTTGACTTCATCTGTTGCAATTGCTCGGCACCAATCATGTTGCGGGTGGCCGGTGTCAGCGGCACATTGAGGGCGACAAAGTCGGCTTCACTCAACAGATTGGCCAACGAGGTATAGCGCACACCAAGCTCGGCCTCGGCAGTCAGGTCCGGCTTGCGGTTGTGATAGATGACTTTCATCTCAAACCCATTGGCCCGCCGTGCCACGAGTTTGCCGATTGCGCCCAAGCCGACAATACCCAGCGTGGCCCCGTGAACATCGTGTCCGTGCAGGATACTCGGATTGTAGTTAGTGAACGCCGGACTGTGCGCGTAGCTGTTGCCCGTGACAACATTTCGGCCAATGGCCAGCAGCAACGCCATCGTCATGTCCGCAGTGGCATGGTCAACAAACCCGGGCGTATTGCCCACGGCTACCCTTCTCTGACTGGCCGCAGGCAGGTCAAGATGATCAACGCCGACGCCGAAATTGCTGATGATGCGCAGCTTGGGCATCCGATCAAGCTCTGCGGGCCCTATCAGCGGATGGCCATAGGTAAGCAGCCCTTCAGCCTCGGCCAGCAAGTTCGGGGCAGTTGCTGCGCCCTGCCAAACAACAACCCGACAGGATTGGCCAATCATGGCCAACATTTCGTCCGGCAACTCGGCATCGGTCAATACAAGCTGGGTCATGTAAGGGTCTCCCGAAAAAATATTGGTACTAGTTCACTTCCAGAAACGCGTGGTGTCACCCAGGCCGCGCAACGCCACGCTACAGTCACGCGCGCATGTCTGGCGGCGCGCAGCTAACCAGCCAACCGCAAACCAGGCACGAGCGTCCTGCGCCGTGCGCTTCTCAAAGAGCAACAGGGCTTCCGCTTCATCGTTCAATTGCCCCAGCGCTTGCTGTGCTTTTCGCAATTGTTTCATGTATTGGCTGACGGTCGACCTGGGGTACATGCTGTTGACGAAATCAGCAAGGTAGCGAAGCTTCTTCAGGCGTTTGCGGATATCGTGTTGATCGACCGGGCGCAAATGTTCAAATGTTTCGGCCTGGCGAGTTACCCGCTTGTGCAAGCGATTCAATTGCCTTTCGGTCCTCCCCAGATCGGCACGCCAGATTCGCTTGACGTGCCGGCGCCCCACACCAGACTGATGCACGTAAGCCAGCAAGGCCAGTAAGGTGCTTTGAAACGACACCGACCGAACGATTTGTTCGGCGGACAGCGATTCACACTGGGCTTGCCCCAGCGCTGCAACCGGCGCCCCTGCCGCCTGGAGTTTCGGAACAACGCTGGCCTTGATGGCATCCAGGTTGCGAAGCGCGCCCAGTGCACGAAACGCGGCGACGAGCGGTTCGACCTGGTTCGCCTTGAAGTCTGGTGCAGTGGCTTTCATTGACCAGATAGCCACCCGCATCCGCCGCAGCCCCACCCGCAACTGATGAACATGCGCCGGATTCGCGCTGCCGGCGGCCAACTCGCTGGCATTGGCCATCACCTGTTCAAGGCTGGTGCCGAGGGCGGCGCAAAACAGTGTCTTTCCTGAGCGCATGCCTGACGGTAAACCCTTGACTGATCGGGACGCCGGCTCAAACGCCAGATGACGGGCCAGCAACTCACCGCGCCGGCGCTTGGCAACGGGGTCGACCCAGAGCCCATACCGAGCCTGCCACTGGCTGGCCAATGTAAACATCAACGAGCATTGCTCGGTTTTTGCCTCGAATTCAACTTCGCAAATACTTCGTGTTCGATCGGCCGCGCGAACTACCCCCTCATCAAAGGCAATCTCTACTGCCTCACCGTTTTGCTGGACGATGATCGACTGTCGCCGCACCGTCATCGTACTGCGCAAGATAAGCGTTGGGAGCATGCGTGAACCAAGCCGCTTGAGCAGCTGTCGCGCCGCACGACTGCCCTCGTGTCTGGCAAGATCAACATGGGGTTGTTCGCCTTGCCAGCTTTCGATATCGACACTGTGTTCATATCGCCGAATGCTCGACCGGGTTGGAACCTTCAGGGTCTGCACCCATCTGGAACCCTCTTTGCGCAATCGTAGCGATACCCCCTGAGTGTCAAGCAACCGATCTTCGGTATCAAAGTAAAGCGCGAGAAGCGACGTTTGCGAGGCCTGCAAAGCCGCCATGTCGGCTCGAACCGTGTCGGCCGCAGCGGGCGGGCAATGCAACTTGATCTCGAGTTCCTGTTCCATCTCAACGAGTCAGGCGAATAGCAATAGAGGCAATAGGGAAATCAGGGTATGAGCAATGTATCGCTTGGTGCAGACAGATTGCCAATGTTTGCAGCGCGAACCGCACCATCGGAAACAGCGTAAACGGTGTCGTCTATGAATACCGCTCGACGCACATCGGTACGACGCCAGCCGTCGTAACGGTGCGCACCGTCCAACAGGTCGGTCATTGTCAACGTGCCCTGCAACTGAAGGGCGGCTGACGGAGCGGCAGGCCTGATTTGCAGCAAACGAATGCCGCTTTCATCGGCCGTCCCATAAGCCCCCGACGCGTAGCTTCGAACCGGCACCGCAAGCAAGGCCGATTCAGCATCGGCCGCTGGTCGATACAGTGTGAAGGCGTGCGGGTCCCAGGTGGCGTCAGAACTCGTATATGAATTACCCAGAGCCAGTGACATCTGTTCGACAGGGTTGCCAGGATTGGTTACGTCAAAGAGCGTCGCCTTCAAACGTAGCGGCCAACCGCCGCCATCAAACCCAATGCCAAGAATATGATCGGCATCGATCGGGTGCAGGTAGCTGGAGAACCCAGGCAGCTTGAGTTCGCCAAGCTGGCGTGGCTGCGTTGGATCACCGAGGTCGAACACGAAGAACGGGTCGACCTGGCGAAACGTCACCAGATAGGCACGATCACCAATAAAGCGGGCGGATTGCAAGGTTTCGCCGTCGGCAATTCTTGGCGTACTGCCTATGACCGCTAATGCCTCGCCTTGTTTGCGCAAGGTGCTCAAGTGACTATAGGCAACCGGGTCTCGATCGGTAGCCGCCACTCTGATCGTGCCATCACTGGTTTCATCGATCGCATAGTCGTTGATCAAACGCCCCGCAAAGCTGCCACTGGCATCGTAGGTCAGGGTGCCGGAGTCGTTACGGTCAAAGCGATGCAGGACGGTCAGATTACGCGGATTTGCACGCTCGTCCCCCTGGCGCCAGTATGACGTAAAGACAATCAGCGACCGGTTGGACATGTAAACGCCCTGCCCGTCGGCGAGCAAGGTCTGGCTGGATAGTTCACGCGTGTTCAGATCGATACTGCTGATTTGCAACCACGCCAGCCTGGTGGCCACATCAACACGGGCAAAGCGGGCGCAATCACTGGCGCTCGGTGCCGTGTTGCCGGTGGTTGTCACCGTGCCTTGCGGCCCGCCAAGCCGCTGCGAAACCTCCAGTTTGCCCAACCAGTCGCTTAAAGTGCTGGCGCGAATCAATCGATTGTTTTCGGCAATGGTTGCGCTCACCGCTTCGCGCCATGCCTGCGAGCCGGTTCGCACTCTTGAATAATCAACATCGGGGACGCTTCTTACCCCCTCAGGCATGCGCAAAGACGATTGCGTCACCAGATAGAGCATCGAATCGATGCGCCGTGCCGCCAGCAGCCGGCCCGGCACTTCAAGCAACCATTGTTCGACCGGCGCAGCGTCGGCGCTGACATCAAAGTTGCGCACCCGCGTGCGCGGCGGTATCCAGCTCTGAAAGCCCGGTCCGCACCCGCTGTCCAGGCACAGGACGGGGCTGGCAGTGCTCACCGCGTCGGGCGCGCCGATCGCGACAGGATGAATATAGGTATTGTCGGCGGTACTGAGCGCCAGCACCGTATCGGGGTCGCTCAGAAACAAGCCCTGAGGTGACTCGGCCGCTACCGGCGAAGCATCAGTGAGCGAAACAGCGCTTGCCTGCCAACCCGTCTGACCGAGCAGACTCATCGCATCGGGTGGGGTCAACGCCATTGCCGACAAGGTCAGGCCGGCAGCATCACGGCGAAGCGAAAACAGGCGCCGGCCATCATTCTTGACGGGGTCAGGCTCATCGACGCCAGCCTGGCGAACGTTGGTTTGCGAGTGCGAGCTGTTCTCAGGGGCCGTTACCGGCGCGGCGGCATCGGAGGACGGGCCCTCGCTACCGTGGCTGACGTTGCCGAAGCTCTCGAGTTGCTCGCGCATCATCGCTTCGGCGGTATCTTCGATATGCTGCTCAAGCGCGCTACAGGCCTGCGCGCCTTCAAACGCCAGTACCTGCATGCTGCCTTTGGGCACGAGATCTCCGCCGTCGCCGCCGGTCGGTGAGTCCGAATCAGAACAAGCGCCCAGTCCGGCCAGCACCCAGGCGGCGAAGCAAACTTGCGACACACGGATCGTCCAGGACATCGACTCGGGCCTCCGGATAACAATATTTGCGCCAGCGTATCGTGGCGCATGCAATCGCTCAGTATAAGGGCGCGGGCGGATCGATGGCGCAACTTGGCGAGGCCCCGACAGCCGCGGCAAGGCCAGCATGACAAACACCAAAACCCAGAGAAATCAACAGGTTAAGAGATCACGAAGTCATTGCCGCACGCAGTTTGAGAACCCCTTCGTCAATCTGCCCTTCGGTAATCGCCGAGTAGCCCATCCGAAACCAGCGGTGTTGGGCCGCCGTGGGCCGATGAAAGAAAATGCCACCTGGCTCAATAATGACGCCATGCTGCAGAGCCACCTGGCTGAGACGACGACTGTCCAGACCGCGCGGCCCTTCGATCCAGGCTGCCGAGCCGCCCAGCGAAGGCGTTACCCGTAACATTGGCAAATGCGCTTGCAACGAGATTTCGAGCTGGTTTCTCCGGGCCCGGTAAACCGTGTTGAGCTTGCGCATGAACGATTCGTGATAGCCCTGAGAAACAAACAACGCGGTGGTATGGGCGTTATTGTTCGGTGCATGCCTGATTACAAGACGGCGTAGTCGTCGTAGTTCGCGGATCAGGTCTGCCGGGCCCACAACAAAGCCCAACCGCAAGCTGTGCGCCAGCGTTTTTGACAAGCTACCGATATAGATGACGCGGTTGTCGGTATCCAGGCTTTTGAGCGCCGGCAAGGGTTTGGCCGAAAAGTTCAGTTCACTCTCGTGATCGTCCTCAAACAACACGACATCGCGCCGACGGGCCAGTCGCAACAACGCAAGACGTCGTTCCAGTGGCATCGTGACGGTAGTCGGACACTGGTGGCTGGGCGTGACAAAAACATAGTCGCAACTGGAAAAATTGCGCCCCGGTCGCATCCCTTGATCGTCAATGGCCAATGGTCGAACCTGCTCGGTGCGCATCAGAAAGCTGTTGCGAGCATCCGGATAACCTGGATCTTCGATGCCGACGATGGTGTCGCGCCCCAACAAGACCTGCGACAACAGATAGGTTGCCATCTGAGCACCCGCTGTCACCATGATTTCATTGCGTTCGGCGACGATGCCGCGTGCCGGCAGCAACCGGTGCTGTATCTGATCGATCAACAGACTGGAATCACCGTCGATAAGATCTTGTGACCACTGGCGCACGGCCGGCGCCATCAACGACTGGTTGGTGCAGGTCCGCCAGTCGCGCAACGGCATCAGGCTGGCATCAAACTGGCCATATATGAAGGGGAACGGATAGGCTTGCCAATTGCTCGGTTTGCTGATGTTGCGCTGCGAGGCCAACCCGGCCCCCTTGAGGCGCTCGCTCCAGTCGAGTTTGAATGTCAACGCTTGCGCATCGTCGTTAGTGCCGGCCTGCCCGAGCACGATGTCATCGTTGACATACAAACCACTACGCGGCACCGCCACCAGGAAGCCTTTGCCGACCAGGCTTTGCAAGGCAAGCGAGACAGTATTGCGCGACACCCCAAGCGCAAGAGCCAGCGTGCGGCTGGGCGGCACGGCGGTGCCGGGCGGCACCAGGCCACTGAGGATGCTGTGCACGATCATCTCGCGCACCTGACCCTGAACCTTGACACTGCTGCTCTGGAAACGTGGAAACAAATGCGTCCAGACCTGCGTCACTTCCATGGCTCTGCGCACCATGATGTTCATCCCTGAAAAGAAGGCCCGGACAATCCTGCACCCGAATATTGCATTGCTTGCCTGGCAGGATTCTGGACCTATAGATTACTCATTCTGGAACTATACCGGACCAATCGAATCGCCTATGATGAGCTCACATTCTTGTTGGCGACCAAGTAGAGAGCATGAGCATTCACTATCTCAAACGCAAAAGCGCGCAAACCCAGTCAGCCGATCAATCGATCGTCACGACCGTTGAGAAGATGCTCGCGGACATCGAGACCGGCGGTGCCGATGCAGCAGCCCGCTATGCGCGCGAACTCGATGGCTATCAGGGGCCGGTCGTCGTCAGTGCTGAATCATTCGCCCGTGCCGGGCGCGCGCTGAGTGATGGCGTCAAACAGGATATCGATTTTGCCCACGCCCGCGTGCGTGATTTCGCCAGACATCAGCGCGAGGCCTTGCTTGAATTTGAAACCGAACTGATCGATGGCCTGATCGCCGGCCAGAAACTGATTCCGATCAATACTGCCGGCTGTTACGTACCCGGTGGGCGCTACGCCCATGCCGCCTCCGCCATCATGAGTATCTGCACCGCACGAGTTGCCGGCGTGTCTCATATCGTTGCGGCAAGTCCGGCCAACGCCGAGCGTGGCATTCACCCGGCCATTCTGTATGCCATGCAGGTAAGTGGTGTCGACACCGTGCTGGCACTGGGTGGCGTGCAAGGCATTGCCGCTCTGGCCTATGGCTTGTTCACCGAGCGCCCCGCCGACATTGTTGTGGGTCCGGGTAACCAGTATGTCGCCGAAGCCAAACGCCTCCTGTTCGGGCAGATCGGCATTGATGTTCTTGCGGGGCCGACCGAATCGGCAATCATCGCCGACGCAAGTGCTGACCCGACCATGGTCGCCATCGATCTGGTCGGCCAGGCCGAACACGGCGCCGACTCGCCCGTCTGGCTCATCACCGACTCGCGCCCCCTGGCTGAGGCGGTCATCGCCCAGGTACCGGCTCTGGTCGCCGCGCTGCCCGAACCGGCCCGGTCAGCAGCGGGCGCGGCATGGCGCGACCACGCGGAAGTGGTGCTTTGCGACTCCCGTGAAGCCATGTGCAAGGTCAGTGACCAGTATGCCCCCGAGCACCTGCAGGTAATGGCCACCGATCTACGATGGTGGCTCGACTCGCTTACCAACTACGGCTCATTGTTTCTGGGCGAAGAAACCACGGTCGCCTACGGCGACAAATCATCAGGACCAAATCACATCTTGCCCACGCGTGGCG
>CAXBNM010000237.1:0-7625 GCA_963976885.1 uncultured Burkholderiaceae bacterium
CCTGCTCGGCCCAGAACTGCTCGGGCTCATCGATGGATCGGCGGTAAAACGCTTGATAGGCCTGCATTGGATCAGCGTCTGACGTCATCGGGGTGTGCGGCTCTGCCATGGTGTCTCTCACTCAGGGTTATCGTTGTTCGTTGTTACCGCCGAAAGTCTAGCAGCCGGAGGCATCCTGACCGGGAGCCTGAATCGGTCGATCCGGTCGCACGAAAGCCACGTTCGCCCACCTGAAGGACATTTCGCGGCACACTTACGGCTCTACATACGATGCCATGGGTATGTCTTTGTTTTTCAGAATCTGCTTGCTTTGCCTTTTTGCCGTACTGACCGGTTGCGCCAGCTCTGGTCACCGGGCTGTGGACGACGCCCGCCCGGGGCCGGGCGACGAAGTCGCGCTGCACGCAATGGCCATGATCGGCAAGCCTTATCGCTGGGGCGGCACCTCGCCGCAGGCCGGCTTTGATTGCAGCGGGCTCGCGAAATATGCGTGGTCGACCGCCGCCGATGTGGAACTGCCGCGAGTGGCGGTACAGATGAGCCGGACCGGCCGCAAAGTCAGCCGCAGCCGGCTGCAACCGGGTGATCTGGTGTTTTTCAACACGCAGCGCCGGCGTTACTCTCATGTCGGGGTGTACGTGGGCAGCGGGCGCTTTGTCCACGCCCCGTCGAGCGGCAAGAAAATCCGGCTCGCGCATCTGTCTAACCCCTATTGGTCAGATCGCTACAACGGTGCCCGCCGGCCCCACACCGACTGAGCACCGCAGCCGACGTCGGGGCGCTTAGCTGACCGCCGGGAAAAAGTCCTGCACCGCCTTGACCTGATCGTCGGTGATCAGGGTTGGCGCATGGCCAACGCCGTCAAACACCACGCAATCGGCTTTGGGTCCGCGGCTGGCCATTTCAGCGGCAACCTCGGCACTGAGCAGATCGGATTCGGCGCCGCGCAGCACGCGCACCGGAACATCGATCGGGTCATAGAGCGGCCACAGCGCCATATCCTTGCCGGTGTAACCATCGTGGAACGGCTTGGCAATGGCCGGATCGTAGTGCGCCCCCCATTGCGAGCCCTTGTTGACCAGATAATGCTTGGAAAGCAGGCGGAACTGGGTGTCATCATGCGGACCGAAACTGGCCATCGTGACGCGCAACGCCGCCTCGGCTTCTTCAAAGCTGTCATAGCGCTCGTCGAGCCCGACATAAGTCTTGATACGGGCCAGACCTTCAGCGCTCAGCACCGGGCCAACATCGTTGAGCATCATCCGGCCAATCTGATGGCCGGGTTGAGCTGCGATCGCCATGCCGATAAGCCCGCCCATGGACGTGCCGAGCCAGTTGACCCGATCGGTATCGAGCCGTGCTATCAGCGTAATGCAATCGGCCAGATACTGCGGCAACGCATACAAGCCGGGATCGGCCATGCGATCGGAACGGCCGCGACCGACCATGTCGGGTGCCACCACGTGATAACCATCGGCCGCCAGCTGCGAAGCCAGCACATCGAAGTCGCGCCCGTTACGGGTCAGGCCGTGCACACAGATAAGCTTGGGGGCGAAATGCCAGTCGCCATCGGGCAACCATTCCCAGTACGCCATCCGATGCAGACCGGTCGGATGGGTACATGTGACAAATTTCAGGCCTGGCTCGCGAATCATTGCGGATCACCTCAGTCAAATCAACTCGTAGAATACTGAAATCATATCAAGGAGTCTCATCATGAAAGGCAAAGTTGCGCTGGTTACCGGGTCGACGAGTGGGATCGGATTGGGCATTGCCCGTCAACTCGCCGCCAACGGGGCCAATCTTGTACTCAATGGCTTCGGCGATGCCGCCGAAATTGAAAACCTGCGCGCTTCACTGGCCAGCGAATTCGGGATCGACGTCCACTACGAAGGTGCTGACCTGTCCAAGGCCGCCGAAATCGAAGCCATGATGGAACGCCTCAATGCGCGGGGCGGCGTGGACATCCTGGTCAACAATGCCGGCATTCAGCATGTGTCACCTATCGAAGACTTCGATCCGGCTCGTTGGGACGCGATTATCGCGATCAATCAGACCGCGGTGTTCCTGACCATGCATCACGCGCTCAAGAGCATGCGGGCCAAGAATTGGGGTCGCATCATCAATATCGCCTCGGCGCATGGACTGGTCGCCTCTGCAGGCAAAGTGGCCTATGTGGCCGCCAAACATGCGGTCATCGGCATGACCAAGGTCGCGGCCCTCGAAACCGCCCGCACCGGCATCACCTGCAACAGCATTTGCCCGGGTTGGGTGCTGACGCCGTTGGTGCAACAGCAGATCGAAGCGCGCGCCAAGGCCGAAGGGATCAGCGTCGAACAGGCCAGCACTGAATTGCTCGGGGAAAAGCAACCCTCATTGCAATTCGTCACGCCCGAGCAACTCGGCCAGAGCGCCGTGTTCCTGTGCTCGGCGGGTGCCGACCAGATGCGTGGCGCCAGCCTGGTCATGGACGGAGGCTGGACCGCGCAGTAGATGGCGGCAATTGGCAACTGGGCCAGCAAAGCTGACAGCCACGACCGGCACGCCGGTGGTGGCTGATCGACTGCCTCATTTGCATCACAGGGCGAGACTTGTCTGATGATTTGGCATCCGCAATGGACGCCAGCGCAGATCAAGCCTGCGTGTTTGCAGTGCCCAACTTGAGCAAGGCGGCCAGCGTTTCGTCTTCGCTCTCGATCGAATTCAGGTTTGCCAGAAAGGAATTGCTGGCCGAGATCTGCGCAACCAGGGAGCCGGCCAGATCAGCTTCAGTTCCCTGTTGTGCACCGCCGGATGGTGGTGGGCCGCCACGCGGCCCGCCACCCTGTCCGCCCTTGCCCTGGCCACCAGGCGGAGGCTCACGACCGCCTTCCGGCCCGCGAGCGCGCTGCGCTTGCTGGGATCCGTCTTCCAGACCCGCAACGCCTTGTTCGGCGGCCAGATCTTCAACACCGGCAGCCTGGTTCTGAGCAGTGGCTTGCGCCGTCTGCGCGCCAGCCGCATCCAAACGATAGATCGATGCGTTCAATCCCGCCGACCCAATAGCAAAGCTCATATGGCTTCTCCTGTGGTTATCGGAGTTATCGGCACATCGATCAAGAACTTTAGTGCTGGCTGACTTTTGTGCCTGCCTTGGCAGCAACCTGCAGCTGTCGTCGCTGCGAGTCAGCTGCAGACCGGCCTGCGAAGGGCTTATCCCCGGTATGCGTGATTTCGACAACGGTGTCAGCGTGCTAGCTTCGCTGGCATCGAGGACAGGGGGACTTCGGATGTCATCAGGCTTTATTGTGAGCGCCGCATCCATAATCGGCGCCGCGCTGCTGCCCGCCTTTTTGCTGACGCCGGCAGCCAATGCCGCGCCAAACACCTGGCAAATGGCATCCGCGCAAATTATCGACCAGACCGGTTTCGAGCAACCCATGGTGGCGGCCACGATCATGGTGCCGGCCGGCATGAACACCACCGGTGGCGTCCGTTGGCGCAATCAGCCCAATGACTGCCCGCAAGGCCATACCTTCGATTGGCAAGCGGCCTCACCCGACCAGCTCTGGACCATTTCAATCATTCCCAGTGAGCGCTGGGGGGCCAGCTCAACAGGGCAACCGGCCGGCGTCGTCTGCAACGTCATCGAGGTGCGCTCCGCCAAGGGCTTTCTGCAGGAGTGGGTCAAGTACTACCGCTCTGGCGCGCGCATCCTCGATTATCGCGACCGTCCCGATCTGGAGCAATCAACGGCGCAACTCAATCACCAGACCAATCTGTCGGGCATGCGCAGCTCTACCCGAACCGACGCGGGCGAAGTCCTGATTGCCTACAACCTTAACGGCCAGGAGTTGCGCGAAGCAATCGCCGCCGTGGTCGTGATTACCGAGAGTGCGTTCAGCGGCATGGGTGTCGGACCCGACATGACTTTTCTGCAAGGCTTCAATTTGCCTGCCTTCGCCATGCGCGCACCAGCCGGCAGCCTGAACTTTGCGATGATGGAAAAGATTCGACAGAGCATCAAGCTGGCGCCCGAATGGTCGGCACGCATCAACCAGCACAACCAGGTCATGAGTCGGCAGAACCTAAACCACTCCAAAAAAATGCACGACATACGTATGGGTCACCAGCGCGACATGAGTGCCATCCTCACCAAGGGACACAACGATCGCAGCGCAGCGATGGATCGCAGCCACCGCGAATTCATCGAATCCATTCGCGGCACCGAAACCTGGAACCTGCCCGGCGGCGGCACCACCGAACTTGCCGACAGCAACAATGCCTGGCAACTCAATAATGGCACGATCGTCACCACTGACCGTCCGGGCTGGCAACCCTCCGACGCCGGCCTGAGCGGCACCCAACTGCAACGTACCCGATGAAGATGACAGCACTCAACCAACGAACGCGCGCCTGGACGCTCGCGCTGAGCGCAACGATCAGCCTTGGCGCAAGCGGCGCTGCATTGGCGCAAGACAAATTTCCAGTCGCCGGTCAGAACGGCATGCAGGGCTATGCAATGCAGCCGAACGGCATGCAGCCGAATACCATGCAGGGCAACGGTGCCCCCATGCAGCCCAATATGGGCCCGACTGCGTTTCCGTCGCAAGGCGGGGGTAACATCGGCCAGTCATCAGCACCAATGGGCGCTGTTGGCATGCCGAACCAAGGAGCGCCGACGGCACCGGTCGGTGCGTACAACCCTGCCCTCATGAACAACCCACAGGGCGGGCCCATGCAGGCGCCGATGCAGGGAGGGACCATGCAAGCTCCCGGAGCCGTGGCCGGCCCCAACGGTGGCTTTCAAATGCCCCCCAACGGCTCCCCACCAGGCGGGAGCGCTCAGCCGGGTTCTGGCGCTGGCTTATCGGCACTGGCGCGCCAGGAATTGCAAGACTTTGGCGTGCCCCCAACCAGTCAATTGCACGCCGGCGCCATGCACGGGCCCACTCCGGCGCAGATCCCTGGCGGCAAGGTCACCACCACCGAACAATTGTCAGCGGCCTTGCAGAGCAATCAGGGGCAGTTACTGCTTTTTCATGTGTTGGGCGGACGCGAGACCCTGCCCAACGCGCAGTTCGCAATGCCGGCATCAGCGCCAGGCAACTTCAACGACCAGACCCAGCAAGCCTTTACCCAGTATCTTGGCCAGGTAACCAAAGGCCAGAAGGGTCAGCCCATGGTGTTCTATTGCGCGAGCCCGCAGTGCTGGATGTCCTACAACGCAGCGCTGCGCGCCATCAACGGCGGCTACACCAATGTCATCTGGTATCGCGGCGGCATCGAGGCCTGGAAGGCGGCCGGTTTGCCCACTGCGATGCAGTAGCGCCATCTTGCCGCGATCTACTGGCGCCGGCAGACCATGCGACCGGCCAGCGCAGTGCCATTGCCCGACACAGCTGGCGGCGGCCGCGGGGCCGCACGCCAGTCACCCTGCGGTCAGGCTGCGGCGAGTTTGCTGACGCCTCGCAAGGCAAGGTAGTAGCCCTCAATACCAAAGCCGGTCACGACGCCTTGCACCACGCCGCCGACCTCGGAGATCCTGCCACGACGGGCCGGATTCGACATATGGATTTCCCAGACCGGAAATGACACCTGCTCGATTGCGGCGCACAAGGCCGGATAGCCGATCATGAAGGCTGCCGGATTGATGATTGCGCCGGCCAGCCCTTCCTCGTGGGCGGCGTAGATTCGATTGATCACTTCACCTTCGATATTGGAGTGAAAAATCTCGACCTCCACACCAAGCTCATCGGCAAAACGGCGAATATTATCGTCGTATTCGGGCAAGGTCATCGGGCCGAAAGTCTCGACCTGCACTTTGCCCCGCATGTTCATCCCAACGCCGTGAATAACCAGAATTTTGCTTGCCATGGAAAGGCCTCCTGAAAGTAGTTGACGCGCATTGTCCCACGCCAGCCGGCGCCAAGCCCAAGCGATGCATGCCAGTATGCCCAATACGGCACAGGAGCTTGCTATGCTGTCTGATGCCACTTACTGATAAGGAGAGCCGGCATGATCAGGCCCGAGTATGTACGCGTCATGGCGCAATACAACCAGACAATGAATCAGCGCCTTTTCGAGGCTGCCGCCCGCCTTACCGATGAGCAGCGGCGCGAAGACATAGGCTTGTTCTGGCAGTCGTTGCACGGCACCTTGTGCCATCTGCTCTGGGGTGACCGTCAATGGATGGCGCGCTTTGATGACTGGACGCCCAATACCACTCCGAACTCGCAAAGCGCCGAACTCATCGCCGACTTCTCCGAACTACGAACAGCGCGCACCGAGGCCGACGCCGCCATTGTGGATTTTGCCGGCCGAGTGAATGAGCAATGGCTCAGCGAAGACCTGACCTGGTTCAGCGGCAGCGCCAAGGCCGAACGACGCATGTCCAAACGCCTGCTCGTCACCCATCTGTTCAACCATCAAACTCATCATCGCGGTCAGGCGCATGCGGCGCTGACGCGCTTTGGTGCCGACCCGGGCGATACCGATTTGTTTCTTGTGGTTCCTCAGGGCTAAAGCACGCCCGCCTGCTCAAAAGAGCCTTTGAGATTGCAGCCAGTCCATCGGATCAGGTCTGCGCGCAATCGATGAGCGAATGTGCGGGTCGTCTGGCTGCCGATCAATTCTCGCAGGAGCGCCGATCATTTCCAAAGACCGTCCCGCCGACGCCCTTGCACGGATCGCGTCTGAACCAACCGGCGATGGGCTGCTGACAGCACTGGCTACCCACGCGCAAGTGCGCGGCACACACCCAGCCGTTCGGGAAGGCGAACGCTGTCTGAGTTACAGCCAACTTGAGACAGCCTCAAACACATTGGCAATACGATGGGCGGGTCGCATGCCTGCCGGTTCGCTGATCGGCTTTCTGGGCGATGTGGGCGTTGACTGTGTCGCTGCCATGCTGGCCTGCCATAAGGCCGGCATCGGCTTTGTGTTTCTTGATGCTCGTCACCCAATGCCAACGTTAGCGCAGCTGGCCGGTCACGCCGGTCTGCATGGTCTGACCGGCTCGGTTTGCCATCTTGATATTGCCCAGGACGTCGCGCCCGGGGTGCCACGCTTGAGCCTTGATACCGATACGCCCGCCGGCACATCACCAGACACTTGGCACGCCCTTCCCGACGTTGCGCCACAAACACTCAGCCACTTGCGCTATACCTCGGGCTCGACCGGTCTACCGAAAGGCGTGCCCATCTCCCGCGCCAATCTGTTCTGGGCACTTGAACGGCTCGGACCGACCATTGCCACGCAGCCCGACGACCGCTTCGGTTTGTTCGGACATTTCTGGCCATTGATCATTTTCGAGGCTCTGCGCGGCGGCGCCACACTGTATGCGTTTCAGCCGGCTGCCATTGGCGCGGCCGCATTGGCTCACGGAATGCAGCAACACGCCATCACGGTAATGGCTACTTACAGCGCGCTATGGCAGACACTGCTTACGGTGCCCTCGATAAGATTGCCCGATCTTCGCCTGGCTCACATCTCCGGCGAGCCACTGAGCGTCGCTCAGATAGCGGCATTCGAACAGGCGTGCCCGACCGCAGAACTGGAAAACAGCTACGGCTCGTCCGAGTTTCCACTCATTGCTCATTACCGGCATCAACGTGGTGCACTGACTGGCCAGCAAAGCGTGCCTG
>CAXBNM010000238.1:0-7617 GCA_963976885.1 uncultured Burkholderiaceae bacterium
ATCGAGCGGGTCGTCGGTGCGTTCAAGCATCGGATTGTCAGACAGCGCCTGATCGATCTCCTGACTCAGTTCGAGAGTCGACATCTGCAACAGCCGGATCGATTGTTGCAGCTGCGGGGTCAGCGTCAGTTGTTGGCTGAAGCGTAGCTGTAGAGACGGTTTCATTGAACTCCAGAGATGGGGTACAGATAGTGCAACCCTGCCTCCGGGGGCAATGATTTTCCGACAGGTGACGGAAGCGGTGACTCAGCGTGTATCCGGTAACGGATGGCCGGCCAGGGCCGGCCGGGTCGTTACATGGAGAAGTGTTCGCCCAGGTAATACCGGCGTACATCTTCGTTCTTCACCACATCTTGAGGTTCACCAGAAGCAAGAACAGTACCAGCTCTGATGATATACGCTCGGTCGCAGATGCCAAGTGTCTCGCGAACGTTGTGGTCGGTGATTAACACTCCAATGCCGCGTTCTTTGAGAAATTTCACGATTCGTTGAATCTCAATGACGGCAATAGGGTCAACCCCGGCAAAAGGTTCATCCAAAAGGATAAATCTGGGCGAATTGGCCAACGCGCGGGCGATCTCAACACGACGGCGTTCACCGCCCGACAATGACATCGCGGTATTGGAGCGAATATGCCCGATCTGCAGTTCATCGAGCAGTTCGACCATCCGGCGTTTGACCTCGGATCGGCTCAACGAGCGGCCGCGTTCGTCCACCTGCAACTCAAGGACGGCGCGGATGTTCTCTTCGACGCTCAGTTTGCGGAAAACCGAGGCTTCCTGCGGCAGATAGCTCAGGCCCATGCGGGCGCGCCGGTGGATGGGCAGCTTGCCCAGCGCCACGCCGTCGAGTTCAATTTCGCCGGCGTCGGTCGGTACCAGACCGACGATCATGTAAAAACACGTCGTCTTGCCGGCGCCGTTGGGCCCCAGCAGGCCGACAACCTCGCCGCTGGCGACGGTCAGGCTGACATCGCGGACAACTTGCCGACCGTGATAGGCCTTTTGCAACTGGCGCACGGTCAGGACGTCGGAGGCGGGCTCGGCCGCTGGCGGCGGCTCCGGCATTGGCTGACGGGCCGGTGCCGGGCCGGTGCCGGCCGCCGCTGCGCTCTGCGCCGTTGTCGTGCCGGTAGCCAGCGCGGCGCCGGCATTGGCCGTGCGATTCAGTTTCATCGCGCTTTGCCGCCCTGGTTGGCAATGGTGCGGGCCGGTGCCAGCGCGGCGCCCGGTTCAGCCGCTGCGTCTGCTTCCTTGCTGCGCGGCTGAATCACGACCTGGACCCGGCCGCGCGGGTTGGCTTCGGTGGTGGCGTCCTTGCCGCCCTCGACGGTGAAAAAGTCGTTGCGGCTCTGATAGACGATGCGCGCGCCGCTGACCCGGTCGGGCGCTTGTCCGGGCATCGAGCGCAGCAAGGTCGCGCCACCGATGATCGTGAGCTGTTCGCGCTGATTGTCGTAGTGCAATTCGGCGCCTTCGCCTTCGACCTTCATCTGGTCGCCTGGCCGACGCTGCACGAACCGGGCCGGGCTGCCTGATGCCACCGCCTGTTGGTTGCCGCTGCTGGTTTCGTTCAGGCGCAGGCGTCGCGCGCGTATTTCAAGATCGCCGCGCACCATCACCACATTGCCGTCAAACACGTTGACTCTTGCTTTGTCGTCGTATTGCATCTGATCGGCTTCGATCGTGATGGGCACTGGTGTGGTTTTACTGGTCTGGGCCAGCGCGGGCGTGCCGCTCAGCGCGCCAAGCAGCGCCAGCGCTATGACAAACAGCGTCGGACGATGGGCGGCGGGTGCAGCCCGGAGGGCTTTGGTTTGGTTCGGGTTCACGTATCAGGTGGGTCAGGGCTGCCGGTTGGCGGTCGGGGCGGTCCAGTCTGCCCGAACATTGGCATTGAGGCTGAGTTTGCGCGACAGGTTATCAAATTCCATGCCGGTGCCTTGCAATAGCAGTGTGCCGTGCTCGATTCGCACCGGCAGATCGGTACGGGCCGATTCATCGTCCGGCGTCAGCACGAGGCGTTCGGTGTGTACCGTCAGGGCCGGATTGTCGGGTTCGGCGGCCCGGGTCAGCACGACTTCACCCTCGAGGACCGTCGATTGGCCTTCACGGCTGGCCACTGCCGTTTTGGCTCGTACCGACATCGTGGGTCGGCTCGTGTCCAGACTGACCAGCAGCGGGCGGCGAAAGGCGCTGGAGCCGTCAATCGGGAAGTGTTGCATGCTGTCGGCCGACATCCGGAACACCGGGTCACCGTTGGCGTTGACGCGGATCAGCGAGACGCCTTCGACGAAGACGTCGGGTTCGTTCGAGGTCGTCACGACGTTGGCATCGCCATCGCGCGCTACCCAGACGGCCAGGTAATAGGTGCCTGCAGCGAGGCTGACCAGCAGCAAAATTGAGGCGAACGCGGCCAGTCGGTCATAAAAACGGGCGTTCATGCCTGCCCGGCTCCGGTCGGTGCCCGGGTGAAGCGTTCGATGGCCGCGGTCCAGCCGCGGCGACTCTTGAGCAGATATTGCGCAAACGAGCGGGCCGCGCCCTGGCCGCCGGGCTCGGCCGCAACCCAGTCGGCGTACTCGCGCACTTCATCGGCAGCGTCGGCTACGCAGGCCGCCATGCCGGCGCATTGCATGGCGGGCAGATCGGGCAGGTCATCACCCATGAAGGCGGTCTGCTCCATCGGGATGCCGAGTTGCCCGGCCAGTTCGGTCAGCGCGAGCGCTTTGTCGGGGACGGCCTGCAGCACATGATCGATGCGCAGTTCGGCGCAGCGCTGGGTGACAATTTCGGAGCGGCGTGCAGTGATGATGGCCACCGTGATGCCGGCATCCATCAGCAGGCGCAGGCCGAGGCCGTCGCGGACCGAGAAGAATTTGGCCATCTCGCCCTGATTGCCAATGATGATGCGCCCATCGGTGAGCGTGCCATCGACGTCGAAGCCGACCAGGCGAATGGTGGCGGCGCGGTGGTCACGGACGGAGCCGGGCAGGCTTGCAGCGGAAGTATTGGTGTTCATTCAGACGATCCTGGCGGTCAACATGTCCTGGAAGTTCAAGGCACCGATCAGCCGATGCTGGGCGTCGACAACCAGCAGCTGACCGATTTTGCGGTCTTGCATCAGGCGTAAGGCTTCGGCGGCAAGTTGGTCGGCCGGCACGCAGGTGGGGGTGCGGGTCATCACCGCTTCGGTGGCGGTCTGGCGCAGATCGTCGCCGCTGGCCAGAAGGCGCCGCAAATCGCCGTCGGTCAACGCGCCGAGCACGGTGCCGTCGCGGTCGGTCACGGCGGTGATGCCCAGGCGCTTGGCGGTAATTTCCATGATGGCATCGAGCAAGGGGGCGTCTGGCGCCACCTGCGGCAATTCCTTGCCGCGATGCATGATGTCACGCACCTGAGTAAGCAGCCGGCGGCCGAGCGCGCCACCGGGGTGCGAGCGGGCGAAGTCGTCGGGGCTGAAGTTGCGCGCCTCCAGAACGGCCACGGCCAGCGCATCGCCGAGCGCCAGTGCGGCGGTCGTGCTGGCGGTGGGGGCCAGATTCATCGGGCAGGCCTCGTGATCGACCCGCACCAGCAGATGCAGATCGGCCACCTGGGCCAGTGTCGAACCCGCATTGCCGGTCATGGCAATCAGGCTGGCTCCCAGACGCTTGATCAGCGGCACGATACGGACCAGTTCATCGGTCGTGCCCGAGTTGGACAGACAAAGAAAAATATCGTCGGCGGTGATCATGCCGAGGTCACCGTGGCTGGCTTCGGCGGGATGCACGAAGAAGGCCGGCGTGCCGGTGGAGGCAAAGGTGGCGGCAAGTTTGCGCGCGATATGGCCTGATTTGCCAATGCCGCTCACGACGAGCCGGCCCTGGCCTTTAAGAATCATCCGGCAGGCAGCGATGAACGATGCGTCAACCGAATCGATCATTTTGGTGACGGCGGCGGCTTCGATATTCAGAACGCTGCGTGCCCGTTCGGTGAGTTCGGCATCGCTGAGTGCGCCCCCGATTGCGGTTTCGGGGTGGTCCGGCTGATTTTTTGACATGCTGCAAAGTATAAGCGCTGGGGGGCTGGCCGCTGGCCGTGCCGGTGCTGGCCGACAGCAACATCTGCACCAATACGGACCGACTCCTTGCGGATTTCTCGGTTACATTCCTTTGGTGACTGCTCTTGAGTTAACGCTCGTCCTCCTCGCTGCCGCGGTTATTGCGGTGGTTGCGTTGCGCGCCTTTGGCGCGCCGCCGCTGGTCGCCTATCTGGCGGTGGGGGTGGTGATCGGCCCGCATGCGGCGGGCTTGTCCGGTGATGCAGAAACCACGCATGGTCTGGGCGAAATCGGCGTCGTGTTTCTGATGTTCTCGCTCGGACTCGAATTCTCGCTGCCCAAATTCATGGCGCTCAAACGGCATGTGTTCGGGCTGGGGGCGGCTCAGGTCGGCACCACCATGGCGATCAGTTTCGGGGCGCTGGTGATCATGCCGGTGACTTGGCTCGTGTTGCTGTTTCCGGGTGGCATGGACTGGCGCGCGGCGATTGCCGTCAGTGGCGCGGTGGCCATGAGCTCGACCGCCCTGGTCAGCAAACTGCTGGCCGAACGGCGCGAACTCGAAACCGATCATGGGCAGCGCGTGTTCAGCGTGTTGTTGTTTCAGGATCTGGCCGTCATCCCTTTGCTGATCCTGATCCCGGCGCTGGCCAGTGGCGATCAGGACTGGTGGATGAATCTGGCCCTGGCGCTGTTCAAGGCGGCCTGTCTGTTGACCATCCTGCTGCGTTTCGGGCCGCCGTTGATGCGGCGCTGGTTTTCGCTGGTGGCGCGGCAGCGCTCGCACGAAGTGTTCACGCTGAATGTGTTGCTGGCCACTTTGCTGTTTGCCTGGCTGACCAAGAAGTTCGGGCTGTCGATGGAGCTGGGCGCTTTTGTGGCCGGCATGCTGATTGCCGAAACCGAGTTTCGCTATCAGGTCGAAGAAGACATCAAGCCGTTTCGCGATGTCTTGCTCGGTCTGTTCTTTGTCACGGTCGGCATGCAACTCGATCTGGCGGTGCTGGTGCAGTACTGGCCGCAGGTCATTGCGTTGTTGCTGGTGCCGGTCATGGGCAAGTTCGGCCTGGTCTTGTTGTTGGTGCGTTTGCTTGGCGGCACCGCCGGGACGGCAATTCGCACCGGCTTGTGGCTGGCGCAGGCCGGCGAGTTCGGGTTCGTGTTGTTGTCGCTGGCTTTTGGCACTGGCCTGCTGGCCGAATCAACAATGCAGCCGGCGCTGGCTGCCATGTTGCTGTCCCTGCTCATCAGTCCCTTGCTGATCAGTCAGGCCAATCGCATCGCGCTGCGAGCCAGCTCGCAGGAGTGGCTGCAGCGCTCGTTGCAGATTCAGCGCATCGCCTCCAAAAGTATCGCCAGCACCGGCCACACGCTGATTGCCGGATACGGGCGCAGCGGGCAGGCACTGGCCCACGTGCTGGAGAGCGAGAAAGTCAGCTATATCGCTCTCGATCTCGACCCCGACCGGGTGCGTGAGGCCAGTGCGGCCGGCGAATCGGTGGTTTACGGCGACGCCACCCGGGTCGAGGCGCTGACCGCGGCCGGCGTCCATCGGGCCAGTGCCATCGCCATCACCTTTGACGATCTGCAGGCTACCTATCGGCTCATCGACCGCTTGCGCACCATCGCGCCGCAGTTGCCGATTCTGGTGCGCTCGAGCACCGATGGTCAGATCAACCGGCTGCGCGAAGCAGGCGCCACCGAAGTGGTGCCCGAGATCGCCGAGGGCAGTCTTATCCTGGCCTCGCATGCGCTGGCCCTGGCCGGTGTGCCCCGGCTGCGTGTGATGCGCCGTGTCAAAACGATTCGGGATGGTCGTTACGAAATGCTACAGGGCTTCTTTCACGGTGCGGATGACAGTGCGGGGGAGCTGATCGAGTCGGAACAGATCCGCCTGCAGGCGGTCCGTCTGGCCCCGGATTGCGTCAGTATTGGCCGTCGCCTGGGCGATCTGGACCTGAACGGGGCCCGCGTCCATGCAATTGTCCGGCGGTCGGGGCGCCTGCTTGAGCCGCCGCCGGATCTGGAACTGAAGGCCGGCGATACCGTGGTGCTGATCGGTATGCCTGACCAGATCGGCGCTGCCGAAGGGGTGCTGCAGGGGGCCTGATGGCTTCAGGGTGTGGCCTGGGACCGTCCGAGGGGCGGCCCTTAACCCATGTATAGCTTGGTGACAGTTGCAACAGTTCTCTCCGCCAGCGAAGCATTTGTGGCCGAGGTGTTGTTAAACTGCTTCACGGCTCGCGCTCAGCTCCTTTGACCTGAACTGCGCGCCGTCTTGCTGCTCACGACTCGACCTTGGTGCCCCATCGCTACCCAACCCGTTCTGACGATTGAAGACGTACGCTTCGGCTACGGTGAGCGCCTCATCCTGGATGGCGTGTCGCTGGCGTTCAGCGCTGGCACGGTCACGGCCCTGATGGGCGGCTCCGGCTGCGGCAAAACTACCTTGTTGATCAGCGGTCAGGAAAAGCCGCTGTCCGGCAAAATCACCTTCGATGGCAAGGATGTTGCCAGTCTCGATCGCGAGGGTCTGTACGCGTTGCGCCGCCAGATGGGCATGTTGTTCCAGTTCGGGGCGCTGTTCACCGACATGTCGGTATTCGAGAATGTGGCCTTTCCGCTGCACGAGCACAGTGGGCTGAGCGACGACTTGATTCGCGATCTGGTGCTGATGAAGCTCAATGCGGTTGGCTTGCGCGGCGCCGCCCACCTGATGCCGGCCGAAATATCCGGCGGCATGGCGCGGCGGGTGGCACTGGCTCGCGCCATTGCGCTCGACCCCGAGTTGCTGCTCTACGACGAGCCGTTTGCCGGTCTCGACCCGATTTCGCTGGGCACAATTGCGCAGCTGATCCGCCGCCTCAACGATGCGCTCGGCGCGACCTCCATTCTGGTCAGCCATGATGTGCATGAATCGTTCGAAATCTGCGACTACATCTATGTGCTCGGTCACGGCAAGGTCATCGGTCATGGCCCGCCGGCCGAGCTGATCAACACTGACGACCCTGAACTCGACCAGTTTCTCAATGGCAAGCGGGAAGGGCCGGTCGGCTTTCATTATCCGGCCACCGATTACGCCACCGAACTGGGCCTGGGCGGCCCCGACAGCGGAGCCCGGTCATGAATCGTCTGCTCGACTGGCTGGCCAGCATCGGCGCCTGGGTGCGCGGCACGTTTGCCGGCGTGGGTTACGGAGCGCGGTTTTTCTTTCGCCTCTTGTGGTTGTCGGTGGGGGCGTTGCGCCGGCCACGTCTGGTGATCGAGCAGATTCACTTCATCGGCAATTATTCCTTGTCGATCATTCTGGTGTCGGGCCTGTTCGTGGGCTTTGTGCTTGGTCTGCAGGGCTATTACACCTTGCAGCGCTATGGCTCCGGCGAGGCGCTCGGCTTGCTCGTGACCTTGTCGCTGGTGCGCGAACTCGGTCCGGTGGTTGCCGCCTTGCTGTTTGCCGGTCGGGCCGGCACCTCGCTGACCGCCGAAATCGGCCTGATGAAGTCGGGTGAGCAGTTGGTCGCAATGGAAATGATGGCCGTCGACCCGATTGCCCGGGTGCTGGCACCACGCTTTCTG
>CAXBNM010000239.1:0-7593 GCA_963976885.1 uncultured Burkholderiaceae bacterium
GCGAATTTCATCTCGACACCTATATCGCCTACGCGATCGAATTCATTCGTGAACTCGGCCCCGATGTGCATCTGATGTCGGTCTGCCAGCCGACCGTCCCGGTGCTGGCTGCGGTGTCGATCATGGCGGCCAAGGACGATCCCTGCATGCCGTTGTCGATGACGATGATGGGTGGACCGATCGATACGCGCAAGAGCCCGACCGAGGTCAATGCACTGGCCATCGACAAGCCTTATGAGTGGTTCGAGCGCAACCTGATTTATGTGGTTCCGGCCAAGTATCCGGGCGCTGGCCGCCGGGTTTATCCGGGCTTTCTGCAGCACACCGGGTTTGTGTCAATGAACCCCGACCGGCATGTGAACTCGCACTACGATTACTACCTCGATCTGGTGCGCGGCGACATGGATGATGTGGAAGCGCACCGCAAGTTCTACGACGAGTACAACGCCGTGCTCGACATGCCGGCCGAGTATTACCTCGACACCATTCAAACTGTTTTTCAGGACCACAAACTGCCTACCGGCACCTGGGAAGTGGAATTTGAAGGCGAGACTTATCTGGTCGACCCGGCCCAGATCAAAACGACCGCACTGCTGACCATTGAAGGCGAGCTGGACGATATCTCAGGTGCTGGCCAGACCCGTGCAGCGCACAAACTCTGCGCCAACATTCCGGCAGAGCACAAGAAGCATCTGGAAGCCAAAGGCGCTGGCCATTACGGCATTTTCAGCGGCCGCCGCTGGCGCGAAATCATTTGCCCGGAAGTGCGGCAATTCATTCTTGATCATGCCGAGCGTATTGGTAAGCCCAGCCGCTCGAGCAGCCGCAAGGCCATGAAAACCGCCGCCTGAACCCCCAGGCCTGCACACTGAAGGGCCGGTACTCGTACCGGCCCTTTGCCATGGGCTTGCCGGTGCGCCGCGCCGGCGGCACAGGTATCTCGCGGTGCGGGCAATGGCTTTGCCCCCCAGCGCCGAGGTGCCCTTGGTATCATGGCCAGCCAAGTCGTTTGCCGCCATGACCGAATCCACCCAACTGTCCACCCTCCCCCCGCAACAGCGCGCTGTGCAGGCCAGCGGTGACCATGCGCTTACCGAGCGCCTCAACGATCTGTTGCCACAGACCCAATGCACGCGTTGCGGCTATCCGCAATGCCGCGACTATGCGCGCGCGCTCGCCGCAGGCGAAACCGCGCTCAATCGCTGTCCGCCAGGCGGCAGCGCCGGTATCGCCAAGCTGGCCCAGGTCTTGCAGCAGCCCGAGCTGCCGCTCGATCCGAGTTGCGGGACCGAAGGGCCGCGGCTGCTGGCCTGGATCGATCCGGTTGACTGCATCGGCTGCACCAAATGCATTCTGGCCTGTCCGACCGATGCCATCATAGGTGGCCCCAAACGCATGCATACCGTGTTGCCGGCACTGTGTACCGGCTGCGAACTGTGCGTGCCACCGTGCCCGGTCGATTGCATCGAACTGACCCCCTCGCCCGATACCTCGCCCTGGACGGCCGACGACGCCGCGGCCGCCCGCCAGCGCTTTGAACAGCGCAACGCCCGGCGCCAACGTCAGCTTGAGCAAGACCATGAGCGCTTCGGCGCCGAGGCCGGCGCCAAAATGAACGAACTCGAGCAACAGGCCGGCACCGCGACCGACCCCGCGCTTGATAAAAAGAAGGCCGTGATTGCGGCGGCCATGGCGCGTGCCGAACAGCGCCGGCAGCAGCGCCGCAATGCCACGCCACCATCCCCTACTGCGCGCGACGACTGATGAACAACGTCAAACGGGCCGAGATGTTCCGCCGTCTGCAGGCGGCTAATCCGCATCCAACCACCGAACTGGCCTACAGCAGCCCGTTTGAACTGCTGGCGGCCGTGCTGTTGTCGGCCCAGGCCACCGACGTCGGCGTCAATCTGGCCACGGCAAAGTTGTTTCCGGTGGCCAATACACCGGCAGCCATGCTTGCGCTGGGGATCGACGGCATTGAAGAGCATATTCGCACCATCGGTCTGTATCACGCCAAGGCCCGCCATCTGCTCAAAACCTGCGAGATCCTCGTCACCCAGCACGGTGGCGAAGTACCGCGTGATCGCGACGCCCTTGAAGCGCTGCCCGGGGTCGGCCGCAAGACCGCAAATGTCGTGCTGAACACCGCTTTTGGCGAACCGACAATCGCCGTCGATACGCATATCTTCCGGGTCTCCAACCGAACCGGTCTGGCCAGTGGCAAAACACCGCTGGACGTCGAAAAAAAGCTGCTGCGAGTGGTGCCGGCCGAGTACCGACTGAATGCCCATCACTGGCTGATTCTGCACGGCCGCTATGTCTGCAAGGCACGTAAACCCAGCTGCTGGCAATGCGAACTGACCGACCTGTGCGACTTTCGCAGTAAAACGCCGGCGCCCCCTGAACCGCGCTCACCGGGTCGGCTGATCCCCGCCGACAAAAAGGACTCCTGACCCCATGTTCGATCCCTCCCAGGCCGAAGTGCGCCAGTTCTTCTGTCGCACCTGGCAAAAGCACTTGCAGCAGACACCGCTGACGCCGCTCGAGGCGATGGCCCTGGACCTGATTCATCTGCACCCCGAGTATCACGCCGAGCTGGCCGACGAAGAGAAGGCACTGACGACCGATTACTCCGTCGTGCAAGGCCGCACCAACCCGTTCCTGCATTTGTCGATGCATCTGGCCATTGCCGAACAGGAATCCATCGATCAACCGCCCGGCATCCGCGCCGCCCTGACCACGCTGAGCGCCCGCCTTGATTCAAGCCATGAGGCCGCCCATGCCGTCATGGAATGCCTGGGCCAGACGGTCTGGGAAGCTCAACGCGAGAACCGCATGCCCGATTCGCAAGCCTATATTGAATGCATCAAAAGACGGGCCTCGCGCCATGACTGAGCCCGCCCAGCACGACAGCGCCACGCCCGGCACCGAAGCCTTGTGGCTGGAGTTGGGCACCCATACCGGCAAGACACCGACCCGTTTGCTGGTGCTCCTGCATGGTGCCGGCTCGACGCCGGAAACCTTTGCGCCGGTGGCCCTGGCCTGGCAGTTCAAGTTCCCCAACGCGGCGGCCGTCGTCATGCAAGGCATCGAACCGGGCAGCACCGGGCGAGGCTACGACTGGTTCGATCCGGGCAAGGTCGGTGCCGAGGCCGGCGAACTGGCCGCCGCCAGCGCCGCCGAAGTGGCGCGCCGCGTCGCGACGGCCCAGCAAACGATGAACATCGACCCCGCGCACACGATCATCATCGGCTTCTCGCAAGGCGGCACCGTGGCGCTGGAAATGGCCCGTCTTGAATCGCCTTGTGCGGCGATCGTGGTTGCCCATGCGGCCCGTCTGCAACGCCCGATTGCGCCTGGCTCGGTCGTGCAGCCAGCGGTGCATCTGCTGCATGGCGAATTCGATACCCAGCTGCCGGCCCAGTTTTCGGTCCGGGCTTATCGCGCTTTGCGCGATGCCGGCGCCCGGGTCACCTTGGATGTCATCGCCGACGGCGTGCATTCAATCGGTCAGGATATGATCAATGTCGGCACCGTACGAGCGATGCAGACCGTGTTCAGCCATCGCAAGAAAATTGATATCAACCAGTTCCAGGCCTCACTGACCCTGAGCCTGGACAGCATCGAGCAGGCCGAGGCCGAACAAGCCGGTGGCGCTGCCAGCAAACCGCATTAGCGGCGCACCGGGCACGCCAGCGTGGCTGGCATCCCGGCCCTCGCTGAGCGGATCTTCCTTCGGAGAAAAATCATGAGCAGAGAAGTTGTGGTTGTCAGCGGCGTTCGCACCGCAGTCGGCACTTTCGGTGGTGCACTGAAAGACCAGCCCCCTACCCGTCTGGCTGCGCAAGTCGTGCGCGAAGCGGTCAGCCGCGCCGGCGTTGCTCCCGATACCATCGGCCACGTCGTGTTCGGTCACGTGATCAACACCGAACCGCGCGACATGTATCTGGCCAGGGTGGCGGCCATTGATGGCGGCCTGCCGCAGGAAGTGCCGGCGCTCACGCTCAATCGCTTGTGCGGCTCCGGCCTGCAGGCCATTGTCTCGGCTTCGCAGGCAATCATGCTCGGCGACGCCGACGCGGCCGTGGCCGGTGGGGCTGAGGTGATGAGCCGTGGGCCGCATCTGATGCCCGCCGCCCGCTGGGGCCAGCGCATGGGTGACACCGGCATGACCGACATGATGCTCGGCGCGCTGCACGATCCGTTCGAGAACATCCACATGGGTGTGACGGCCGAGAACGTCGCAGCGAAATGGGGCATTACGCGCGAAGATCAGGATGAGCTGGCTGTCATCAGCCATCAACGTGCCGCCGCCGCGATTGCCGCCGGCTACTTCAAGGATCAGATCCTGCCCATCGAGATGACCACGCGCAAGGGCACGGTGGTGTTCGATACCGACGAACATGTGCGCGCCGAAGCCAATGTTGCCGATTTGCAGAAACTGCGGCCGGTATTCAAGCGCGACAATGGCACGGTAACAGCCGGCAATGCATCCGGTGTCAATGACGGCGCCAGCGCCGTGGTACTGATGGAAGCAGAAGCCGCCGCCCGGGCCGGCGCCAAACCACTGGCCCGTCTGGTGGCCTATGCGCACGCCGGCGTTGACCCGGCCTACATGGGTATCGGCCCGGTGCCGGCCTCGCGCATGGCGCTCAAACGGGCCGGCCTGAAGGCCTCGCAGATGGATGTCATCGAAGCCAATGAGGCCTTCGCCGCGCAAGCACTGGCCGTCACACGCGACCTTGAACTTGATCCGGCCAAAGTAAACCCCAACGGCTCGGGCATCTCCATCGGCCACCCGGTCGGCGCGACCGGCGCGATCATCACGGTCAAGGCCATCAATGAACTGCTCCGCACCAACGGCCGTTATGCACTGGTGACGATGTGCATCGGTGGCGGCCAGGGCATCGCCGCCATTTTCGAGCGTCTCTGATCAGGCGACGCCGACCGCAGGCTGCGGCTTGCGGTCGGTCAGCGGGCGTTGATCGATCGGCATGTGCATCAGCGCGGCAAAGGCGCCGAACAGAATCACCATCAACCAGGCCATGTCATAAGAGCCGGTCATGTCGAAGATCCGCCCGCCCAGCCAGGCGCCGAGAAAGCTGCCGATCTGATGACCAAAGAAGATGATGCCCCCGAGCATGCCCAGATATTTGACCCCATACATCTGACCGACCAGCGCCGTGGTGGGCGCAACCGTGGACAGCCAGAGCAAGCCCATCGCACCGGCAAACAGATAGACCGACACGACCGACAACGGCAGCAACAGAAAGGCAATCATGACCAGCGAGCGCAACACATACAGCGTGGTCAGCAATTTCTTCTTGGACACCCGCTGGGCCAGATAGCCCGAGCTGATGGAGCCAACGATGTTGAACAAGCCGATCAGTGCGACCGCTGTCGCGCCCACATTGGCACTCAGCCCTTGATCTTGCAGATAGACAGGCAGGTGCAAGCCAATGAACACAACCTGCAGCCCGCAGACAAAATAGCCCCAGAACAAGAGATGGAAACTGCGGTCGCGCATCGCGGTGCTCAACGCCTGACCGAGGGAAATATCGGAGCTCCAAGCCTGACTCTGGCGATGCCCCCCAACGCCAATGGCCAGGAGCATGATCAAGGCCGCCAGCGCGGCCAGCACCAACAACGCGCTGTGCCAGCCAATGCTGTCAATCAGGATTCCCGATAGCGGCAGAAACAGAAACTGGCCCAGCGACCCGGATGCGGTGCCGACGCCGAAGGCCAGCGAGCGCTTGTCTTCCGGAATGATTTTGCCAAGCACCGAAAAGATGATGCCGAACGCGGTTGCCCCCACCGCCACCCCGAGCATCAGCCCCGAGGTCAGCACCAGCATCGTTCCGCTCTCGGCATAAGCCATGCCGACAATGCCGAGCATGTAGAGCAGTCCACCGGCCAGCAGCACGCGCCGCGCCCCGAACTTGTCGGCATAAGCCCCCAGAAACGGGCCGGCCAGCCCCCAGACCAGATTCTGAATGGCATACGAAAACGAGAACAGCTCGCGACTCCAGTCACGCGCTACTGTCATTTCAGGCAGGAACAAGCCGAACGAGGCGCGGGCGCCAAAGGAGATGACAAGAATCAGGCAACCGAACAACAATACCTGCAGATACCCTTGGCCTTCCCCTTGTTGCCCGTTAACTTGCGTTTTTGCGTTCATGATCATTCCCGTGCACGAAGCCCCAGAATCTACACGAAGCCAGACAATTGCCAATACCGAAACAGGTACCGGCCTTGACCTGGTCGGTCTGATTCCGGCCGCCGGCCACGCCACCCGGCTGGCGCTGGGCGCGCGCAGCAAGGAACTCATCAATGTGCCCGACCCACGCCACCCCGAACGCGCGGCGACCAACCCGGTGGCCGGCTACCTGCTTGAACAAATGGCCCGCGCCGGCTGTTCGCGCGCCTGCTTCATCGTGCGGCCCGGCAAGTGGGATATTGCCGACGCCTTTGGCGGTCAAGCCCACGGCATGCCGCTGGCCTATCTGAGCATCGCAGACAGCTGGGGGCCGCCCTTTACCCTTGCCACCGCGTTACCGTTTGCGCAGCAGGCTACGATCGTGACCGGTTTTCCCGACATTCTGATTGAGCCACCCGATGCGCTGGCACGACTGGTGACCCATCTGCACGCCAGCGATGCCGATGTGGCGCTGGCCTGCTTTGCCGCCGAGCCGGCCGATGGCTGCGACCATATCTCGGTCGCGGCCAACGGCGAGGTGCTGGCCATCACGCCCAAAGAGGACGGCCCGACCTGGACCGCCGACAGCAAGACCTGGTTGCTGGCGGCCTGGCAGCCGCGCTTTTCGCAATTTTTCAGCGCCACCCTGAACGCCTTCGCCCAGGAAATGGCGGCAGCGCCGGCAGGCACAAAAAAAGACCTGCCGATGGGAAGCATCATGGTGCGGGCACTGGCCGCCGGGCACGCCATCACCAGCGTCTATTTTCCGCATGGCCGCTTCCTTGATATCGGCACGCCGGAGCGACTCGCTCAGGCGGCCACCTTTTTTGCCAACTCATGAATCCATCGGTCGGCTACCCGATCAGCTTCTGGTTACTGCCCCGGCGCGACGATGCGGCCCACTATCAGGCCCGCATTGACGCATTGGCCAGGCGCTTCAACACACCGGTATTTGCCCCCCATGTCACGATCGGGGTCAGCAGCATGCGGCCCGGCGCAGCCGGTGCAACCCCCGATCTGAGCGGTCTGCAACAAAGCCTCGTAACACTGGGCGCGGCGCTGGCGCCATTGGAGCTGCCCGCCCAGGCGATTGCCACCGGCGCCAGTCGCTTTCAGTGTGTGTTCGTGACTTTGCCCACCGAACCGGTCGTGCGGCTCGCGCAGCGGCTGAGCGGCCCGGTCAGTGCCTGCACCGATGCGCCTTTGATCGCCACGGCGCAGGCTCATCTGAGTCTTGTCTATGCCGACCTGGACGCCGCCGCCCGCCACGCGCTGGCGGCCAGCCTGAGCCCGCCACCGCCAGCGATCCGCTTTGACCGGATCGCCATCGTGACACCGGGGGTAGGCCGTACCGACTTTACCGACCCGGCGCGCTGGCAGGCCGGCGAAGCGGTCGC
>CAXBNM010000240.1:0-7583 GCA_963976885.1 uncultured Burkholderiaceae bacterium
CAATCTGCTGCTGATTGTCGACGAAGTGCAGACCGGCGTGGGCCGTACGGGCAAGCTGTGGGGCTACCAGCATGCCGGCATTGAGCCTGACATCATGACGCTTGGGAAAGGTCTGGGCGGTGGCGTGCCTTTGTCGGCCTTGCTCGCGAGCCAGGCGGCCAGTTGTTTCGAACCCGGCGACCAGGGCGGCACGTATTGCGGTAATCCGCTGATGGCGGCGGTTGGCCTGGCCATCATGAAGGCGGTCATGGTGCCCGGCTTTCTGGCCCATGTTGAGGCCGCCGGGGCGCACCTGAGCGCTGGCCTGAGCGCGCTGTCGGCGCGTCACGGACTGGGCGCACCGCGGGGTCGGGGTTTGCTGGTCGCGCTTGATACGAAGCACGACATTGCGCCGGCGGTGGTGCAGCAGGCGTTCACGCGCGGTTTGCTCATCAATGCGCCGCGGGCCAATGTGTTGCGATTCATGCCGGCGCTCAATGTGAGCGTCGATGAGATCGATACCGCACTGACTTTGCTGGATGAAGCGGTCGGTGCCGCTCGGGAAGAGCAGAACGGTCAGGCGGGGCGCCCATGAATGAGCCCATCAGTATTGAACGCTTCGCGGCGGCCGATCTGGATGCGGTGATCGCCCTGTGGCAGGCAGCCGGCGTGGCCCGGCCCTGGAATGATCCGCAGCGCGATATTGCCTTTGCCTGTCGGGATGCGCATTCGACCCTGCTGGTTGCGCGGCGGGGACCGGTGGTGGTCGGCACATCGATGGTTGGTGAAGACGGCCATCGTGGCTGGCTCTATTACGTGGCGGTGGCGCCAGCGGAGCAGGGCCGCGGGCTGGGCCGGCGGCTGATGGCGGCCGCCGAGCAGTGGTTGCGCGCGCGTGGCGTATGGAAGGTGCAGTTGCTGATCCGGGCCGACAATGCGACGGCCCGGCAGTTTTACGAGCGCCTCGACTACCGCGATACGCAGACGGTCTGCATGCAGAAGGTGATCGAATCGCCGGGTTCAGCCATCACGGCCGTCCAGGCGGGTCGTGCATAGCCACGGCGTGTACCGGGCCAGATAAAGCGCAAAGGCCAGGGTCCAGGCCAATGCGGCGCCGATCAGCGCGCTCGTCATCCATGGCGGAGCGGCCAGCGGCACGAAGACGCGCAATACCGCGGCCAGCATGATCAAGGCGTAGGCGGTGGTTTCGATACCCGTCACATTGATGGGGCGTCCGGTGTGGCCGCGTGCGGTGCGCGTCATCATGCCGATGATCAGCCCGGCGGTAGCGCCGACGGCCAGCGCATGGATGCCGGCGCTGGCGCTGATCCAGCCGAGCTGGGCGGCGGCCAGCAAGGCCATGCCGATGGCCAGCCAGGTATAGGCTGCATGCAGAATCCAGAGCACCGGCCGACCGAAGGTGCTGCGTGGGTGCCAGCGCCACTGGCGCAGCAGATGCAGCAGGGCCGCCAGTGCCAGTGCCGCGGCGGTGAAGATCGCCGGCGCAGCCAGGACCCAGGCACCCAGCGCGATGGCGGTCAGCAGCAAAGTGACCCGTTCCATGGTGGGCGGTGTTGTGATGCGCAGGCCCGGCGTGGCATTCATGGTGAACGCCGGAATGACGCGGCCGGCTATCACGCATTCGACGAGCACAATCAGCGCCAGTGCCGCATACAAGGTGCGTACGGCGGCGACATCGATGAAGCCGGCGACGCTCAGATGGAAACCGGTATTGGCCAGAGCCAGCAGGCTCAGAATGATGGCCAGCGGCAGATTGCGCCAGTTGCGCGAGCGGATGATCAGGCTCAGAAAGATGGCCGCCACCACCGGCAGCAGCATCAGGTCGAGAACGGCATATACCGGATAAGGGCCGGTCAGTGCCGTGATGCGGGCCAGCAGCCAGCACACCGCGAGCAGGGCGAGCAAGGGGCCGCGCGGCGTAGCCAGCCCGGTCCAGAGTTTGCCGGCCGTCAGCAGAAAACCCAGAATGACGGCGGCCGCGAAGCCGAACAGCATTTCATGACCATGCCAGAGCAATGGGTTAACAACAGGGGGCAGCGTGATGACACCGAGCCACGCGGCCACCCACAACGGGATGGCGAGCGCCGCAAAGCCGGCGGCACCCAGATAGAACGGCCGGAATCCGAGGCGCAACAACGGCCAACCGGTGACGGGGGGACTGGCCTGGCGGCCGGGTTGCAGAAGCGGCAGGGAATCCATGGCGCGGGTCACCTCAGGTCAGTCGATGGCGGGCAGCCACTGCTGCCGGTGAGGTTCATTATATATGCAAATGAAAAGCATGTATAAAAGAGCTTTCGCCGAGTCGTTATCATTGCTGTCATCAACGGGTGCGCGTCGAACCGAGCGCGCCAGACCCGGAACCGGATTCCCATGCACATTACCAAGTACACCGACTATTCGATACGCACGCTGATGTATCTGGCGGTTCTGCCAAAAACGGAATTGAGCAATATCGGCGAAATCAGCAAAACCTTTTCGATCTCCCGCAATCATCTGATGAAAGTGGTCAATGATCTGGTCAATAACGGCCTGGTTGTTTCGGTGCGGGGGCGTCTGGGCGGCATCAAGCTGGGGCAGCCGGCCGAGCAGATCAATATTGGCGCCCTGATTCGCGGGCTCGAGGCAACGGACCGGATCGTCGATTGCGATAACGGACCGTGCTTGTTTCGGGGGCAGTGTGGTTTCGATCTGGCCGTGCAGAAGGCCACCGATGCCTTTTTTGCCGAACTCGACCGTTACACGCTGGCTGATCTGGTCAAGCGCAAGGGAAAACTGTCCCAGCTCATCCGGATGCCGGGTTAGCCAGGTCTGGTCGCGTCGGCGGCGGTCGGGTCGTCGGGCTCCCAGCCGCTGGCCAGCAAGGCCTTGAGTTGCTGCACGGCTTCGTCGCCGATCTGGCTGGCCAGTTTGCGCTCGGCCTGCTCAATGAATTGCACGCCGGCCCGGTTTACCTCGCGCCCGGTCTCGGTGTATGAGACCAGCTTGGCATTGCCACGTTGCGGATCGGTATGGACCTCAAGAATGCCGAGCCGGACCAGTTCATTGACGGTTTTGTGGACCGCCTGGCGCGAAATGGCCAGCCGCCGACCCAGCTCAGCCATGCTGGTGGATTTGCCGCCCATGCGGGCCAGCAAGCGGCTTTGCGCCGGGGTAATGAACGGCCAGGGTGAACGCTGAATCCCGCGCATGATCTCCTCGGCGAACCAGTCGGACCGTTTAAGTAATAATTGCGTCAGGTTTTCATTCATGGCGTGACTGTCATGGATTTCCCGCGCCTTGTCAATGTGGTTGACAAGGTGGGCTTGCTTGCCTACCATTTTGAGGCTCAGGCCACCAATATCCGCCGGCCGGCACGAGTGTTGCTGCCGGCAGCGAACCGATTACGAGAGTAACCTTCGGCTGGTTCGATTCTGTTCACCGAATCCACCAATCGGCTAACCCTTTTATTGAAGAGAGATGCGCAAATGAAGATTCTTGTCCCTGTGAAACGCGTCGTTGATTACAACGTCAAGGTAAGAGTAAAAAGCGACCAAAGCGGGGTGGACATCGCCAATGTCAAGATGTCGATGAATCCGTTTGACGAAATCGCTGTCGAAGAAGCCGTGCGTCTGCGCGAAAAAGGCGTGGCCACCGAGGTCATCGCCGTTTCCTGCGGCACCAAGGCCAGCCAGGAAACCCTGCGCACGGCCATGGCCATCGGCGCCGATCGGGCCTATCTGGTGGAAACCGATGTCGAACTGCAGCCGCTGGCGGTCGCCAAGTTGCTCAAGGCTCTGGTCGAAAAAGAATCGCCCGAGCTGGTCATTCTTGGCAAGCAAGCCATTGATGACGACGCCAACCAGACCGGCCAGATGCTGGCTGCGCTGACCGGCATGCCGCAGGCGACGTTTGCCAGCGCGGTTGAAGTGGCAGACGGCAAAGCCAAGGTCACCCGTGAAGTCGACGGCGGCCTGGAAACCCTGGCCATTTCGTTGCCCGCCGTAATCACCACCGACCTGCGCCTGAACGAGCCGCGCTACGTCACGCTGCCCAACATCATGAAAGCGAAGAAGAAGCAACTTGATGTCGTCACGCCGGCCGATCTGGGTGTGGATGTCGAGCCGCGCCTGACCACCCTGAAAGTGGTTGAGCCCGCGCAACGTCAGGCCGGTATCAAGGTCGAAGACGTCGCCGCGCTGGTCGACAAACTCAAGAACGAAGCCAAAGTCATCTGAGCTTCCCAGGCAACCGACAAGTATTTATCAGGAGGCTTTGATGGCCACACTAGTTATTGCAGAACACGACAACGAATCCCTGCGTCCCGCAACCCTGAACACCATTGCTGCCGCCCGGGCAATCGGCGCTGACGTCACCGTGCTGATTTGCGGCTCTGGCGCGCAAGCCGCTGCCGATCAGGCCGCAGCCGCCGAAGGCGTAACCAAGGTCTTGCTGGCCGAATCCGAAGGCTTCAAGGATGGCCTGGCCGAAAACGTCGCCGCACAGGTGATCGCTATTGCCGACGCCTACAGCCATATCGTGGCCCCGGCTACCGCCTACGGCAAGAATATCGCCCCGCGCGTGGCGGCCATTCTCGACGTCGCGCAAATTTCGGACATCACCGGCGTGGAAGGGGAAGACACCTTCACGCGGCCGATCTATGCCGGCAATGCCATCGCCACCGTGAAATCGGCCGATGCCAAGAAGGTCCTGACCGTGCGCGGTACCGCGTTTGATGCGGTCGCAGCAACCGGTGGTTCGGCCACCATTGAGACCATCGATGCGGTAGCGGCCAGCGACAAGGTGTCGTTTGTCGGCCGTGAAGTCGCCAAAAGCGACCGGCCCGAACTGACCGCCGCGAAAATCATCGTCTCGGGCGGCCGTGGTGTTGGTTCGGAAGAAAACTTCCACAAGTACATCGAGCCGCTGGCTGACAAGCTCGGCGCCGCTACCGGCGCTTCGCGTGCGGCCGTTGACGCGGGCTACGCGCCCAACGACTGGCAGGTTGGCCAGACCGGCAAGATCGTTGCCCCTGAGTTGTATGTGGCCATCGGTATCTCGGGTGCCATTCAGCATCTGGCCGGCATGAAGGACAGCAAGGTCATCGTCGCCATCAACAAGGACGAAGAAGCACCGATCTTTGGTGTCGCCGACTACGGTCTGGTTGCCGATCTGTTCAACGCCGTGCCTGAGCTGGTCAGCGCACTGGACTGAGTCAAGCCGCTCGCCCTTCGGAGAATCTGATGTACAAAGCCCCGCTCAAAGACATGTTGTTTACGGTCGAGCATGTCGCCAATCTGGCGGCGGTCAGCCAGTTGCCCGGTTATGCCGAGGCGGGTCTGGATACTGCCCGGGCGATTCTCGAAGAAAGTGCCCGGTTCAATGAGGAGGTGTTGGCGCCTCTGAACCGGGCTGGCGACGAACAGCCGGCAACGCTGAAAGACGGGGTGGTTACGACCACGCCCGGTTTCAAGGAAGCCTTCGAGCAGTTTGGTGCCGGCGGCTGGCAGGGCATTCAGCACCCCGAGGTGTACGGCGGGGCGGCGTTGCCCAAGCTGATTGCAACGCCTTGCATTGAAATGATCAACAGCGCCAATGTGGCGTTTGCGCTGTGCCCGCTGTTGAGCGACGGCGCTATTGAGGCATTGTTGACGGCCGGCAGCGACGCGTTGAAAGAGGCCTACGTGCCCAATCTCGTCTCGGGCAAATGGACTGGCACGATGAATCTGACCGAGCCTCAGGCCGGCTCCGATCTGTCGCTGGTCCGCTCAAAGGCCGAACCCCAGCCCGATGGCAGCTATCGGGTCAGCGGGCAGAAGATATTCATTACTTTTGGCGAGCACGACATGGCCGAGAATCTCGTCCATCTGGTGCTGGCCAGAACCCCCGGCGCGCCCGAAGGCGTGAAGGGGATTTCCCTGTTTGTCGTGCCGAAATTCCTGGTCAATGCCGACGGCTCGCTGGGTAAACGCAACGATGTGTGGTGTCCGTCGATCGAGCACAAGCTCGGCATCCACGGCAGCCCGACCGCGGTGCTGCTGTTCGGGGACGACAAGGGCGAAGTCGGCAAGGGGGCCATCGGCTACCTGGTCGGCGAAGAAAACCGCGGCCTGCAGTACATGTTCATCATGATGAACGCGGCCCGATTTGCGGTCGGCATGCAAGGCGTGGCGGTTGCCGAGCGCGCCTACCAACAGGCGGCAGCCTATGCCCGTGACCGGGTCCAGAGCCGCGATGTCGGCGGTTCGGCGGCGGCCGTCACCATCATTCATCATCCCGATGTGCGCCGGATGCTGATGACGATGCGGGCGATGACCGAAGGTGCCCGTTCGCTTGCGTATTACGCGGCTGCGGCCAGCGACCATGCTCATCATGAACCTGATGCCGAGCAGCGTAAAAGCCAGCAGGCCATGTATGAATTCCTGGTGCCCATTGTCAAAGGCTGGTCGACCGAAATGTCGATCGAGGCGGCATCACTGGGTGTGCAGGTGCACGGCGGCATGGGCTTCATCGAAGAAACCGGCGCCGCGCAGTACTATCGCGACGCGCGCATTCTGACCATCTACGAAGGCACGACCGCCATTCAGGCCAACGACCTTGTCGGTCGTAAAACGGCGCGCGATGGTGGCGCCACCGCGCAGCGGATGATTGCGCTGATGGAGGACACGCAGGCGCAACTGGCCGGCAGTGACAACGAACATCTGCAGGCCATTGGCAAGCAGTTGGCGCCGGCCGCGGTCGCGCTGAAGGCGGTGGTGGCCATGATTGTCGAGGCCGCTCAGCAAGATCCGCATGCCGCCTATGCCGGCAGCGTGCCGTATCTGAAAATGTGCGGCATCGTGTTCTCGGCCTGGCAGCTGGGCCGCGCGGCGCTGGCCGCCCACGGCGCACTGGCCCAAGCCGACGCCGATCAGGCTTTCCTGCAGGCCAAGATCACCACGGCGCGTTTCTTTGCCGAGCACATTCTGCCGCAAGGCGTGGCCATGCAAGGCAGCATCACGCAGGGCGCTGCGGCCACGATGGCGCTGGATGTCGAACAATTCTGAAGCGGTCGCCTTGCCTGGCGACCGGCAGTGATGAGCGGGGCGGATCAGACGATTCGCCCCGTTTTTTTGGGTCGTGGCGGGTGCCGGCTCAGCGGCGATTCAGTGCAGGCGCAAGGTGGCGCGAATTGCGCCATGATCGGTCTGCGTGGTGGCCGGGTTGTTCAGGTGGTCATTGAACCAGTCGACCCGCATGACTTCGCCGATGGCGTGTTTGCTGTCACGCAGGAACTCTTCGGACAGCAGAATATGATCGATGCTGTCCGGCTCGCCGAGGTGGATCTTGGTGTAGCCAACATCCCGCTTGAGCACATTGGGCCGTTGCAGCGCACCAGCATGCCAGAGTGTGTGGTCGCGCCGATTCAGTTGCCGGCGGTAGATGCGGCCGGTAATCATTTCGGTGGTCATGGCTTTGGCGTGATCGTTGAAGTCGCCCGCCACGATCAGCGGCCCCTCGATGCCGGCCAGCACCGACGACAGACCAGCCAGTTGTTCGCGTTGCCGGTCGACGGGAAACGGCCAGTCCATATGCGTGGTCAGCAGCGTAAAGGCTTTACCCCCGGG
>CAXBNM010000241.1:0-7580 GCA_963976885.1 uncultured Burkholderiaceae bacterium
GGCGCCGGCCGGCTTGTTTGCCACCCAGGTGTGCCCGCCAAACGCGCCGCGCCAGCCGATCAGGCGGGCCGCGTATACCTGCACCACGGCCTGCGGTTCGGCAGCCGGGCTGGGCGCCTGGCCGCTCGATTCACGCTTGGCCGACCACCAGGGACCGCGCTGGGTTTCGTTGCCCAGCGCCAGCAAACTGAGCGGGCCGAGCAGCATCAGCATGAACAAAACCACAAAGCCGCCGAACCAGCGCACCCACCGGGAAGTGCGGCGAGGTTTCCTGGCGGTTTGGGGCGGGTCGGCATCATGGGGAAGCATCGATGCAGTGTAGATCCCAGCGCCGATTGGCGTCACAAATCTCCGCCCGCAGACAGGCCTTTGCGGGGCAGGGGTTCAATCGCACGCCGTTCGGGCGCTCGCAGTACACTGCCCCCATGAAAACCATCGGCATTCTGGGTGGCATGTCTGCCGCCTCGACCGTTTTGTATTACCGTCGCTTGTGTGAGCTGACCCGCGATCGCCTGGGTGGGCTGCATTCGCCTGAGTTGCTGATTCGCTCGCTTGACTTCGCACCTGTCGAAGCCTTGCAGGCGGCGGGTGACTGGGCAGCGGCCGGCGCCGTGCTCAACCGCGAGGCGCTGGCGCTCGAACGTGGCGGCGCGCAGGTGCTGGTGCTGGCCACCAACACCATGCACAAACTGGCCGACCAGATGATGCGCGGGGTGGGCATCGAATTGATTCACATCGCCGATGCCACGGCGGCGGCCATTGCTGCACAAGGGCTGACCCGGCCGGGTCTGATGGCTACTGCCTTTACGATGGAGCAGGATTTCTACGTGCAAAGGCTGCGGCACGCCGGCCTGAACCCGCAAATCCCCGGTGACGAAGATCGCGCCAGCGTGCATCGCATTATTTATGATGAGTTGTGCCGTGACGTCTGCACCGACGCCAGCCGGCAAACCTACGAAGCCATTGCCGGGCGGCTGGTGCGCGATGGTGTCGACAGCCTGATTCTCGGTTGCACCGAAGTGGGCTTGCTGCTGAATCAGCGCAACGTGTCGGTGCCCGTTTTTGATTCAACCCTGATTCATTGTGATGCGGCCCTGGCGGCGGCCCTGGACTGAGCTTCACGAAAGCCAGCCGAGGCGAGCTGACCGTCGCATGACATTCATACAAGATGGAGACTCAACACATGAACATATTTGTTACCGGTGCAACCGGTTATATCGGCGGTGCTGTCGCCATGGCTTTGCTCGAGGCCGGGCATCAGGTGACCGGTCTGGTGCGCAGCGAGACCGGCGCCGCGCGCGTGCAGGCATTGGGCATCACACCTTTGATGGGCTCGCTTGATGATCTGACCGTGCTGGCCGATGCTGCGCGCGCTGCCGATGCGGTGGTCAACGCCGCCAATGCCGACAACCGCGCCGCCGCCGAGGCCATGCTCGAGGCGCTGCGCGGCACCAACAAACGATTCATTCACACCAGTGGTTCAAGCGTGATCGGTACCCGCGCCCGCGGTGAAGCCACCGACGATGTATTCGACGAAACCACGCCCTTCGAGCCGTCGGCGGCCCGGGTGGCGCGCGCCGCTTTGAATCGCGACATTCTGGCCAGTACGAGCCAGGGTGTGCATCCGGTCATTGTCTGCCCGAGTCTTATTTACGGACGCGGTGCCGGCGTCAAAACGCACAGCATGCAAGTGCCCTGGCTGATCGATCTGGCGCGCAGTCGTGGTGTGCCGGCGCATGTCGGGCCGGGCGAAAACATCTGGTCGCATGTGCACATTGACGACCTGACCCGCTTGTATCTGCTGGCGCTCGAGGCGGCGCCGGCCGGTGCGTTCTACTTTGCCGAGCACGGTGAAGCGTCAATGCGTTCGGTCTGTGTCGCCATTGGTCAGATGCTTGGCCAGAGCGATGCGCCCGAGCCGATGACGGCCACCGAAGCCGCCACCGTCTGGGGCGAAGGCCCGGCCAATGACACGATGGCCTCGAACAGCCGGGTGCGCGCCGAGCGGGCGCGTAAAGAACTCAACTGGCAACCCTCGGGGCCGGCGCTGCTCGATGAAATTCTCACCGGCTGCTACGCGCAGGACTACCGCGGCTGACCCTGGCCTGGCGAATTTGTCCGGCTGGCATTGTAATTGCTCATGCTAAGATGAATTCGCAATCGGCCCGGTGCCATTGACACCCGGCAGGTCGCGCATAAAAACAGTCACGTCGGCCCGCCCGGTGCGGGCTGCAAACCGGGAGGAAGGTCTTATGGCAATTTCCATTCAGCGGTTACTGGCAGGCGTTGGTGCAGCCTGCATTTTTGGCACGACAAGTCTGGCAGCAAGTGCCGATGTCATCGACGACATCAAAGAGCGCGGCGTGTTGCGCGTTGGTGTCAAAGCCGATTACAAACCCTACGGGTTTCGTGATCCCTCGGGCGCCATCGTCGGCCTTGAGCCCGATCTGGCCGCCGAGGTGGCCGACAAACTGGGCGTCAAACTCGAACTCATTCCCGTGGTCAGTTCCAACCGGATGCAGTTTCTGCAGCAAGGCAAGCTCGACCTGATGATTGCCACCATGACCGACACCCCCGACCGGCGCAAGGTGGTGCACATCGTCGACCCCAACTATTACTCATCGGGCACCAACATCATTGCGCCCAAAAAAATAGCCTTCAAGCAATGGCCCGATCTGAAAGACAAACCGGTATGCGGTATTCAGGGGGCGTTCTACAACAAGAAAACCGGTGCCGAGTTTGGCGCGAAAATCGTTGCCTTCAAGGGCACCGCTGAAGCGCAGACGGCGCTCAAGGCCGGTAACTGCATCGCCTTCGTTTACGACGACTCGGCGCTGGTGGCTTTGCTCAAGGACGACGCCTGGTCCGACTACGAAATGCCGTTGCCAACCATCGACGACGCGCCGTGGGGTTTGGCCGTCGCGCTGGGTGAAGACAAGTTCGCCGCCATGATGAGCGACATGATTACCAATTGGCACAAATCGGGCCGTATCGTCGAGCTTGAAAAGAAATGGGAAATTACGCCCACGCCGTTTGCCAAGTCCATGATGGAAAAGTATCAGTAAGTTCATGGCGGCCGCCGCTGGTCAGGTCTCTGCCCGAGGCCTGATCATGCACCTGGTTCTTCAGGGCTGACAGCGCGGAGGAAAACGCATTGGAGTCGTTTTTCGAGTGGTTTCGGTGGCTCTACGACACCACTGGCATCAACCTGCCTTTTCTTTACGACAGCTATGACCGGCAAAGGATGCTCTCGGGCTTCCTGATGACGGTCTGGCTGTCGGTGGTCTGCTTGTTGTTGTCGATTGTCATCGGCATTCTCGGTGCCTGGTTGCAGGGTTCGTCGCATAAATGGACGCGGCGGCTGGTCAATGGGTATATCCAGTTCTTTCGCAATACGCCGCCGCTGGTGCAGTTGTACTTTTTCTATTTTGCGGTCAGCAGTTTTCTGCCGACCGTCACCACTGAGTACGGCACGCAGGCGCCTCTGGTCAGCAACGTCGCCTGGGCGATCATCTCGCTATCGTTCTTTGCCGGTGCGTTCAACGTTGAAATCTTTCGCTCCGGTATTGAAGCGGTGCCCGAGTCCACCGTCGAAGCGTCCAGCGCACTAGGCTTCACGCGTCTGCAAACCTATCTCTACGTAACCTTTCCGCTCGCGTTGCGTGTGGCGCTGCCGGCGCTGAACAACAATCTGGTCAATCTGGTTAAAACCACCACCCTGGCCTATGCGATTGCGGTGCCCGAAATGCTCTATGTGTCCAATCAGATCTGGTCCGACAATGTCAACGTGCCCGAGATGATGGTCTTCCTGCTCATTGCCTATGTGGCGTTGGTCGGCCTGTTGGTCTGGGCCATGAATGGCTGGGAACGTCGACTGCGCATACCGGGGTATGGCTGATGGCTGATACCCGACAAACCCAAGGCGCACTGGCGGTCTTGCATCCGCACAAGGCGCCTGAGCCAGCCTGGAACGAAGGCGGTGGGCGCTTGCGCGTGCGTGCCCGCCACGGTTTGTGGATAGCCGGTGTGTTCGTGCTGGCCACTGGCGCGGCGCTCGCGCAGAGCGACGACGCCAAGGCGTCGTTACTTGTCGTGCTGGCCAAATGGACACCGCTGCTGTTCGGCGGTTTTCTGTTCAACATCCTGATCTCGATGATGGCGATGGCCATCGGCACCCTGATCGGCGTGACGCTGGGTCTGGGGCAAATTTCGCCGCGCCGTTGGTTGCGCGGCGTTTGCTATGGCATCACGCAATTCTTTCGCAACTCGCCGTGGCTGGTGTTGCTGTTTTTCTGCATGTTGTTGCTGCCGTTTGAAATCCGGTTCGGTGCGGTGGTTGTTCCTCTGCCCGACTGGATCAAGGCCACCATCGGCCTGGCGTTGCCGGTGCTGGCCAACGTGTCCGAAATCGTGCGCGGCGCGGTGCTCTCGCTGCCCAGTGGGCAATGGGAGGCGGCCGAGTCGCTGGGCTTCACCCGCCGTCAGACCTTGTGGGGCATCGTGCTGCCGCAATGCGTCAAACGCATGCTGCCGCCGTGGATGAATCTTTATGCAATCCTGACCATGGCCACCGTGCTGGCCTCGATTGTCGGCGTCTCCGAAGTCATGACCCTGGCCGGCCAGGTGCTGGCCGCCGAGGGGGGGCGTGCTGATTTGCTGGTGCCTTTGTACGCAATGATCCTGCTGTGGTTCTTTGTCTATTGCTACCCGATTGCACGCTGGACTGTTTCGCTCGAGAAGCGCTTCGCCGTCAAGAACTGATTCGAATGGCAACAACATGAACCCCGCTCAAACTCTGAGGACAATATTTCGATGAACTGGACCCCGGACCAACCGATGGTCAGCCTCAAGGAGGTGCGCAAGTCTTTTGGCGACCTCGAAGTGCTCAAGGGCATTTCGTTTGATGTGATGAAGGGCGAGGTGATCTGCATCATCGGCCCGTCCGGCTCGGGCAAGTCCACCGCCATCCGTTGCATCAACGCGCTCAACGATATTGATTCGGGCTCAATCCTGGTCGAAGGCCTGGAGGTCAACGATCCGGCGCTCGACAAACTCGAGTTGCGCAAAAAGGTTGGCATGGTCTTTCAGCAATACAACTTGTTCCCCCACAAAACGGCGCTGGAAAACATCATGATGGCGCCCATCAAGGTGTTGCGACAAGACCGCGAGCAAGCCAGGGCGCACGCCGTCGAACTGATCCGCAAGGTGCGCCTCGAGGGCAAGGAAAACAGCTATCCCGGCGAGTTGTCGGGCGGCCAGCAGCAGCGCGTGGCCATCGCCCGCTCGCTGGCGATGAATCCGGACATCATGTTGTTCGACGAAGTCACTGCCGCGCTCGATCCGGAAACGGTCAAGGAGGTGCTTGTCACGATCAAGCTGCTGGCCGAAGAAGGGATGACCTGCATTCTGGTTACCCATGAAATGGGCTTTGCCCGCGAGGTGGCCGATCACATCTACTTTACCGACCGGGGTGTCATTGTTGAACACGGCCCACCGGAAACCTTCTTCACCGAAGCGAGCGACCCGCGCACGCGGGAATTTCTGAGCCAGATTCTGTAGCGTTGCCTGGCCATGCGCCGGTGAGCGTTCGTGCGCGGTGCTGGGGCTCGATCGGTCGGGTTTGTGGCTGACGAGATTTATGCGCTCATTCCGGCCAATGTTGAGATTGACCCGGAACCCTGACTTGAAAAAATGGGCGTCGGTGCCGTACTGACTCACCAATCTGCCTGTCGAAACCGTCGATCTGTCTCGCTTATTCGAGGCCAATCTGAAATACTTGTCTGAGCTTTCATGGGTCTCCGTCATCCGTAGCAGAGGCAGGAGTCAACGTCATGAAGTTCCTCAGGTTTGCAGGTGCGACAGTTGTGGTTGCCGCGCTCGGTCTTGCCGCCGTTGCCGCTGCCGGGTTGCTGATGGGCAAGCAGCGGGCGAGCCGCCATATTGAATTGAACGTTGCCACGGTAGCGCTGCGAACCGATCCGGTCGCGGTAGATCGAGGTCGGTATCTTTTCACTTCACGCGGTTGTGCTGAATGCCATGGCGCAGATGGCGGCGGCGCGACGCTGGCCGAAGATGACAACGGGCTCAAACTGGCCGGCCCTAACCTCACCGCCGGCAACCCGCGCATGGCGGTCTATCAACCCGTTGACTGGGTGCGCAGCATCCGCCATGGCGTCAATCCTGAAGCGCGCCCCTTGCGCCTGATGCCGAGCGAAGATTTCAACCGCCTGACGGATGACGACCTGGCAAGCATCGTTGCCTATGTGCGGCAACTCCCCGTCCGGCAGGGCAATGAACACGGCATCATCGATTTGCCGTTCGTGCCGCGAATACTCTATGGCTTCGGACTTATCCCCGAGGCTGTAACCAAGATCGATCACAGTCTGCCGCCGGCCGAACCGGTGCCCGATGGGATCACCGTCGAGCATGGCCGGTATGTGGCGCAAATGTGCAGGGGCTGCCATGGCCCCCAACTGGAAGGCGGAAAAATTGTCGGGGCGCCGCCTGAATGGCCACCGGCCGCACGGCTGGCATCCGGTTCCGACTCGGTAATGCCGCACTACCAGTCAGAACAGGATTTCATCGCCATGATGCGCAGCGGCCGTCGGCCCGACGGCAAGGCGATCGCCGTGATGCCGTTTGCGTCACTGAAAACGATGAACGACACGGACCTGCGCGCCTTGTATCTGTATTTGACTCGCCCCGGGCCGGGCTGAGGTGGCACCGGCCTGAGGCGGGCGCGTCCTCAGGCGGTGGCTTCCTGGGACGTCGGCCGGGTCGAGCCCTTGCCATAGACCAGCAGACACACGGCGGTCAGGCCGCAGACCAGCATCATTGTGGTCATCGGCCGGGCCGTGCCATCGTGCAGCAAGCCGATCATTGCGCTGAGCAGGCTGGCCACGCCAAACTGCAACACGCCAACAATCGACGAAGCCGTACCGGCGTAGGCGCCGCTCTCGGCCATGGCAATGGCAACCGTGTTGGCACCGATCAGCGGCATCGTGGCAATCCAGACCGCCAGCACGATGGCAAACAGCGGCAGCGATTCGGTGCCGGTGATGATCACCAGCACGACGCCGAGCGTGACGTTGATGCCGACCGTACAGGTCAGAATTTGCTGCGGCATCATGCGCTTGAGCAACATCCGGTTGATTTGCGTGGCGATGATCAGGCCGCAGGCCATCGTGCCGAACAACCAGCCAAACTGCTGCTGGCTGAGTCCGTAGAGGGTCATCATCACGAATGGCGACGCGGTGACATAGGCGAAGACGCCGGCAAAGCCGAATGCGCCGGTCAGCGCCGGCACGATGAAGCGGCGCCGGCTGAGCAGCGCACCAAAGTTGCGCAAGACCTGCAGCGGATTGTCATGATGACGTTTGCTGGGCGGCAGGGTTTCGGGAATCTTGCGCTCGGCCACCAGAAACAAGGTCAGCCCGTAGCCGGTCAGAAACACGAAAATGGCGTGCCAGGTCGTCCAGTTCAGCATGACGCTGCCCAGCACCGGCGCCACGATCGGACCGAGGCTCACGACGGCCATCATGGTTGACATGGCAGCGGCGGCTTCACGCGGGCCGAACAGA
>CAXBNM010000242.1:0-7518 GCA_963976885.1 uncultured Burkholderiaceae bacterium
TGTCCCTGCCGGGCCGCGTCGCCGGAAGACCTGACATGGAAGCAACCCCCCGCCGCATTGGCAGACTGACATTGCTGATCATCGCCCTGACCGTGGTGGCGGCGCTCGGCGCATGGTTTGTTTCCTATCGCGCCGCGCATCAGCAACTCGAGGCCCAGCTGGTACAGACCCTGATACTGACCAGTCGCAACATCACCAGCGAGATCGACCGTTTCCGGTATCTGCCGAAGGTCATTGGTGAGGACGAACGGATTCGCTCGCTGATCGACACGCCGACCGATGACGCCAGCCGGGATCGCGCCGAGCGCTATCTTGAAACCGTGGCACGAGAGACCGGGGCGTCGTATCTCTATCTGCTCGACGATACCGGCCTGGCCCTGGCCGCCAGCAACTGGCAGCAACCGACCGCGTTTACCGGCAACAACTACGGCTTTCGTCCTTACTTTCTGGAAGCGATGGCCAGGGGCAGCGGTCGCATCTACGCCATTGGGGTGACTACCGGTTTACCCGGCTACTTTCTTGCCGAGCGTATCAGCCTGGTGTCGGGGCGTACTGCCGTCGTGGTGGCCAAGGTCGAACTCAGCTCGCTTGAACGGGCCTGGCGCGACGCTGACGCGGCCATTGCGATTGCCGACGGTGATGGCATCGTCTTTCTGGCCGGTCCGTTGGCGTGGAAGCATCGTAGCTTGCAGCCCTTGTCGGCGGACACGGTGGCGCGGGTGAGCAGTCTGCGTACCTACGAAGGGGTTGATCTGAGCGCTAGCGTGCCAATGTTCGAGACGGCGACCGAACGGTCCGGGCCACCGACGCAGATCAGCTTCCGCCCCTTCGGCAATAGTCAGCTGATGGCGATGCAGGCGGTGCCTGGCGAACGCTGGACAATGCTCGCGGCGCTTGATTCGAAGCGGCTGTTGGCCACGGCTCGTTTCTGGACGACGATTGCCGGGCTGAGCGGATTGCTGTTGGCCGGTATTACTCACCTGCTGCTGCAACGACAACAGCTCGCGCAATTGCGGCTTGACCAGCAGGAAACGCTCGAACGCAAGGTTGCCGAACGTACTCGCGATCTGGCCCGGGAGATACAAACGCGCGTTCAGACCGAAGCGGCGTTGCGAAAGGCCCAGGAAGGTTTGGTGCACGCCGAGAAAATGGTGGCATTGGGACGAATGTCGGCAGCCATCGTGCATGAGATCAGTCAGCCACTGGCGGCGATGGACAACACCATCGCCAGTGCTGAGTTGCATGCCGGACGGGGCGATACCGAAAGACTGGAGGGGCGGCTTGTGGCGGCGCGTGGGCTTGTCGATCGGATGCGCCGGATTGTCACCCAATTGCGCGCCTTCTCGCGACGCGACGCGCATGTCCTTGAGGCCGTCGATTGCGATGCCTGTATTCGCAATGCGCTGGAGTTGGCCGCACCTCGGCTTGCCGCTATGGGGGTCACCGCGAAGCTCTGCACGCAGGGCACCAACCAGCCGGTGCAAGCGGTCAGTTTGAAGCTTGAACAGATTCTGCTCAATCTGGTGCTGAACGCACTGGATGCGCTGGAAGGGCAGAAGGAGCCGCAACTGAGTATTTGCCGCGCGACCGGCGTCAATCAACTGACCATCAGCGTGACGGACAACGGCCAGGGCATTGAGCCTGGCTTGCTCGAGCAAGTGAAAGAGCCGTTCTTTACAACGCGTCAGACCGGAGAGGGTTTGGGCCTGGGCCTGGCAATTTCGAGCGCAATGGCGCAGGAATTCGGTGGCGCGGTGAGCCTGCAACCAGCGTCTGGTGGTGGCGTTGTGGCGACATTGAGCTTGCCATTGCGCAAGCCCGAGCCAGCTGATCCGACGTCCATTGAAGAGGAAAACACATGAGCCGTGGCACCGTGGTACTGATCGATGATGACGCCGATCTGCTTGATTCCGCTCGCGACTGGCTCGACAGCAATGGCTTCAGCGTGCATCCGTTTCGGCAACCGCGACAAGCGGTCAACGCCATCAGCGCACTGGCGCCCGATGTCGTGGTGACCGACATGCGTATGCCGCAGATGGGCGGCCGCGAGGTATTGGCGCAGGTATGCGAGCAGCATCGCGATATTCCTGTTGTTCTGCTGACGGGCTATGGTGATGTGACGATGGCGGTGGAAGCGATCAAGGCCGGCGCTGAAGACTTTCTGGAAAAGCCTTATAACGCCGATCACCTGATTGCTGTGCTCGACAAGGCGATTGAAAAACGCCGCGTCAATCAGGAGGTGGTACGCCTGCAGCGCCTCGTGCATGAGGGCACCCCGCAGCTACCCAGTCTGCTGGGGGAGCATGCCACCATGGTTCGTCTGCGCAACCAGATCGCGGCACTTGCGCCGCTTGATATCGATGTGTTGATCGTCGGAGAAACCGGTACCGGCAAGGAGCTTGTCGCACGGTCTCTGCATGAGCAGAGTCAGCGGGCCCAAGGGCCGTTTGTGGCGCTCAATTGCGCGGCCATTCCCGAGGCCATGTTTGAAAGTGAAGTGTTCGGTCATGTGCGCGGCGCCTTCACCGGCGCCGATCGCGAGAGGGTTGGCAAGCTCGAACATGCCGCTGGCGGGACGGTCTTTCTTGATGAAATTGAATCGATGCCGGTGCCGCTGCAGGTACGCATTCTGCGCGCGCTGCAAGAGCGCGTCATCGAACGCCTTGGCGAAAACAAATCGCGGCAACTTGATGTGCGTATTGTGGCCGCGGCCAAGACCGATCTGAAAGCGCTGATCGAAGCGCGCGAGTTTCGTGAAGACTTGTACTTCCGACTGGCCGGTGTGCAACTGATGATTCCGCCGCTGCGCGAACGCGGCAATGACATCGTCAGTCTTTACGGTCACTTCAAGGCCATGGCAGCAAAACGCTACGGCTTGACCCTGGCGCCAACTTCAGCAGAACGTTTGCGCAGTCTGTTGCTGGCCAGGTGGCCAGGCAATGTGCGCGAACTCAAGGCGCTTGCCGAGCGTGATGCACTCGGGCTTGACTGGTCAGATACCGACGCCGCTGCCGGCGTTGCGCAGCCCCAGGCGTTGTCATTACCGGAAATGACTGTTGCGTTCGAGCGTGATCTGATCGTGCAGACACTTGCCAGTGCCAACGGCAACGCCAGTGAAGCGGCGCGTCGACTGAAAATTCCGCGCCGCACCCTGGGCGAAAAGATGCAGCGCTACGGAATCAGTTGATGCGAGAGGCGAGCGCTCTCATGATCGCGGATGCTTTGAATAAGAACAAAAAATTGCCGACAGCCCCTTTCAAGTTAGCCCATCCCCCAATTGATGTAACTCGCAAAGTGAAAGCATGTGAGCTGATTGGTTTGTGCGTAATTTGGCCGAAATCTCCCGATAAGATGCGAGAATGCGGTCGAATTAATGTCAGTAGCGATTGAGCGGAGATTGATGAATACGTCAGAGAACGTATTGCACTTCGTCTCAAGCTCCTGATTGGAATCAGAGACGTGCCAGCCAGCCCATGGCTCGGCCAAACCAGGGGAACTGGGAAATGCAGAAGAACTCAAGGCGCACTGCGCAAGCGCTGCTGTTTGGTATTACCGTTATTGCCGCCGGTTGTGGTGGCGCTGGTGGTGACAGCGGAAGTGATAATGGAAGTAGTGGCGGCGGTAGCGCTGTAGGTAATGACCCTTCGACGAATCCTTCGCCGAGTGATCCGCCGGCATCTGGTCCCCCTGCTGCAAGTCCGCCGGCAGCGAGTCCGCCGGCAGCGAGTCCGCCGGCAGCAAGTCCGCCGGCAGCAAGTCCGCCGGCAGCAAGTCCACCGGCAGCAAGTCCACCGGCAGCAAGTCCACCGGCAGCAAGTCCGCCACCGGCTAGTCCACCACCAGTGACCCCACCACCGGCGAGCCCACCACCGGCCAGCCCGCCGCCGGCAGCGCCACAACCCCAATTGCAGGGCGCATATCAGACTGAGCAGTTTGAATGCGGAGAGGGGCGACCGCTGGTTTACAACTTCCAGCAGTACCGTTTCGGTTATAACGGTGGCGTGATTCGTCTTGAGCCGTTGACATCAGGAAACCCTGAGTCGTTGACGTTTTCGGATCCCTCGGCATTGGTGCGTCAGCAGCATTCGTCCAGCGCCACATTCTCCGGCGCGGTCAATACCTATAACCAGACTGCGTGGATGTCGATATCGCTTGACAATCGCATCATCGGAGGCGGGCGGCATGGAACGACTGACGACTCCCATTTGTTCTGCGGTGCCGCGCTCAATGGTCTTGAGCGAGCCGGGCCGCTGTACAGGGGGAACTACAAGGTGAGCACGGCGAATATCGCGTTGCGCTGTGAGAATCCGTATCGAAACGGTGGCTACTACGAAACCTTTGGTGATCTGTCGATTCGACCCGATACGATCAATGTCGTGAACAACGGTATCAACGTGGCCAGTATTCTTTCTCAGGAAGAGCGGAACCGGATTGCTCGCGAGCGAAACTACAGCGGTGTGAGCACCTGGGTTCAAAAAGAGCAGTTTGCAAGTGGTGCAGCCAAGATTTCCCACCAGCTTTACACATATACTGGTGCTCCGAGACTCGAGATCGATGTAAACAGCAAAGGCAATCTTTCGTCGCTGACTTTTTCGTCGGGCGGAAGCTCAACAACCTGTTACCCGCGTTAAAGAGCGTTTTCTCGCAACTGTCTGTCAGTTGACCGGCAGGCAGTTGCGAGTATTCCAGTCCTGCGTCACGCGATTGGCACAGAAAAATATTCCATCCACCAACCGCGAACGTCTGCATCATCCCCATCAGTCGCGGTGATCCGCCAATTCTCGCCATCGGCCTGATCCGTCCAGATCAGCGTGCCGTCGGCCAGTTCGTGCGCCGCACCATCGCCCACTGTCAGGTGAGCCGGGTCCAGCACGAATGCTGCACGCCATCTTGCGCGACTGCCCCACATCATGCCTGGTTGCAGGCGCTGCATCGAGCCTCGTCCGGCGGCCTGAGCAACCATGAAGTTGAATGCGCGTACGGGCCCCTCGTGCAGATCGCAATCGGAGGCGGCGCCGCCGTCAAAACATAACGGGTCGCTGCCGGGGGCGAGCCAGACCTGATCGTGGGCAAAGGTCATCACAACGCCATTGCCGGTGGCCACGCTGAACCAGCGATCAACGCCCGGAAAATCACTGGACGGTCCGTCGCGCGTGATTTCCGCCAGAGTCAGCCGCAACTGCCAGTCCGGCGCGTTCAGCGGCCAGGTCAGGAGTTCGCGGGTCATGCCGCCGCCATTGCGCCACGGTCCGGGCTGAATGTCGGTCAGCGATACGGTATGCATAGAGTTGGATCTCCTGTCGGGTGCGGGGGTATGGTCATCGCGTTCGCATCTTCGCATGGCGACAGGCACAAGTCTTGCCGGCTGGTAGTCATCAGCCATTCAGCACCCGTCAGGTAACGCATGCACGCATGCACGGCGGAAACCGCCGAACTGAATGGTTTTCAGGCCAGGGTGGCAATGCATGCCGCCCGGCGTGCTCAATAAGGAGGTCGCAAGAACACTATGGACAACAGCAGCCAGATTTCAATTGACCCGGGTTTCGACCACAAAGTCGACGGTTTCGCCACAAGTCCCGGTTTGCCCGCCACGCATTATCAGGGCGGTGATAAATCATCCGAGGTTGACGGCAAGGATGCGTCCGAAGACCCTGCAGACGTTAAGGAAGAGAAAGCTGAGTGGGAAGGTGAGGGCGGTAGCCCGCCGGATGCAATCTCGTCCATCGATGAAGATGGCGATCCGCCGGACCGCCCGGCCAAGGGTAACGCCCGAAGTGAGCTCGGCCTGATCCAGGCTTGACGCTCGCTGGCAGAGCGCTTCAGTCCTGCCAACGAGCCGTATCGCTGCCAAGCTGCCGGGCGCCGAAATCCCATTGCATCGGTGCATTGCCGACCGCAAGCGGCGGCCGCAACCGCCTCGCCGGACCCCACGAAGTGGCCTCGATGGCATCGGCATAGTCTGCGTTATGGATGGCAGCGGGCGCTGTTTCGGAGGCTGCTGGCGGCTGGTCGAGCAGCAGCATTGCAGTACGGGCCAGCGACAGGCGTGCAGTCAGTGCTCCGGCGCCTTGTTCGCGCCCGATCAGCCCGCGCACGGCCGTGGCCGCCAGCAGATAGCCGGTAGCGTAATCAAGCGCCTGCGCCGGCAACGGGTAAGGACGGTCGGCCCGCTGCCATTGCATGCCCTTGTGGGCAATGCCGGCACTCATCTGTACCAGACTGTCAAAGCCCCGACGCGCCGCCCAAGGGCCACTCCAGCCGTATGCATCGAGTCGTACATCGATCAACGCAGGGGCGATCCGGCGGCGCACCGCATCGCCCACGCCCAGCAGGCCGTGCAGAATGATGTCAGCGTCAGCCAGCAACTGCTCAAAGCGATCCCGGTCCGCCGCCTCGTGCAGATTCAGTCGCGCGCAGCGTTTGCCGGGCGTCACATCGGGCGCAACGGCGGGTTCGTCCCAGTCCGGTGGATCAATTCTCAGTACCTCGGCACCGAAGCCAGCCAGAAATCGGGTCGCGATCGGACCGGCCAGGATGCGGGTCAGATCGAGAACGCGAATGCCTTGTAGCGGGCGCTCGGCCCGGTAGGCGCCGTTAGTCGTCGCTGCACATGGTGTATGCCATCGATGCACGATGGGCTCGTCTGCTACCGCCAGCCCCTGCGGATGTTGACGCCACTGGGCTTCACTGCGCATTTGCGCGGCACACCCCCCGGCCGCGACAATCTCGGTCTCCAGCGCTTCGGCATCCCATGTGGCCACGGCCTGCGCCATGGCAGCTTTGTCCTGATGGTTACCCAGCACTCGCTGGGCTGCCGCCCTGTGTTTCGGAGCGTTGGTATGCAGGCGAATCCAGCCATCGCGACATTGATAGTCGCCGGCAATGGCATCCCAAAGCTCGGGCATTGTCCAGCCGATGGGCTGCACGGTTGGCTTGAACCACCAGCCGGCCAAACGTCTGTCGACGCTTACCGGCACCGTCGCCTCGCCATGGGTCTGCTTCAGATCTGCAATGGCAAGTGCCGCGACCGCCGTACTGGCGGCCGCAAGTTCGGTAACCGGGAACACCGAAGGCAGTGAACCCGCGCCGGTAAAGCGCAGGCGTCGCAGCCTAGCGCGGCAAGGCATTGCGCGGTGAGTTGACTGTCGACGGGGCTCATCATCGCACTCCGGTAGGGGCAATTTCCTGACAAGCATACCTCGGCCGAATGTTTCCGGTTTCGGGCGAGCCAGGTGTGGTCGCCGGTGCCGGCGTGCTATTACCCGGCGTCAAGTTCCTGCAGGGCGTTGGCGCGAATCTCGCGCCGGAGTATTTTGCCCGATGGGGTGCGCGGCAGGGGTTGCGCAGAGCGCATCAGGTAGCGTGGCATCTCGAAGCGGGCAAGGTGGCCACTGAGAAATTCACGCAGTGCATCCAGTTCGAGCTCGTCGTCACCGTAAACGACCGCACCGACTTCTTCGCCGAGGCGTTCATCCGGCACCGCGAATACCGAGGCTTCATGCACCTGGGGGTGCATCA
>CAXBNM010000243.1:0-7466 GCA_963976885.1 uncultured Burkholderiaceae bacterium
TGGAACAGCGCCCAGGTAACCTGGTTGGGACGTTCGTCGTACTGGTCAGCAAACATGCCTGACCTTGATTCGGGAATTTCGCCTTCGCTCAGATAAGCACGGTATCTGAGTCGAAAGACTTCATCGCGAAGCGCGGCATCGTGAACAAGTTGGATGCGAAGGGTTTCGCGTGAAGAAATTGCCATCCGGGTGTCTTCCTTTCAACGGGTAAAGATCAAAGTGCATGAAAAGTTTCCTCTTCATCGGGTGCATTGTTTTTCTTTCCGCTGGATGGCTGCGGCATATTGCCGTCTTCTTGCTGATCGTCCGACTGCAGCCGGATCGGTTGTTGTAACTGTTCCCTTATTTCGGCACTGCTGACAATTTTGTTGGTGCGAATCGATTCCAGAAGCTCTTCCATGCGTACCGGGCGGGCCAGTACATGGCCTTGACCGTAATCAACGCCGATGGACCTGAGCAATTCAAGCGTTTCGCTGTCCTCAACCCATTCTGCAATACATTCCATGCGCAATTCATGCGCAAGCAGACCAATGGTCTTGATGATCGTCCGAGCTGACCCTTTTTGGCGAAGAGAGTTCACAAATCGGCCATCAATCTTCAGAAAACTGGCTTGTACATCGGTCAGCGACGCGAAGTTGGAATAACCGGAACCGAAATCGTCGAGCGCAATCCGGGCGCCGGTCGCGCGGACCGATTCGATGAATTTCATCATCATGAAGATATCCTGCATCGCAACCGATTCTGTGACTTCCAGCACAATCCGGTCGGCAACCGCATGATGTTTCTGGAGCAGGGCGATGACGAAAGTCTTGAAGAACTCATCATTGAGCGAGCTGCCCGACAGATTGACCGAGACAAAGCTCAATTCGGTGATTTCCTGATTGTGCTCGCTGAGCCATTCCAGCGATCGACGCACGACCCAGCGATCAATACAGGCCATTTCGCCATTTTGCTCGGCTGCGGCAATCAGGGGGCCGGCGGGCAGCAACTCGCCATTGGGGCCGCGGTGGCGCAGCAAAATCTCACAACCCGTGCGTGCCCCTTCACTGAGCGCGACGATGGGTTGAGCGACCAGTTCGAATTCATCAAAGGTACGATCATCGTGCAAGCGGGCAACCAGCGAGAGCTCACGTTTGCGTTGATAGACGAGGGCGCTCGAGTCGGCGCACATCACCACCTGGTTGCGTCCCTTGCGTTTGGCTTCCTGGCATGAACGGTCGGCGCCGGCGATGAGATCGGCTTGCGACAAGCCAGGAATCAGATGAAAGACGCCGACACTGGCGGTTACTGAGAAGCTCTTGTCATCAAAGCGGAACGGATCCTCGGTGATGGCTTCGAGGGCTTTCCAGGCCAGGCCTTCCTGGACTGATTGATCGGCCGGCTGCATGACAATGACAAATTCATCGCCGCCCAGGCGCGAGAGCATCACATCGGGGCCGAGGACGGCGCGAAACCGCTTCACGACATCGACCAGCACTGCGTCGCCGGCATTGTGGCCGAACATGTCGTTAAGCATCTTGAAGCGATCCAGATCGACATAGCAAAGGGCGACATGTTCGAGATCGTCGCTGTCCTCGAGAATCTGCGCCATGCGATTGGTCAGACCGAGTCGGTTCAGCGCGCCGGTGAGGGGGTCATGTTCGGCGGCCTTGGCCAGTCGGTCCTGCAGGTTGCGCTGCTCGGTGACATCGGTGGCACTGGCCTCATAGGAATCGGGCGCGCCGCGCGCCAGAACACGCAGCCAGCGCACGGTTTCGTGGCCGGTCAGCTTGAATTCGAAATCGCATTCCACATGTTCGGATAGCTCGGTGCGGATGCGTTTGCGCAGGTCGGCCGGGAAAACGGCGTCGAGTTTCTCGGTGGTGGGCAGTATTGGCCGGCCCTGCGAATCATTGCCCGACAAGGTGTCCAGGCCGAACATCCGAGCAAAGCCCTCGTTATAGCGCTCGATATGCCCGGCATGACCGATGGAGACCAAGCCGATCGGCACGGTACGGTAGACGTCTTCGTATTTGCCCAGCACGCCGATGGCGGTTGTCTGCGAATCGAGACGGCGCTGACGTTCCTTGGAGATGGTCGTGCCCACCGCCATGCCGGTCAGCACCGCAGCAATCAGAGAAACCTGTTCGGCCTGGAACCACGAGATGTAGTCACCCACCAGCCCCATGGCGTGCAAGACCGCGGTCACGGAACCCAGCGCATCGCAGAACACGCCCGCGAGAAACCAGAAGGTGGTGATATCACGGGCCCGGGTAACGGTGTGATAGACGGTCCAGATGACAGAGACGGATACCAGACCGCCAATCAACCAAATGGAACTCTGAAAAACCACGAAGGGCATCACCACCGACACGGCCAGCAAGGCCGCGCTGAGCCAGAACATCTTGTGCAGAAAGCCGTCCAGTATCGAGCCCTTGAGTTCGTCCCGAAACAGCGCACGAATCAGCATCAGGGTGGCGAACGGCAGCGCCATATAGGTGAACTGGCGCAACACTATCCCGGCGTGGCTGCCAGCCAGTTCGCCAAACGCGTAATAGTTGAAGCCCGATTCCATCATCACGAAACCGCAACGGGCCAGCAACCAGATGCCGAACACCAGAAAGTGTTCAACACGGCCTGAGTTGGCTGCGGCGAGCGCGTAAAGGGCCAAAAAGACAAGCGCACCGATCAGCAAGATGGTGCGCTGTTGAGCCTTGATCTGGGATTCATCGAAATCCGGCGTCAGCCAGAGATCGGCACGTGTTTTCGTGATGCCTATGGGTTCGAAGCGAAACACCGCTTCCAGTCCCTGCGGGGACAGGGCCGGTGGCAGATTGATGATGAAGCCGGGAAATGACCGGGTGGCATTGACCGCGTGGTATTGAGCGCCGGCGCTGCCCCGCATGACCGGCGCACCCTCGGCGTTGAAAATCACGAATTCGGCGCGGCCGATATTCTTTTCCGGCAAGTGCAGGGTGCGGCCGAGTTCTTGGTTGATGGTTGCCGGTGGCAAGCTCACCCGCAACCAGACCGTGGGCGTGTTCAGTCCGGTCCGGTGCTGAACCGTCGGTGGAATGGCCCGCAAGCGGTCCCGCATGGCGGCCAGGTCATTGAACGGGGCATCGTTATCCAGCGCCTGAACGTGCAGGTGGTTCAGCGCACTTTTGTCGGTATTGGTATAGCTGAAAAACCAGATCGCAAAGCCGGCCACGAGCAAGAACAACATCCAGCCCATCCATCGCATCGGTCTCGCATACGAGGGCTCACCCGACGGCACGCCGGCGTCCTGAGACGTGGAGAATGGGTTGAATTTAACGAGCACTCGGTGCCCCACCTGCTGGATGTAATAACTCGTTGCACTTTAGGTGATGGGTAGGTCTTGCTCATAGATTGGTCCGACATCCGCGCCACTGGGCGGGTTGAGCGGTCCCTGTCTGTGCAGCCAGCGACCGGATTGACACATCATTCAATGAAAATGCGGCATTCATCCAATGTGGACCCGATGTAATCCATATAATTGCAGTCATATGGCGATTGCGAATACCTTGATGTCCGGCCGGAACCGGTCCATGAAGGCGGTCACGAAGATGGCCGCCTATTGGTTCTGCCTGATCGCAACAGGCCTGAGCATGTTGCTCATCACGCCGCCGCTGGCCTTGGCCGCGTTTGTGTGGCCCGAGCCGCTGCGTGGACGGCGCGTCAGAGCGATCATCCATTGGTACTTCCGGGCCTGTATGGCCTTGTATCGGTTTACCGGCGTTGTACGGGGCGATCTGTCCGTCCTTGACGCCATTGCCAACAAAGGGCCGATGCTGATCGTCGCCAATCATCCCTCGCTGATGGACGCCTTGTTGGTGATTTCCAGATTGCCGGATGCTGTTTGCATTATGAAATCATCGTTGTCCAGGAGTCCTTTTCTTGGCGTGGGCGCCAGACTGGCTGGCTATATTCCCAATGATTCGGCGCACGGACTGGTGCGCCTGGCAATTCAGCGCCTGCGTGAAGGCAGTCAACTCGTGGTGTTTCCCGAGGGTACACGCAGCCGCGCGCGGCCCATGACCGATACGAAAGGTGCTTTTGCCACGATCGCCCGGCGTGCCGGTGTTCCGATGCAGCTGGTGGTCATCGATGTGAATCATGATTTCCTGAGCAAGGGGTGGCCGTTGTGGCGCCTGCCCGCCTTACCCGTGAACTTCGATCTGCGCCTGAGTCGGGTGCTTGAGCCGACGATGAGTCGTGACGAGCTTGTCGAGGCGGTTGAGCAGGTTTTTGCTCATGAGCTCGCCCGCCAGCCCGGGCGCTCAGTACTTTCGCACGCGGACTGAATTTGACCCACGCAACCCCCGAAACACCGGCCGCAAGCACTGCCCCGGAAGCGCAGCCTTCGCTTTCGACAAGCCATCTGGTTGTGGTGCCTTCGTACAACTCCGGCGCATTGCTGTTGCCCACGGTGCGGGCGGCCGCCGCGTGCTGGGCGCCGGTCTGGGTTGTCATTGACGGCAGTACCGACGGCTCGGCCGAAGTCTTGCAGGCGGCCTTGCCGACCATGCCCGGTGTTCAGGTACTGGTAAGACCACGTAATGAGGGGAAGGGCGCGGCTGTGCTGTTTGCGCTGGAGCAGGCCGCGGCAGCGGGGTTCACCCACGCGCTGACCATGGATGCGGACGGTCAGCATCCGGCCGGTCACATCGATGCCTTCATGCGCAAATCCATGCAGCATCCCGACACGATGATTCTCGGCAAGCCGGTGTTTGATGCCGACGCACCGTTGCTGCGGGTGCGCGGACGGCGCATTTCCAACTGGTGGGCCAATCTGGAAACCGTGGGCGACGGTATTGGCGATTCGTTGTTCGGTTTTCGGGTTTATCCGATCGCGCCGCTGATCCGCATCATGCAGGCCCGCCCCTGGATGCGGCGTTTCGATTTTGATGTCGAGGCGGTGGTGCGGCTGAGCTGGGCCGGTATACGCCCGATCAATGTGTCTGCACCGGTGCGCTATCCGCGCCCGGAGGAAGGCGGTATTTCGCATTTCCAGTACGGGCGCGATAACGTCTTGCTGACCTGGATGCATACGCGCTTGTTTTTCGAGTTCTTGCTGCGCCTGCCGGTATTGTTGTGGCGGCGGTTGCGCCGCCCCGCTCCCTGAGCGACCAGCGCGCCGCTCAACTGCTGGCGAGCGCACCGTTGATGCCGATTACCTGGGCCGAAATATAGGCGGCTTCTTCGGAGGCCAGAAACGCGACCAGCGCCGCCACCTCTTCCGGTCGGCCGGCCCGTTTCATGGGCACCATCTGCTTGATGAGTTCGGGCTTGAAAGCATCCTCGGCCATCGCCGATTCAATGATGCCTGGTGTCACCACATTGACAGTAATGCCGCGACTGGCCACTTCCAGTGCCAACGAGCGGCTGGCGCCGTGCAAGCCGGCCTTGGCCGCCGCGTAGTTGGTTTGACCGCGGTTGCCGGTGACCGCGCTCACCGATGAGACGCTGATGATGCGCCCCCAGCGGGTGCGAATCATCGGCATCAACAGCGGCTGGGTCACATTGAAAAAGCCGTGCAGCGAGACGTCGATGACGCGCCGCCATTGCGCCTGACTCATGCCCGGCATGACAGCGTCATCATGGATGCCGGCGTTGTTGACGATGATCTGGATCGGCTGCTCGGCCAGTAAAGCTTCCAGAGCTTGTTGGCAGGCCTCGGCGTCGGTGATGTCAAATTGCACCGCTTGCGCCGTGCCGCCAGCCTGTTCAATCGCGTCGACAAGTTGTTCGGCAGCGGTCAGATTCTGATTGGCATGAGCGATGACGTGGTAGCCGTCTGCGGCCAGGCGATTCGCGATGGCGGTGCCAAGGGCGCCGCTGGCGCCGGTAACCAAGGCATGTTTTTTCATCAGGAGTACCCGGGGTTGATCAGTGGGGAGGGGCGACGAACATGACCGTCGCACGGCCTTCGGCCAGTAAACGGTCCTGGGCCTGTACCGTGAAATCGTACAGCGCCGTGCGTGCGTCGCCGGAGACGAGGTTCACCTTGATGGTCAGCGGTGCTGGTTCGGTATGCAAGTCGTCTGCGTACAGGCTCAGACGGCGCACGCCGGCCAGCACACCGTGCCCGCTGCCCGCCGTGGTGCCGGTAGCCGCATTGCCGTGGGCGGCGTCAGCGGGGCCAGCGCCAGCAGCCGCGTCAGCAGCATCCGTAGCGTCCGCGGCCAGCATCGCGCCATGCAGCGCCATGGCCTGCGCTGCATATTCAATCAGATTGGCGCTGCCAAGCCGGCCGTCCACGGCCAGTGGATGCGGGCTGCGGGTATGGCTGGAGGGGGTGCAACACGTCGGTCGGGCTCCAGGCACACAAGGTGTCGAGCAACACCATCTCGCCGACATGCGGCAACCAAGCACCAAAAACGGCTTTATCCAGCGGCAAGGCAATCATCAGACAGGCTCCAGGTCGATCGCGAGCAAGGTGGTGGCCGGCGTGGGCAGCCAGAGCCGGGTCGACTCGCGGCGGGCCAGGGCGCTCAGCAAGGGCAGGCTGCGTGCTGCCGGTACCGCCAGGCGCAGCGCATTCAGACCGGCGTGTTCAAGCGTCGATTCCTGTGCGGTGCTGCTTGACGCGGCGTCAGGGGTTGAGGGGTGCAGGTGCAGGCGGGCCAGACCCGGGGCGTTCGGTGTCGGGTTCAGAATCAGCGCGGTGGCGAACAAGGCGTCAATGGCACGCACGGCGGCAAGTGGTGCCGGGTAGGGCACATCATAGGCGACCAGCAACACCGGACTGCCTTCGGACACGGCAAGCAAGCCGGCTTCCAGAAGGCCGGCGGCAAAGCTGCCATCAAAGCCGCAGATGCTGGTCGAGCAGGCCTGGCAGGCGGTGGCAATACTCCAGTAACCCGACGGTGCGTTGTGCACCGAATTGGTAAAGCGCGTTGGCGACAGTTGCGGTGTGGCTTCCGTCAGCGCTTCACACAGGATGTGGCAGTTCTGGCCGTCGCCGGCCGAAGACGTAAATACCGATGGCAAGGTCGCTGCATCATGCTGGCTGTACGCCACCGCCTGAGCGGCGGCCGCCATCGCCAGTCTGACCGACTGGCCAACGCGGCGGCGTTCGGCCGGGGGCAGCCCTGCCGGAGGGGGCAACACGACCTCGCTGTGTTGCCAGCGCGCGGGCTCGGCCAGCAAAGGGGCGGCCTGGGTCCAATCGGTCAGGCCTGGGCCGAGCAAACCGACCGCGTCAATGGTGAGCTTCATGCGCGGCCTGCCTTGCAAAAAACGAGGGCGGCATTGGCGCCGCCAAAACCAAAGGAGTTGCTCATCACGGTGGTCAGTTCGCGCGGCGTTGGGGCGGTCAGGAAATGGCTCTTGAGTTGCGGGTCGAGCTGGCGGACATTGAGCCCGCCCGGCATCAGACCATCGGCCAGCGCAATCAGGCAGATGGCCGCCTCCAGCGCGCCGGCCGCGCCCATGCAGTGTCCGATGTAGCTCTTGGTGTTGTT
>CAXBNM010000244.1:0-7408 GCA_963976885.1 uncultured Burkholderiaceae bacterium
GGCAAATTGCCGCCACGCTCGAACAGCGCGCCGACGAAGTACCGGCCGATCTGGGCTGGGACAAACTGCTGCGCAAGGTGCGAGCCGATTCGGCGCCACCGGTTGCGGTGGCCAGCCCCGGTATTGCACAGCAGATCGGCAGCTATTTCTGGAGCCTGCTGACCCCCGGCGTGGGGGTGGCAATGGCGGCGGTGCTGGTTGCCCAGACCGTGGCCATCGGCATTCTGGTCGAACGCGAGCCAACGCCCGATGCAGCCGAATACCGTTCCGTGGGGGGCTTGCAACCCACGCCGGTGATTCGCGCCATCATCAACGAAACCACCACCGAAAAGCAGTTGCGCGAATCGCTCAACGCCAGCGGCGCCTCGATTGTGTCGGGGCCCTCGCAGATGGGCGAGTATCTGCTCAAGGTTGAAGACGGTATCGATCGAACCGAAGTTGCCGAGACACTCCGGAAAAACGGCGTGCTGGTTTCTTTCTCGCTCGACACTCGGGTGATCGGGCAGTAAATCATGACCCGGCATGCAGTCATGGCTCCCCAGGCGACCCGGCGTAAATTTCTGGGCACCGCATTGGGGCTGAGTGCGGCGGCCATCTGGTTGCCGCCTGTCCATACCGCGCACGCGGCCGGTCGACGCACGGCATTGGTCATTGGTAATGCCGACTATGCCAGCGCGCCGCTGCGCAATCCGGTCAATGACGCCCGGCTGGTGGCCCAAACCCTGCGGGAAATCGGCTTTGAAGTCGGTCTGCTTGAAAACGGGACCCTGCATGAAATGCTGCAAGGCGTTCGCGACTGGATGATTCGCAGCACTGACGCGCAGGTACGGGCGTTTTATTTCGCCGGCCATGGCACCCAGTATCAGGGCCAGAATTTCCTGATTCCCGTCGATCTCAATATCAGCACCGAGGCGCAGATTCGCCGCGCAGCGGTGCAGCTTTCCGATGTTGTCGACAGCTTGTCGGCCCAGGCGCATGGCGTCAATTTCGTCATCGTTGATGCGTGTCGCACCGACCCGACGGCGTTGCTCAGCCGCGGCGGCAGCCGTACCCGCAGCCTCGATGATCCGTTGCGCGCCGGCTTCGCCCCCGAGGAGGCGCCACGCGGCACCATGGTTGCCTACTCGACCTCACCTGGCTCACTGGCGGCCGATGGCGTTGGTTCGCGCAACAGCGTGTTCACGCAGGCGCTGGCGTCGCAATTGCGTCAGCCCGGCATTCCCGTTGAATCGCTGTTCAAGCGGGTGCGCATTTCGGTCATGCGCGCGACCAGTAACGCCCAGATCCCCTGGGAGCGCAGCTCGCTGGTTGGCGACTTCTGTTTTCTGCCTGACGCCAACGGCCGCTGCGGCAACTGACCGGGCATCTCCGGGCTGCTCCGAGCACCTCCCTGCATCGCCGAGCACCGACCCTGCGGTCTGTGCTCTGCCTGTCTTGCCCGGCTTTTTGCGCGCTTGCGCGGATCTGTCATCATCGGGTTTTAAGTACCGTTGAGGTGAAATGATCCATCACGAGATTGTGGGCACAAGCGGCCCGTGGCTGGTATTAGTGCACGGCGTGACGGCATCGGCGCGCGACTGGCGCCTGCAGACCGAAGCGCTGTCGCCGCGCTATCGTTGCCTGACTCTCGACTTGCGCGGCCATGGCCAGTCCGCCGCCATGCCGGGTCCCTATGACATCGAAACACTGGCTGCCGATGTGGTCGCTTTACTGCGGCACTTGTCGGTCGATGACGCGGTGCTGATCGGCCACAGCATGGGCACGCGCGTCGTGGCGGCTGCCGCGCTGCAGGCGCCTGAAAAGGTGGCGGGCCTGGTGTTCGTTGATGGCAGCCGGCAGGGCAATGGTGATCCGCTGGCGGCCCGCGACGGCGTGCTTGCCGCGATTGGTCAGGGTCAGCAGGCCGAAGACTTCATTGGCGCCATGTTCGAGATGATGTTTACCGCGGCAACCAGTGCGGCCGAGCGCGAGCAAGTGATGCAGCGCACGCGGGCAATGCCATTGGCGACTTTTCGCGAACTGTTCGGCAACATGGTGGCCTGGGACGCGGGCCGCATGCTGGCTGTTCTGCAACAACTGACCATGCCGCTGGCCGTCGTGCAAAGCACGCAGGTAACTCCGCAGCGCGAGCGCGTAAGCCTTCAGCCCGGCGACACAACGCCTTATCTGGATATGTTGCGGGCCAATGTTGCGCATATGACGGTGCAAGTGGTGCCCGATGTCGGTCACTTCACGCAGATCGAAGCGGCAGCCGCCGTCAATGCGCTTATCGACGAGTTGGCCGGGTCTTTGCCCAGGCGTTGAGCCGCGACTGGCTGCCGTTTGCAACAGCCAAAAAAAACCGGTGTCAGCAAGACACCGGTTTGTACGGACTGCCGGCCGCCGCCGGCGTTTGATCAACCCATCAGGCGGAACTGCACCCGGCGGTTGTTGCCATCGTTAGGCGCGGTGCCCGGCATCGGCTCGGTCGGGCCTTTCCCGGCGGGGGTCAGGCGAGCCGGATCGATGCCGTATTGCTCGACCAGCACCCGGTAAACACCCATGGCGCGCTCCCATGACAAGACCATGTTGCGCTTGTAGCTGCCCGTTGAATCGGTGTGACCTTCGATGACCAGGCGGATGCTCGGGTCGCTGGCCAGCATTTCGGCAACCGTCTGAATGAAGCCGATGGAACCGGCGCTGACCTGGCTGCTGCCACTGGCGAACGCAATCGGCATCCCTGCAGCGGGGCCGGCCTGAGCCTGACTGTAGTTCTGCTGCTGTTGCTGATATGAGTTGGCCTGCTGCACCGGGTTGGAGTACACCGGCGCATTGGTCGGTGCAACCGCGCTTTGCTGCGCCGGCGGCGGGGCAACTGCCTGCACCGGCGACTGACCGCCGCCACTCCAGACGATGCCGCGGGTGCGGACACCGGCCGGACGATTCGGGCTCGGGTTGACCGGCGCTGGCGCCACGGTCTGCGGCGGTGCACCGCCCATCAGGGCCTGTCGCAATTCAGCTGCGGTTGGCGGCTTCTGAAAGTAGGTGACGCCTTGCGCCTGGGCGGTCGCCATGCCGGCGAGGCCAAGCGCGGTGGCGATGATTGCAGGCCGTATCAGGCCACCAAGCCCTGCGGGGCTCGTAGCGGTCGCCGGCGCCTGCTCTGTTGGGGTGAAGGCTGCTTTCATCTCATTACTCCGAATCAAAAAATCTGAAAATTGTTGGTTTAGTTGCCGATGCGAATTTTCTGGGTGCCAAAGACACCGGGCTGCAGTTGAATGACGCTGCCCACAGACACCGAGCCGCCGCCATTGCCGATTTCAACCTCACCGGTGTTGAAGGCGCCCCCCTGAACCTGGGTGACCGAGCCGACGTTGACATTGGTGCTGGCCCCGCGCGCGTTGCCGATCTTGAGGCGCTGGTTATTGAATGCGCCGGCTTGCACCTGGGTGGCAGCACCGACGTTGACGCGCGCATTGCCGCCGCCTTGGGCGTTGCCAATTTCCATGTTCTGGTTGTTGAGCGCGCCGGCCTGAACCTGGGAGGCCAGACCGACGTTCACGTTGGTGGATCCGCCCTTGGCATTACCGATGTCCATGGTCTGGTTGTTCAACGCACCGGCTTGTACCTGCGTGGCCGCGCCGATGTTGACGTTGGCTCTGCCACCGTTGCTGGCGTTACCGATATTGGCCGCCTGGTTGTTCAGCGCGCCGGCCTGAATCTGATTGAGGGCGCCGAGGTTTACGTTGCTGGAGCCGCCGCCCGAGGCATTGCCGACCTTGCCAACCTGACGGTTGAGCGCACCGGCCTGCACCTGATTGACCATCCCGGCGTTGACATTGGTGCGCCCGCCCTGGGAGGCGTTGCCGATTTCGGCGGTTTGCGAATTCAGCGCGCCGGCCTGAACCTGATTGACCGTGCCGACTCTGACGTCGGACTGAGCGGCACCGCCTTCGGCGTTGCCCATCTTGAGCGTTTGCGAATTGAGCGCACCGGCTTGGATCTGGTTGACCGGGCCGGCCGTGACACTGGATCTGCCCGCGCCACTGGTGTTGCCGGCATCGAGCTTCTGTTTGTTCAACGCACCAGCCTGAATCTGGCGGGCCGAGCTCAGGTTGACGTCTGAGCTTTGCGCATGAAGAGCAGGGCAGGCCAGCAACGCGGTGGCGAGAACGCCGAGGCGCAGTACCTGCTTGCTGGAGCTGTTCGAGTATTTGCGTCTGGACATTTTGACCTCCCGTCGAGATGACGGCTATGTGTTACTGAGATTCGAAGGTGCCAGCAAACGACACGGATTTCTTGATACTGGGTGACCCGGTGTAAAAGACACTGCCCGCGTCGGTAATGGTGACATCGAGGTTTTTCGCGACATCAACATTGGCCTCGCTGGAACCACTCACCTCCAGGCTGGCCGTGCTTACCGCCAGTTCGGGAGCGGAAAAAGTACTGGCTCCGGCTACTGTAAGTTCGAGGTTGGCGGCACTGCCGTCGGCCTGAACTTCGCTGCTTCCTTGTAAGTCGGCGATCAGTGCTGACAGGTTCATTGCATTGAGCGTGACGGTGGTGGCGTCATGGGCGATCAGGTTCAGTTCGCCCGTGAGAGGCCCGGCGACTTCGATCTGGCATGAACCGAGCGCTTCGAGTGCGATCAGTTCGGGGGCGTCAATGGCGATCGTGACGGGTTTGTCGGTCTGGAAACTGCCGTTGGTGCGCACGCTGAGTTGTCCGTCGGTAACTTCGGCGACGATGACATCGAGAACTTTCTGTTCGGCGGTGATTGCTATGGCGGCTGGTTTGCCAATGCTGATCGTGACTTCAGCCGGCACATCGATCAGCACACTGTCAAAGGCGCTGATTGACGGTTTGACTGTTGCGACGGATGCGGCGCTGGCCTGACCTGGCCGGCTGCCCAGCAAAGCCAGCACGGCCACCGCCGGAACGGCCGCAAGTGCCGCTCGCCGACCCGGACGGACCGGGGTGCGGGGTCGCTGCGGCACTTTGGGGCTATTTTTCATTTTTGTTCGTACCGTTGCCGGTTCGCTCGAAAATACAGAAGCCATTTTTCATGTCCATCAACGAGATGGCGCGATCTTTGGCGGCCAGTTCTATCGTGCTCTGGGTCACATTGGAACTTACAACGCCCTTGGCCTGATAGATCTGACGACCCTCTTGCCAGCAGGTGAAGGTATTTGATTCGACCGTTGGCTTGGCGATTCTGGCCATGCTTTCGACCTTGGTCGGCTCGGTTTTCTGGGCCAGATCACTGATGCCGGCCATGCTGGCCGGCGCGACCGCCAGCACTACCAGGGCGGGCGCAAATTTACTGAGCAACGACATCATAGACTCCTATACCGATGTTAGTGCCAGCGGCACGAGAGAAGGCACTGGTCAGTGCGTCAGTACTGGGTACGGTGCGAACCCCTTTGAGAGGCTCGGCTCCCAGTGCTACCGGTGAGCCATAGCAGGCGATGCTTTCAGTGACGCCCCGTGGGCTGGTTACCAGCCGGAACGGGAAGTTGCCCGGAAATTGCATCCGTGAGCCGGCCTTGACCATTGGCTGCGGTTGCAGCGCGTTGGGGAAGAACTGGTTCAGGCCCTGGTTTTCATCAATCAGGTAGCAATACAGATTGGTGTCCTTGTCGACCGCGACATCGACCGAGAAGGGCTGGCCCTTGCGATGGACGGTTTGCGGCCCTTGAGCACCCGATACATAGACGAAGACCGGATCGCCTTCGGCGGCCTGGCCTGCGGCCGGCTTGGCAGCACCCACGGCAGCGACAACGGCCGCTGATTTCTCTTCGCCGGTTGCCAGTTCAGCTGGTGTCGGACCGGGATTGCCGGCCTTGATATCGGCCGCAATTTTCTGCGTGGCGGTGTGATCGGTAGCCAGATAGGCCTTGAAGAAATCAAGATTCAGCGACTCATCGGCGGGCAGGCCCATGGCTTGCTTGTAAACAACCACCGAGTGAATCAGTGCATCGTCGATGATGCCGTTGATCGTGCCCTCATACAGGCCGCGGGCGATCATTTGCTGCTGAATATAAGGGACCAGTGACAAGGTATCGCCGGCCAGCGTCTCCCACCAGTCGGAAATTTCAAAGGCGACTTCCGGTGCGGTCGGATCGGCGCCGATGCAAGTCCAGTAGGGGATCTTGGTCAGCTTGCCGATCAATTCGATCGTGGCCAGTTCGATCAACGTGCGCAGCGCTTGCGAGCGACCTTCGCTCTGGGCCAGCACGAAGTTGAAGTTGAGACCAAGTTTGCGGGTGTTGACCTCACCGTCACCGCCGCCGCCCTTGTTGACGATCTGCATCGAGTTGGTGGAGGTTGCACCCGGCACCAGCAGCAATGAACTGGTTTCGATAACGCTCAAATCGAGGCCGAGGATGTCGGCGGAGCCCTGCATCGCACCGCCCACGGTGACGGCACCGATGTTCAGGCCGGCTTCACCTTGCTTCTTGACGACCGAATCGTCGAATTGCGAAACCGAGCCACGAATTGTGAAATCCGGAGCCTGTTCGATAAGCCGGTCGCGCGTGCCCAAGCCGATGATTGCACCGAGCGTCTGGTCATTGATGCTGTAGGCCACCAGATCGATGGCGCGGCTGCGCCGGGACATCTGTGAAACCGCCGAGATCACCATGTCTTTGGCGGCCGCGTTGACCTTGCGCGTTGAATCGGGGATGTCTTCCACCAGGATGGACAGATTCTTCACCCCGTAGCTGATCATCAGGTAGTCCATGCAGCGCAGCGCAGTTTTGAAACCGGTGGAATTCAGCTTGGGCTGATCCTTCGGATTACGCAGCACTTTGGCTTTCGCCCGGACCGTTTCGTCATAGTCGGTCAGTTCGTTGGCAGTGGCGCACCCACCAAGAATGGCGACGCTGGTCAGCGCGATCATCGCGCGGCGCAAGGCTATGGATGGGCGATGTGACGACGAAGGTTTTGTTGGCGTGAGAGACATGGAAAGCTACCTGAAGAGAATTGGCGCAATGAGCCGCTAGCGGCAACGCGCAGCGTTGATCACCGGACCGGTCACGATAACGGTTTTGTTCCGTTCTCTGAAGCGTTCAGCGGCTGTCTGCATTCCACTTCCGGAATTGCTGTTGCCGATGTCGACCTGACCGCAGCCACTGTCACCACCGTCAGAATCGCGTGAACCGTAATCGGAGCTGCGGCGGCGCGGACCGCGTTGTTTGACTTTTTCCTTGGCCAGTTTTGCTGCCAGGCCGGGATCAAGATCGTAGGGTTGTGATTGCGCTGCCAGGGCAGTGTTTGGCATGCTGAGTGAGGCGGCAACCCCAATGGCTGCAACGGTGCTCAACAGGCTGACGGAAAGAATCACACTGTGCTTGAACATGTTCGGATCCTCATAGAAAACGAGGCCGCCTAGCCGGGTAACCCGCCAGTGCGGCCTCGAAAGACTCAG
>CAXBNM010000245.1:0-7340 GCA_963976885.1 uncultured Burkholderiaceae bacterium
GCGTTTGTGGCGTGCCATGACGCGCAAGATAGGCGGGACTGGCGCAATTGATCAACCTCAGCCTACCCAGTGGCCGCGCCACCAGACTGCTGGCCGCCAGTTCACCCACGCGCAGCGCACAGTCGATGCCCTCGTGCACCAGGTCAACGGAGCGATCACTGGAGCCCAGATCCAACTCGATGCCCGGGTATTGTCCGAAGAACGTCGGTAGCGCAGGTGCCACCAGCCGGCGCGCAATGCGGCTGGGCAGATCCACCCGCAAGCGGCCTCGCAAGCCCTGGCCAGAGGGCCGGAACTGCTGCTCGAGTTCTTCGCTGTCGGCAACCAGCGCCATCGCGCGATCCAGCAAGGCTTCGCCGTCCTGAGTCAGGCTCACGCGCCGGGTCGTACGGTTGAACAGCCGCGTACCCAGGCGTTGTTCGAGCTGTTGCACAGCCAGCGAGACCGTCGGCCGCGGCAAATCGAGTTGATCGGCGGCAGCGGAAAAGCCACCACTTTGCGCAACGCGGATAAAGGTTCGGTATTGGTCGATGCGGTCCATGGCGACATTGGTAGCGATTTCTGTACAGTCTAGAAGTAAATTGATTATTTATCCATAATATTCAAACCAATAAGGTAGCGGAACTTCATCATCAATGAGCGAGGAGTTCCCTATGTCCAAACACAGCATCCAAGGCAAGACCGCCCTGATTGCCGGCGGCGCCAAAAATCTGGGTGGATTGATCGCCCGCGATCTTGCCGCCCAGGGCGCCAAAGCCGTCGTCGTTCACTACAACAGCGCCGCCAGCGAACCCCAGGCCAGGGAGACCGTTGCCGCCCTCGAACAAGCCGGTGCCAAGGCAATCGCGCTGCAGGCCGACCTCACCTCCGCTGGCGCGGTAGAACGACTCTTCGCCGAAACGATCGAAGCAGTCGGCCGCCCCGACATCGCCATCAATACCGTCGGCAAAGTCCTGAAGAAGCCGATGGTGGAAATCAGCGAAGCCGAATACGACGACATGACCGCGGTGAACAGCAAGTCGGCCTTCTTCTTCTTGAAAGAAGCCGGCAAGCACGTTAACGACAACGGCAAGATCGTCACCCTCGTCACCTCATTGCTGGGCGCGTTCACACCGTTCTATGCGTCTTACGCCGGCACCAAGGCACCGGTCGAACACTTCACCCGCGCCGCAGCCAAAGAATTTGGTACGCGTGGCATCTCGGTAACCGCGGTTGGCCCGGGCCCGATGGACACCCCGTTCTTCTACCCCGCCGAAGGCGCCGAAGCCGTCGCGTATCACAAGACCGCCGCCGCGCTTTCGCCGTTCTCGGAAACAGGCCTCACCCATATTGAAGATGTAGTGCCTTTTGTCAGGCATCTGGTCAGCGATGGCTGGTGGATTACCGGCCAGACCATTCTTATCAACGGTGGCTACACTACGAAGTAAGAGCCAATGGCATGGCGGCCGAGGCCTTTGCAGCCCGCGCCCGCGAAACCCTCGCCGCCTGCTTGCCAAGCCACTGACGTTTGCAACCACCAAAGAGGAAAACCCATGCACGTAGCCCTGGTCATTACCGCCGGCCTGATCTCGCTGATCGTTTTCATCATGTTCGGCTGGCTATGGGGAGCCAGCACCTCCGGCATGGCGCTGGCCGCCAAAGCGTTCGTGCCGGTCTGGCTGGTAGTAGCCGTCATCAACCTCTGGGTTGGCGTACACCATGCCGGCTACAGCGTGCGTGAGGAGTTGCCGATTCTGCTGCTGGTGTTTGCCGCGCCGGCGATTGTGGCGGGGGTGGCGGTTTGGTGGTTATCGCGGGGGTGATTGCGGGGGTGATTGCGTAAGCAACGCCCTCTTTCCTGACAATCCTGGGTCCGGCTTGCCTCCGATCACCCCGGACAGGGTTACAACGGCCGCGGAGAATAACTCACCGGTCAGACACAGCTGACACGTCAACGGCATTTTGATAAAAACCAGTTGTCGGCCGTTCGGCCTACACTTGCCCGTCTGCTGGCTGAGATAACGCACAGGCACGAAGCCGGCTGTCCGACCCACTGTTAAGCCTGTGAACGCCAGGAGGGATAACGGCATGTCTGGACCGAAACGCTTGTCGGTTTACGCAGCCCTGAGTCTGACCGTTGCCAGCAGTGCCATCGCCGCCGAAGCACTGGTCACGAAGGGCGATGAAAGCTACCGGTTTGTGGTCTCGCAATGCCTGCAAGACATTGCCATACCCGGCAGTCCGTCGAGGGTCGACTTGCAGCTCGACGGCGTTCCCGCAGAAACGCCAGCAGCCATCATCGAAAAATTGCGCGGCGTCACCAACGACCCCGCTGCCGCCGGCAAGCTCCTGCAAGAGGTTGTCAGGGCTGGGCCAGTACTGAGCGTTACCCGTCTGCGGGACGGCGGCGACATGATCGGCGTTACCGATCTTCGCGAGACGAACTGGACCAGCGATCCAGCAGTGACTGACGCCAGTGCGCGCTTTCTGGAACTTGAGCGTTCGGGTACGACTCTTCATGTGAAGGCAGAAACAATGTCTGACGGGGAAGTGGTGACATTGAAGGCGGAATGCCCGAACTGAGTTTGATGTTGCTCGCTCCGGTTCCTCGAGCATGATGTTGCGCGTAGCTTGGCGGGGTGGGTCAGAAGAGAATCATGTCAGCGATCGTGGCTTACCGCCCTGGCCTGCCGGCCAGCACCGGTCAATGCAACACCGATAGCATGTAGCCCTGCGCTTACGCGGGCTGTTGTAAGACAACTCAATACCCAGAGCAGATCAATCGAATACCAAACCAGAGAGAGACACGCCATGAAAATCAACGGACGCTGTTATTGCGGACAGATCAAGTTTGAGTTTGTTGGTGAACCACTGAAAGCCCTGCAATGTCACTGCCGGGAATGTCAGTACATCAGTGGAGGTTTTCCCAATGCCGCGATGGTGTTGCCCCACGACGGCTTGCGCTTTGTTCAGGGCGAACCCAGCACCTTCACCCGCACCGACATCGAAGCGGCACGCACGCGCCTGTTCTGCGCCAACTGCGGCACCTCGCTGGGCACCCGAAGCCCAAGGTTTCCGACCGGGATCGTGATGAAGGTTGGGACCTTCGACGACCCCACGGTTTTCAAACCGGAGCTTGCTCAATACCTTAAGGATGCGCCCGCCTTTCACCACGTACCTGACGATTTGCCGGCGTATGACGAAACGCCTGGGAGCCGATAGCGCGCACCGCGCCTACATGCCGAACCACACCCGCCGCACCAGCAGACTTGTATCCGTTTCGTCCCGCGCTTCAGTGTTGCCCAAGGGAGGACCGTAAGAACCAACGTCGAGCTGACAAGCCCGTTAACGAGCCTGTAAATGAACGCGTAAGCGATCAGCGCAGATCCAGACGGTATTTCAAGAAACGGACACCTTCGTACTCGATATCGGCGACAAGGCTTGCGCCGAGTCTCGCCAATGCTCTTCGCTTCCTGCGAGACGGCGGCAGCAGAAAAGTCACATAGGGAATCTGCGTACTGGCCACCGCGAATGCAATGGCCATGCGCGTGATCTGCATACCCCGGCCGAAATACTCCGGCTTGAGCACCAACCCATAATCCCACTCCGCCCCTTCCTTCTGGAAGCCCCCCCAGCCGATGTAGACGTCATTGCATAGTATGGCCCAATGCCCCAGACCGTCGCGCTGCCAGCACGCCTCTTTTGCAGCAACGAACCTACCGACGGTTTCCCGATCCCATTGACATGTGAGCAGCGGCATATGCTCGGCAATGCGAGGGGCTGACATATGCGCAAGAATCTCATCAGGCGAGATCTCTGGCAATCGAGCGAAGGTGATCGAGGGTTCAGTATGGTCTCTTGTCATTCAGCAGACGATGCGCTGCCAGTCGTAAGCCTGATGTTCAAGGGCAGCAGGTCATCGACCGTGTTCACTGCGAGATCAGCGATCAAGGTCAGGATTGGGCGAGAGCATTCGTCGCTGCTACCGGATAACTTGAACCACTTCGCCGGGCGCCAATTGCCAAAGTCCTTGTTGGCGAACAAAAGTGGCACGGCCCCGAAGGCTCTGGGTCTGCAATCTCGCAACATTGTTGAGGATCGCCTCACCTGGGTGATTACCCTGATTCATGAAACCAGTGGCACGAAGGATAAAGCGAATCGGAAACGTACACTCCGTAGACTTGTTAACCGCTTTATCGCAGCTATGTGGCCCAAGGGTTGAGTAGCGAACCCGCAGCAGCCCCCCAACCACCTCGCACCAGCTGCCATCGCATCGCCATGTCAGGTTTCTTGGAAAACCCGTCGTCGTCGAGAACAAGGCACTACGTGTGTTGGCGCGATCGGCAAGCGCCGCATTGATGGCATTCTGGATCGCATACTGGGACGGGGTGGCACTACTGCTCACCTGCAGAATTCCAGCACTGATGTCACCGCCTTCGTTCTTGATCCGTTGCTCTGCCGACACGAACCAGCCATGTCTGTGTTCAAGGCCCGCTTGCATCAGCCAGCCATATTCCTTGAACAAGTCGGCGGTTGCCCCGGGCACGGCTGTTATGCCGTGGTTCATGTTTCGTGCGAAGTCGAGCAAGGTATCTGGCAGGTTAACCGACCAGGCCAACGCAAGTGCAGCACCTGAATGTCCCATCGCCAGCGCTTCTGCATATAGCGCTTCAGCTTCAGGACCTTCATAGTCGCGACTGAACTTACCGCGTCTCGGATCGATCAGGTGGTTCTTCCGAGGCGCCCATGCAACCTGGCGGCCTTTGATGACTCCCCTCAGATACACCAGATGCGCCCGCTCGAATGGTCCTGCACCCCGTTCAAGAGCATCAACCAGCTTCAACTGACTTGCGGCGTCGGCCCCCGTTTTCACTGGCTCCCTGTGAAACAGACTCCTCAATTGCTCTCGGTGAAGCTGAGCAAGCCGCTCGTATTGTTCGCCCCGTTCCGACTGCTCCGGCGCCGGTCCAACAGCATGAACTTCAACATTCTCGAAACGCCTTTGGTAGTCGACGGTAACTGTCATCGAAGCCTTTGCAACTTCGGTTCCACCAAACCAGGACCGAACCTTGATTGGCATTCGGTACGGCTCGCCAGCCTTGCCATCGCCCTTGAGACAAGCGGCATTTCCCCATTGCTGCATTTGAAACAAGGCTTCTCTGACATGCAGCATGGTTCGATCCCGCTCCCGAAGACCATGCGCCGAGCGATGGTTCAGGTAAAGGCGGATCTCGCCGCGCCTTGAGGTGATGCAGTGGTCCGCATTGACCCAGGCATCATAGGTGACGCCTGACCTGACAAAGAGAAGTTCGTCAGATATCTTCTCTGGCGCTCTGGCGGTCTGGCCAGCGGCCAAACCCGGCGAAAGGAACCCGAAAGCGAGTGCAAGACTGCCCAGGAAGTGGTTTACCGTGATGGATGGTCGACGACAGACTCGAAAATCAATATCCATGAGAAGTGACGGATGCCCGGGATGAATGGGTGCATGACCAAAATCGGCGAAGATGACACTGACAGCAATTTTGGGTTCAAGGCATATGATGACGCCAGGGCGACATTATGCCAACACAGCGCAAGCCCTCAGAGCAAGGCATCGGTGAGGCAATGGCAAGTCGCAATGAATCCGTTCGCCATCGTGAGATAGTTTAATAATTCTCCGACGCACCCCCCTGAGTGAAGCGCCCCGGGGCGCTTCACACTGCCCTACTCTGGATATGCCGGCATCACGTCACAGAGAGTGGCCGACTGGAAGTCGTCCGCGCGGGAATAGCTAGACTCTTTTGCAAAATGAAGCCAAGCTAACTTTCCAGCAAAATGTTCATTTTGTCTATTGATCGGCGATTTCGACAAGGAACTCGATGAGGAGACGGCGTAGATCCAGTGCGGCCCAGCACCCGATGGACCTATAGGCTTTGCTTCCTTGGTGGGCGGGCGTGGTGTTGGCGCTCGCCAGCGGCTGGGTTCTGCAAGCCATTGCCACGCGGCAACTGCCTGCGGTGCAGTCGGCCCATCAGATTGGGCAGTCAGCTACGACGGCCATCTGGCAGAACCTCGCCACGGGAGGTCCCTACCTACTGCCGATGATCTGTCTCTTCGGCGCCGTCATGTCGGCGGTGCGTCGGCGGCAGCGCCGCTCCTCGTTAGACACGACCTCCGCGAGCAGCAGAACCGATGCGCTGCCGACCATATCTTGGCAGCAGATCGAACTGCTGATCGATGAAAGATTCCGGCGGCGCGGGTATTCGCTCAAGGAGATCGATAGTGGTGTGGACCCGGTGCTCACCAAGGACGGGGATAAGTCCGTCGTGCAATTCAAGCAATGGAAGGTCTTCAAGGTCGGCGTCTCCACGGTGCGGGAGCTTTATGGCGTGAGGCGGCGCATGGTGCTGCGGGCGGTTTCGTCGTGACCTCCGACCGCTTTACCCTGGAGGCTTCTGCGTTCACCAGCGGCAACCACGTCCAATTAATCGATGGATCGGCACCCATGCAACTCTTGCGCGAAGCGCGCGGTAAGTCTGAAGCAAGTCCATCAGATTCCAGTGCTGCAGTACCGCGTGGCACGGCAGCGTCAGGGATGTCTGCTGAATCGATTAGCATTGCTCGGTCGATTGAGCCGGCGGTGACCGCCGACTCGTCATGCCCCAAATGTGGCAAACCGATAGCACGGCGGGTGGCGAAACGGGGCACCGCGGCCGGCAAGGCCTTCCTGGGGGTGCTCTGACTTTTCAACGGGGTGCCGGGGCACGCGCGAGATCTAGGGCTACTGATGGCGACGTCAATAACAAGAAGGAGAGGTTATGGGGCGAAGAAGCGGGTTTGAGGGATTCCTGCGCGCCACGGCGCGTGCGGTGGCTGCTGCGGAGCGTGAACGCCATCGCAGCGTTCGTGCGCAGTTGACCCGTGAACGACAGATAGAGCGCCATCAGCGCATAGCACTGGCACAGCAGAACCGCGACGACCGTACCGCGCAAAAACTCGCCAAGGCGCAGTACTTGGCTGATCGGCAGGACGAAGCCGATGACCTGAACGCCGAGCAGCAGGATCGGCCGGATGAATTGCAGGGCGTCCTGACGCATACGCTGTCGCTCGATGACCGGATCGACTGCAACGCTCTGCGGCCGGCGGCGGATTTCGAAGGGTTCAAGCCACCGCTAGAACTCGAACCGGGCCGCGCCCCACGCGCGCCGCAGATTCAGGTCCCTTCTGGCCTGCGCAAGCTGATTCCGGGAGCAGCGAAGAAGCACGCAGCCGCGCTAAACAAGGCAGCCAGCGACCATCAGTCGGAAATGGCTCGCTTCAACCAGGCCGAAGCCACCAAGCGCGAGCAGTTTGCCAAGCTCAAAGCGGACTACGATCAGTGT
>CAXBNM010000246.1:0-7332 GCA_963976885.1 uncultured Burkholderiaceae bacterium
GCCCTTCATTGCGTTGTTGGCGGCCTCCGGCGCAATGACGCCGCGAACATCCCCCTTGCCAAACTGACTCTTGTCTTTGGCGCTCTGCACTGCATGCCCATAGGCAACCCAGTCCACAATGGCGCCGCCCAGGCCCGGCAGCATGCCGACATAAACGCCAATGACCGTGCAGCGCAAGCCCAGCCACCAATGCTTGAACGCGTCTCGGACGCCGAGCAGCATGCCGCCTTTGGCCATCTTCCGATCGACGCGCGAAATACAACCATTGCTGCAGGCAAGGTCGAGAATTTCGGGAATGGCGAACAAGCCAAGGACCAGAGGCAGAATGGGCACACCATCGAGCAAGTAGGTGTACTCACCGGTGTAGCGCGGTTGGCCGCTGAACTCGGCATAGCCGATCGTGGCAAGCAACAAGCCGATGCAGGCGCCGGCAAGGCCCTTGAGAATCGACGCGCCAGCCAGAGAGCCCACCATCGTCAGGCCGAGGACGCCGAGCGCAAAAAACTCCGGTTCAGAGACCGCGAGAATGAGTGGCTCGACGATTGGCAGCGACAGCGCCAGCAACAAGGCGCCAAGCACGCCGCCAATGCCCGAGACGGTAAACGCCGCGCCAAGCGCGCGGGCCGCCTGACCGTTCTGGGCCATCGGATAGCCGTCCAGAACCGTTGCCTGCGAGGCCGCTGTACCCGGCACGCCCAGCAACACCGACGCCAGGGTGTCGCTGGTCGTGGTGACCGCATACATGCCGATCAAGAAGGCGAACGCCGAGGCCGGCTCCATTCCGATCGTGAATGGCAGCAAAATGGCCATACCCACCAGCCCGGACAGGCCAGGTACTGCGCCGAAAAACATACCCAGAAGAATGCCCAAGCCGAGATACCCGATGGCCGGCCATACCAACACCATCGCCAGGCCGGCCAATGCGCTTTCAAAATTCATATCTCGGGCTCTTCAATTAAGACCGTATTCAAGAGAGCTTGAGCGGGCAGACCTGGCGCCTGCCCCTCAGCCCTTCGATCAGACAGCAGACACGCTTACTGCGCAGCCTTGGCCGCATAGGCCTTGATGAATGCAATGGTTTCAGGGTCGGTCTTCAGCACCGACTCCAGGCGTTGCTCGGCTTGCGCACCCGACAATGCGACAAGATCGAATCCGCTGGTCTTAAGAAACTCAGCGCGATAAGCCGGATCCTGGGTGGTGGCGTCAAACGCGGCGCGCAAAGCGTCGATCGCTTCTTGCGGTGCTCCCTTGGGCAGGAAGACCGCACGCAGAGAAGTTGACCTGACATGGGCTACGGTTCGCAATACGTCGTACACCTGCCCGGACGGCAATTTGCCGAACTTGGCCTTGTAGAACTCATCGAAAGTCGGCAGGCCAGCCACGGTGCCGGGAGCAGCGGCCAGATGACCATCGTCAGTGGGCACACCGAGCGAAAACAGCGGAATTGAATGGCCGGTGTCCACCAGATTCGGTTTAACCCGCGACGCGTAGCCGGTCATCGAATCGGCCGTCATATCGACATCGTTCTTAGGATGGCTCCGCGCACCTTGCCGGACGATTTGTAACCCGTCACATGTTGATAATCGACACCCAGCAAATCCATGGCCGAGCGCAACATCAGATCTTTCATGTTGACCGGTCCGTGCCCGGCCGTCTTGATCGGCGCTTGCAGATCAAAGATATCGGCGGCCTGCTCCAGCCCGACGCCTTTACGCGCATGGAAGACCGTGTCTTCCGGAATTCCGCCAACGAAAATGAAATCCCGGTGCGACACGGTGAGAGCCTTGTCCTGCATCAGTTCAGGCATCAGGGCGACAGAGAACACGCCAATGCTCGAACCATCTTTACGGCCCGCTTTGGAAAAATAGTTGGTGCCAACGATGCCCCCGGCACCGGGCTTGTTCTTGACGACGATGCGCGGCTTGCCCGGAATATGTTCGCGCATGAATTGCGCCAGGGTACGAGCCGAGATGTCGGTGTTGCCGCCAGCGCCGTAATTCACGATGACTTCGAGCGTTTTGCCCTCATAGAATTCTTTGGCGGTCGCCATGCCGGTGCCGAGCAAGCCGCAAAGCGCGACGGCGAATAGATGCGGCTTGATACCAGTAGCAAACATATTTGTCTCCGATTACCTGTGACCCGGAATTACTGCCCGGCCCACCCCGGTATTGGCCATCTACGGCGTTGCGGGCTGAGCCAAACCAAACCCACCAGATTGGGTGTATTGAGGCAGTTTTAGCGTGGTCTATTAATTATTAAATGTCTTTTGTATCTGCAATCTAACAATATCATAGGTTATTCGACAATAATGCATTAAATAATTCGAATTTCCGTTTCCTCCATTCACTCGGCTCGCACCTTCGAAACACAACCCCCGATCAACGCCCGGATTGACAGCATCACACGCCATCACCGCCCGCCTGCCGCCAGCCCCCGGATATCGGCCAGACATTGGCGTTTATCTGCGCCAATCGGACACTGCTCTTTTCGGGGTAATTGCGCCTCGAATCCTTCTATGTCAATCAAGAGCCAGTGAACCGTCTCCTCGACAGACTGACCGAACCCAAGACCCTCAAGCGCATGCTTGGTGTCGCACTGGTGCTGCCAGTGACGATCTATCTGGTCGCGCTGGTGTTCGGGCCGCGCGTGAGCGACTTCGATCAGGCGCGCCAGCTGCAAGTCGCGCTGGCGCACCTGGCGGTTGCCGAGCGCGCCAATGAAGCGGTACGCGCCGATGTGCTTGGCAGCGTGATGGCTTGGCAGGCCCGCGACGAAGCCGGTCTGGACAAAACCTTGCAGGCCGCCCGCCAGCATTTGCAGCAGGCCGCGCAAGCGCTGGCCAGCATCAATACCGCAGTCAGCGACACCGCCCTCGATTCGGTTGCCTTACCGGCTCGTGGCCATATCCTGCGCAGCGCCAGACTCCTTGAGACCGCCTTTGGCGATGAGCCACAGAATCTGCCACGCATCGGCATCAGCGCCCACGTCGCCGCCTGGGAGAATGCTCAAGAGGCATTGGGCCGACTGGGCAGTGTGCTGCAAAAGCAATGGACACGGCATCTCAGCGCCGCGCAACCACAAGGTTTGCCACCGGCAGCCATAGTCGCCGCGATGCTGGCGTTTGCGTTGTTTGCCTGGTATTGCGCACGGCTGATCGTGCTGCACCATGAATCGATTCAGGCCCGCCTGGGCGGCTTGCTCGCCGATGCGCAGACATGTCTGAGTGGCTCGCCCAAGGAAATGGAGCGGCCCGTGATGGTCTGTCTGGACACCACCCGGCAGGCCTTGGGCGAGTTCCAGCATTACGCCAATTCAACCGCGGTGGCCGCCCGCCGCGTGCTCGAACTGGGTCATCACGCTCGTCAGGTCGCGCACGATGGCGAACAACGTCTGGAAGAACTGTCCGACACCATCAAACGTCTCGACGACCACACCCAGAAGGTGAATCGCTCCCTGGGCGAGATCGAACAAATTGCCTTCCGGACCAATGTTCTGGCGCTCAATGCTCAGGTCGAGGCGGCTCGGGCCGGCAATCAAGGGCGCAGCTTTGCCATTCTGGCCGATGAGGTGCGCACGCTGGCCTTGCGCTGCAATCAGGTCGCCAGCCAGATGCGCTCGCAACTGGCCGAGACCAACGCCCGCGCCGACGCCGGCTCGCAGATTGCATCAGGAGCCGCGCTGACAATGCGCGAACTCACCGACACGGTAGCGGTGCTGAGCACGCAACTCGACGACCTGAGTGCCAGCAATGGCTCACAGGAAAAGAAAATTACCGGCGTGGCGCAGGCCGTTGGTGGCCTGAATGAAGTGGTACGCCAGCAAGCGGACTGGCGCGCGCGTCATGAACAGGCGGTCAACCTGCTCGAGCGCAGTCACAACGCCTTGCATCATCCACCGCGTCACGAGGCGCCGCCTCGTGAAGCAGCGCCCGCGGCAACCGAGCCAGCGCCCCCGCGCCGCTGGAGCCGCTTAGGTTTTCGAAAGGCCCCGCGGCAGCGGAAAGGTCATTTGTTCGAGTACACCGTCAAGGGGACGGACACGCTCGACACCGAGCCCCTTGAGGCGGTCGACAAGTTCGGTAACCAGCAGTTCGGGCGCTGAAGCCCCCGCGGTAACACCGATGCGCCGGCGACCCTCAACCCATGATGGGTCAAGCTCAGCCGCCGAGCCGATCATGCGCGCCTCACAGCCCAGCTTCTCGGCCACCTCACGCAGGCGGTTCGAATTGGAACTGGTCGGCGAACCGACCACCAACACGAGATCGCACTGCGGCGCCATGAACTTGACCGCGTCCTGACGGTTCTGCGTCGCGTAGCAGATGTCTTGCTTCTTGGGCTCGGCAATCGCGGGAAAGCGCTTTTTCAGCGCGGTAATCACTTCCTGGCAATCGTCGACCGACAGCGTGGTCTGGGTCACGAACGCCAGGCCTTCCGGATCGCGCACCTGCAGTTTGGCAACGTCCTCGGCGCCCTCGACCAGGTAGATACCTTCGTCGGCCTGTCCCATCGTGCCAGCCACTTCCGGGTGTCCGGCGTGGCCGATCATGACAACCTCACGGCCGGCGCGCCGCATCTTGGCCACCTCGACATGCACCTTGGTGACGAGCGGGCACGTGGCATCAAACACCTGCACATCGCGCGCGGCCGCTTCGGCCCGCACGGCCTTGGAGACACCGTGCGCAGAAAAGATGACGGTGGCGCCGTCGGGCACTTCATGCAATTCGTCGACGAAGATGGCGCCTTTGTCGCGCAGGCTGTTGACGACAAAGTCGTTGTGGACGATTTCATGGCGCACATAAATTGGCGCACCGAACTGCGCGATGGCGCGTTCGACGATATCGAGCGCACGGTCGACACCGGCACAAAATCCGCGGGGCTGGGCCAGCAGGGCTTCCATTTTTGGGGTCTCGGTCAAGGTCGGCTCGGAAAAAAGGAGTTCTGGAGACGGTGCAGCGATTGGCTGGGTTCAGAGAACCGCGAGCAATTCAACTTCAAAGATGAGATCTTGCCCGGCCAGTGGATGATTCAGATCAACAACCACACGCTCAGCATCGATTGATTTGACGACACCGGCCACCCGCTCGCCGCCCTGTCCGGTCAGCGCCACGACATCGCCGGCGGCAAACTGGCCATCGGCCTCGGTATCGACCTGGCGGTCAAAGAAGCCGCGGCTGAGCGATTGCACAAGCTCGGACTGACGTTCACCGTAGGCCGGTGAATCGGTCAGTTCAAACCGGCGCGACTCGCCCTCGCGCATGCCGATAAGCACGGCTTCGAGGGCCGGGGCCAATTGTCCGCCGCCCATCTGGATCGTCGCCGGGCGTGAGCCGAAAGTACTAATGACTTCCGAAGCCGGCTCGCGCAGACTTACCCGGTAATGCAATGTCAGATGGGAGGTGCCACTTACTGTTGGTGATGCTTCGTCCATCCGCTAATGGTAAGCGATCTATGCCCCGAATTTCCGATTGGCCCTCTTCGCGTCGCCCCCGCGAGCGCCTGCTCACTGAAGGCGTGGCCGCGCTGTCCGATGCCGAACTGCTCGCCGTGTGTCTGCGCACCGGGGTGGCGGGCAAAAACGCCGTCGTCCTGGCCCAGGATCTGCTCGACCAGTTCAACGGTTTGCATGGCCTGACCCGCGCCAGCCAGCGCGCGGCCTGCGCGGCACTGGGGCTGGGGCCGGCCAAATGGGCGCTGCTCCAGGCGGCCAGTGAACTGGTGCGACGCAGCCTGAAGGCCGAAATCAGTCGCGGCGACGTGCTGAACTCACCGGCCGCCGTGCGCGATTACCTGATGCTCTGGCTGCGCGACAAACCGTCCGAGTCCTTCATTGCGCTGTTTCTCGACAATCAGAACCGGTTGCTGGCGGCCGACGAGCTGTTTCGCGGCACCTTGTCCCAAACGGCGGTCTACCCGCGCGAAATCGTCCGCCGGGGCATCGAACTGAACGCCGGGGCGGTCATTTTTGCCCATAACCACCCCTCCGGGCTGGCCGAACCCAGCCACGCCGACCGCCTGCTGACCGATGCGCTCAAAAGCGCGCTTTCGCATCTTGAAATTCGCGTGCTCGACCACCTGATCGTGGCCGGCAATCAGACCATGTCTTTTGCCGAGCACGGCCTGATCTGACAAAACCGGTTAAAATCAGCCCCACTCGGCACCGCGGCGGCCTGAGTTGCCCATTAATGCGGCAACTTTTCGATGTCAGTTGTTGTCGCAACCGCATGATGGGCGCTATAATCGCGGGTTACCGAATTCAAGTTAGCAGTGTTTGGTTGGGAGGTGGCTTTTTGCGAGCGACTTACCTGGCGAGCCAGCCTGCACCCAAACACCAGATCCGAATCAAGGGAGTTTAAGATGTCACGCGTTTGCGAGATCACCGGCAAGGGGCCCATGACGGGCAACAACGTGTCGCATGCCAACAATAAAAACAAGCGTCGTTTTTTGCCGAATCTGCATAGCCGCCGGTTCTGGCTGGAAAGCGAAAACCGCTGGATCCGCCTGCGCGTGTCCAATGCGGCGCTGCGCCTGATCGACAAGAAAGGCATTGAAGTCGTGCTGGCCGATGTAGCCGCTCGGGCCCAGGCCTGACCCACCCTATTCACCCCTGACTGAGGTCAATCGTCATGCGCGAAAAAATCAAACTCGAATCCACCGCCGGTACCGGTCACTTCTACACGACCACCAAGAACAAACGTACGATGCCGGAAAAGATCACCATGAAGAAATTCGACCCGGTCGCACGCAAGCACGTGGACTACAAAGAAACCAAGATCAAATAAGACTTCGGTCTGCATCCTGGTAGCCTGGCCGGCAACGGCGCAGGCCTGAAAAAAGAGCCCGCTGGGGCTCTTTTTTTCGTGGTCGGCTCAGTCTTCCTCCAGCGCGGCAAACTGCGCGGCCAGAAAGTCGATCAGCGCACGCACCGCCGGCAACAAGCCGCGCCGCGTCGCAAACACCGCGTGGATGATCTCCCGGCGCGGCGCCCATTCCGGCAACACCTGCACCAGTTCGCCGCGCTCGAACGGACCACGCACCAGCATCCGTGGCAACTGCACAATGCCGACCCCGGCCAGCGCGGCCGCGCGCAATGTCAGCATGCTGCGGGTCACCAGCCGCGGTTGATGACGGATGAGCATCGGCGCGCCCTCGGCGTCGAGCAATTGCCAGACATGTTCACTCTGCGGCACACCCAGATCCATACTGGGCAGCACCGCCAGATCGGCCGGATCGGACGGCATGCCGTTAATCTCAAGCAGGCGTGGACTGGCCACCAGACACTGACCGCGATCGGCCAGCACCCGCAGCACCAGATCGCTGTCCGCCAATGGCGGCG
>CAXBNM010000247.1:0-7257 GCA_963976885.1 uncultured Burkholderiaceae bacterium
GCGCGCATCACCAACAAATACCAAACCGAGCAAGGCATGGCATTGGTACAGACCTTGGTCGCGGTCGCGCAGGAGTTGGGTTGTACGGCCGCACAACTGGCGCTGGCCTGGCTGCGCCATAAGTCGGACTGTCATATTCCGATGCTCGGCGCCCGCTCGGTAGAACAGATTGAGGCCAATCTGGCAGCAGCAGCCGTACAAATCCCGCCCGAAGCGATGGCTCGACTTGACGCCACCGGCGACGGATCACTGGGTTTTCCGCTCGATTTTCTGCGCGCCGGTCAGCAAGACTGGCAGGGCGAGCAATTACAGCGTCTGGACGCGCGCGCGCGTTCACAAGCGCAAGACCTGATGGGTGTGCGCGCCTAAAAAACGTCGAGCAAGGCGCCGACCAGCGCAATGATGACCAGCACCATGGTGGGCCCCAGGCTCAGGATGAAGCCCGGACCACGCTTGGCGGGGTCGGCAACATAGGCCCGCGCGTAGAGAATGCGTCCAATCAAATAAATGACGCCGATACCGGCAGCAATCGACGGCGCCACATGCTGCGCAGCCATCCACAACGCCGGAATGAACATCACCATCAACTCCAGCGTGTTCATCTGCACGCGATAGGCGCGCTCAAAACCTTCGGCACCGGTGACGGCCGGCGCTTTGACATCGTACTTGCCGCGGGCCTGGCCCACTTTGAAGCCGAGCGTGATGTATTGCAGCAGTGCCAGCGCGGTAACGATTTCAACCCAGGCCATCGGAACACTCCATTAAAAGGCAGATCGGGGACACCCGAATCATACGCAGTTAATGGTGCGTTTCCCTGGCGCAGCGTTGCCTGCCCCGAGTATTACGCCTGCTGCGGGCCGCGAATCAAGCGCCCTGGCGTCGCATCGGTGCTCTGGCCGTTCTCGCGCACGATCTCGCCGCTGACGATGGTGGCCAGATAGCCTTTGGCATCCTGAATCAGCCGCTTGCCGTTGGCGGGCAAATCAAAAGCTACGGTCGGCGGCAACAGCTTCAGGTTGTCATAATCGATGATGTTCAGGTCGGCCTTGTAACCGGGGCGAATCAGCCCACGATCATTAAGCGAGTACACGCGTGCAGTGTCTGAAGTCTGGCGGCGCACGATGTGCTCGAGCGGCAACACACCTTCCGGACCAAAACGTTTGGCGCGATCGCGCGTCCAGTGGGTAAGCAGATAGGTCGGCATGCTGACATCGCAGATGTAGCCGCAATGCGCACCGCCATCGGCCAGACTCATCATCGTATTCGGATGCTGCAACAAGGTGTGCAGATGGCTCAGATCGTTGTTGGCGAAGTTGAAGCTCGGGAAATAAATCATCGCCGAGCCGTTCTGCTCCATCATCATGTCATAGATGACTTCCAGCGGCGCGCGCCCTTCCCGCTCGGCAATCGACTTGACGCTGTCGTTCTGCTGCGGCTCGTAATCGGGATTCTCGCCCAGCGCGTACATCTTGTGGAAGCTCTTGGTCAGGTACGACGCCCGTGAATCGTGTTGCAGCGGGCCGTCAAAGGCCTGCTGCATACCGTCGATAAGCTCGCGGCGCAGCGCCGGATCCTGCAGTCGGCGGTAACGCTCTTCCCAGCTCAGGCTGGCCAGCTCAGACCAGCGCGGATGATAGACAAACGGATGAATCGAGCCCTGCCAGCTCATCAGAATGCCGGCGGGCCGTCCGCTCACCGAGCCAATCAGCGGCAAGCCCTCTTCGCGCGCTTCGTCCAGACGGCGCACAAGTGTCTTCCACAGGTCGGGCGTGTCATCGGTCTGCACCAGTGCAAACGCCACCGGCCGGCCGGTTTCCCTGGCGAACTTGGTCATCCATTGCGTCAGTTCATAGTCCATCTGCACATGGTTGGACGTCATCTGAAACACGCCATGGCCGGCATCACGCATGGCCTTGCCAATACCGAACAACTCGTCACTCGAGGCAAAAGTCCCTGGCGGATATTTGCGCCCGTCATAGTGGTGGATCAGGGTGCGGCTGGTGGAAAAACCCAGCGCACCGGCTTTCAGGCCATCCTTGACAATGGCCATCATCGCTTCGATGTCTTCACCGGTGGCGCCATCGTGGGTCACGCCACGCTCGCCCATTACATAGGTGCGCACGGCCGAGTGCGGAATCTGGGTGCCGACGTCGAGTGCGTGTTTGCGCCGATCGAGTGCGTCGAGATACTCAGGGAAAGTTTCCCAATCCCACTGAATGCCTTCGGACAGCACTGAGCCGGGGATGTCTTCCACCCCTTCCATGACGCCAATCAACCAGTCGTGACGGTCGGGGCGCACGGGGGCGAAGCCGACCCCGCAGTTACCCATGACCACACTGGTCACGCCGTGCCAGCTGGCTGGCTCAAGTTTGGAATCCCAGGTGACCTGGCCATCAAAGTGCGTGTGGACGTCAACAAAGCCGGGAGTCACGATGGCGCCGCTGGCATCAATCTCCCGCTTGCCTTTGCCGATCTTGCCGCCCACCTCAACGATGCGACCGTCCTTGACACCGACGTCGCCTTCAAAACGTTCGTTGCCCGAACCATCCACAATGGTGCCACCGCGAATCACTAGGTCCATAACTATCTCCTGAAACTGTTGATCAATAGGTTGTTGCGCCGGCCGTGCGCGCCGCGGCGCGCTTTTTCCGGGCGTTACGAATAATCATCACCACAAATACGGCCGCCAGAATCAGAAAGCCCAGCGAGATCGGGTGGGTCACGAACGCGGAAAATTCACCGCGCGAGAGCAGCAAGGCCCGACGCAACGACTGTTCAAGCTGCGGGCCGAGCACGAAGGCAATGATGAAAGGCGGCAGCGGCACGTCGAATTTGTTCATCGTGTAGCCCAGCAATGCAAAACCCAACATCATCCAGACGTCCGACACCGCATAGTTGACGCTGTAGGCCCCGATGACACAGAGCAGCATTACGATCGGCATGATGATCGATTGCGGCAGCGTGGCCAGGCGGCGGCAACCGAGAATGGCGACCTTACCCACCAGCAGCAGCATGATGACCGAGACCAGCAACATGCCGAACAGACTGAACACGAACATTCGGTACTGCTCGAAAATCAACGGCCCGACGTGAATGCCGTGCACCGTCAGCGCCCCCATCAGAATGGCGGTAACGACATCACCGGGCACGCCCAGCGTAAGCATGGGAATCAGCGCACCGCCAACTACCGCGTTATTCCCCGACTCGGCAGCCGCCAGCCCTTCGATCGAGCCCTTGCCGAATTCCTGCGGGTTTTTTGAGCGCGCCCGCGCCGCCCCGTAGCTCAGATAGGCGCCGGTTGTCGAACCGGTACCGGGCAATGCGCCGATGCCGGTGCCAATGGCGCTGCTTTGCAGGTACACAGGCAGACAACGACGAAACTCGGCGCCCGAAACGGTATCGTCGGCGCGGCTGGCAGCCGGGGGCAACAACGCACCGCCGGCGCGGGTGACGAGTTTTTCGGCCTGGGTCATGACCTCGGTCATCGCGAACATGCCGATCACCATTGGGATGATCGGAAAGCCATCGTCCAGAAAAAGTTGGTCGAACGTAAAGCGCGGCATACCCACCATCGGATCGATACCGACGGTTGCGAAGGCCAGACCGAGCGCGGCGGCGATCAGGCCGCGCAGCAAGGAATCGCCGGACAGACCGGCGATGATCGTCATCGCAAACACGAGCAGCGCAAACAACTCGGTTGGCCCGAACTTGAGCGCGATGGCCGCCATCGGCTGAGCAATGACGCACAAGGCCATGATGCTGACCGCGTCGCCGATGACCGAACCGTACAGCGCGATATTGAGCGCCTTGCCCGACTTGCCTGCACGCGCCATCGGATAGCCGTCGAGCACCGACGCGGCCGAGGCCGGCGTGCCCGGCGTATTGATCATGATGGCCGAGATCGAGCCACCATAGGTGCCGCCCTTGTAGATGCCGAGCATCATCGAAATGGCCGCGAGCGGACCGAGGTTGTAGGTCAGCGGAATGGCGAGAGAAATCGCCACCGCCGGTCCCAGGCCCGGAATGACCCCGATGACAACGCCTAATGTCACTCCGACCAGCGCGGCCAGAAAAACCGTGAGCGCAAAGACCTGCGAGATGCCGCCGCTAAGGTCGGCAAACCATTCAATCATGGCAATGTTCCAGAGTTGTCAGCGGTCAGAACAACAAGGCTTCAGGGAGCGGGATATACATGAGCTCGTGAAACACCCAATACATCAGTGGCGGGACGACAAGAACCAGAATCAACATGGGCTTCCAGTTGCGGGCACCACTGAACAGCATTGCTGCCAACAGTGCCGCGGCAGTCGCAACCACATAGCCGATGTAGGTGACGCCGAGCCAGTAACAGGCAACCAGGCCGACCATCATTGCCGCCCGGCGCCAGCGCGACCAGTCTTCGCCCGCTTGCATCGTCGCTTGCCCGGATGCTTTCTCGGCCCGCCGGCGCAGCAAGGCCTGCACCGTTAACGCCGCTCCCAGGAAGGTGAGCACCCCACCGATCAGATGCGGCAAGGTTTGTCCGGAGACCCCGTCCAGGCCATCGGTCTCGGCGCTGACCTGCGAACCGATAGCCAGCAGATAGGCCAGGCCGAGTACGACGGCAACCAGACCGACGATCAGATCGCGACCGGCGCTGGCCGGCGTTGTGCCGCCTGATGGCGGCGCGCCAGTTGGATCAGAACCAGCCGCCATGGCCGGGTCAGTCAATTCGGGCACTTCCCGTGCAGAAGCCGATTGCTGCATGTTCATGAACTAACCCCTTCGTTGGCCTGACGGCAGGCAATAAACCTACTTCTTCTCGAGCACCAGATCGCCCGACTTGACCAGCTCACGCGCAGCCATGGCTTCAGCTTTGACATGCTCGTGCGTGCTCTTGCTGTCACGCCAAAGCGGGGTCCACTTGAGCGAGGCCAGAATTTCCTGATACTTCGCCGATTTGACCGCCTTGGCCATCATTGCCTCGACCTTCTCGGCAAGCTCATCGGGAGTTTTCGGGGGCAGACCGACGATGTAGTTCACGCCGGCGGCAATTTCCGGATAACCCAGTTCGGTCAGCGATTTGACGCCTTCGTAATGCGGGCTGGGCTCGCCGGTCATGGCCAACGGCTTGATGGCCGGATTGAAGTTGTCGGTAATGACGAGATCGGCATGACCGCCAAGAACTGCGGCGACGGTCGGCGGGCCGCCGTTATAGGGAATCGACGCAATGTCGATACCGAGTTGCTTCTTCATGCGCAACACCGTCACCTGATGCAGACCCGTCTTGCCAACCTGCGCAATATTCAGCGTGCCCGGCTCACTCTTGGCCTTGGCAATCATGGCATCAAAGGATGTGATGTCCTTGTTCTCGGCATTGGCACCGATGTACATCGCCGGCGCAGCAATGGTGGCGACATAACGCGGCGTATCCCACTTGAAACGCAGGTTACGCAATTCGCTCGGAATCGTGATCGACGACTGGGCACTGACGAGAATCGTATAGCCATCAGGCCGGCTGCCCATGGCTTTCTGAATACCGGTGGCACCACCTGCCCCCGGCGTCGGATTGACCTTGACCGGCACGCCAAGATCTTTTTCCATGTCTTCAGCCAGTGCGCGCAAGGCAACGTCGGCATTACCGCCCGGCGGATACGGCACGATGATTGAAATGGGACGGCTCGGATACTCATCGGCCGCGACAGCGGCAACCGGCGCAAGCGCACTGGCAACAAGCAGCGATAGAACGAGTTTATTCATGTTGGCTCCGTTTCGTTCGTTGTAATTGCCGGCTCGGTCGATGACAGGGCGGCCGGAAAGCAAACGTTTGCATTGCACAAAAACTCAATGCAAACGATTGCACGGATCATAATGAGCACCCGGGACGGCGTCAAGAAGCTTAGTGCAGCACGCCAATTTCAAATTGTGAGAAAATCCGCCAAGCGGTACACTCCGTCGATTCAGATTCAGTCAGCGCGAGCAGTCATGCCGAAATCAGACCGCCACGACCAAGACCCATCTCCTGCGGCCGCCGCCAAAGGCGAGCCGACAGTGGCCGCAACACACGGCCGATACGCCGGCGGCTCTCGCTCGGTATCAATCATTGATGTGGCGCGCCGCGCGAATGTATCCGCCGGTACGGTCTCAAGGGCGATCTCGCGGCCCGAGATGATCAGCAAGGCGACGCGCGAGCGGGTGCTGCAAGCCGTGCGCGATCTGGGCTACGTGGCCAACGGCGCCGCACGGGCATTGGTAATGCGCCAGTCGCGCACCATTGGCGCCATCGTGCCGCGCACGGGCATGGCCAGCTACTCCACTTTGGTCAATGCGCTTGAAGCCGAATTGGCCAGCGCAGGCTATACCCTGCTGTTGTCAGCACCACAATTCAACGACGCCCGCGAGCCGGCCATTCTCAACACCTTGCTTGAACGTCGGGTGGATGCGGTCGCCTTGCTCGGGGCCTCACAACCCAAATACGTAATCGACACCCTCGCCGCGCACCAAAAGCCGTTTGTGCTCATGTGGGAACACAAAAGCCGTCATGGTCATTCCGTGGGTTTTGATGAGTATGCTGCCGGCGAATTGCTGGTTGAGCACCTGTACCAACTCGGGCATCGGCAGATCGGCATGATCAGCGGTTACACGCAAAAGAGACCGCGCTCAGCGCGCCGGAAATCCGGCGTACGTAAAGCCCTGCAGACCCGCGGCATGACGATGGCCGCCAGCGCCGACATTGAAACCGAACATGGGTTTCGCGAAGGCTTTGATGCCATGCAGTCGATGCTTGCCGAGCCGGCTCGATTGCACGGCGTGACAGCCATTGTCTGCGCGGCCGATTATCTGGCCGCCGGTGCGCTGTCGGCTCTGAGCCAGGCGGGCGTCAGCGTGCCCGGCCAGTTGTCGGTGGTCGGTTTCAACGACAATGACTTTGCCGCCTTTCTGCATCCGCCGCTGACCACGGTGCGACTGCCGATTCGCGAAATCGGCGAACAGGCCGGTCGCTATCTGGCGCAATGCCTGAAGGGCGAAAATCCGCCAAAACCGGCCACGCTCAAAGTTGAACTGATCGAGCGGGCCAGCAGCGGCAAAGCCCTTCGCAAACAGGCGTTGTAAGCCTCGCCGTCCACGAGGCTCAATTCTTATCCGGTGCCGATGACCGGTAGCGTCCCGAAGCATCAAGCGGAAAACCGAAACGCTCGTCCTCACTCCAACCATCAACCTTGTTGCCGTAGGTCGGAAAGCCGCCAAGGTCTTTGAGCATCCGGGCGACGTGCATCA
>CAXBNM010000248.1:0-7249 GCA_963976885.1 uncultured Burkholderiaceae bacterium
GGACCGCTGGCTGCCGGATGATGAGGTGATTGCTGAGCAGGCGGCTTGCGCCGGCCCGGCTACTGGCCCGAGCGGCGCGCCGGGCTGACGACACCGGGCTGACGACACCGGGCTGATGACACTGGGCAATCGGTCCGCCAAAGCATTCAGGACGATTGCGGCGGGCGCCGATTCCCGAATTCATCCAATCGCTCGTGGAGATCTTCAACGGCTTGCAAACGCTGACGACCGTCGCGCCCCGAAAGATGTAAAACCTCCACAGCCAGCAAGCGCAGCAGTGCGACCGCGCCGGCATAGCAGTCGAAGGCTTGCGAGCTTTCGACGGCGGCAACAAATGACCAGTCGGCTCGCGCGGGCAGGGTGCGAATCGAGGGGTCACTGATCAGCACGATTCTGGCGCCGCGATCGCGGGCTGCGCTGACGTATTCGTCCAGTTGCCGGTGCAGCCGGCGCAACGCCACCACCACGACTACGTCGCCCTTGTCGAGTTCGGCCAGGCGTTCGGCCAGTGTTTCGCCCTGTGCATTGAGCTGAAAGACATTCTTCCTGAACCGCATGAACTGATTGCAGGCCAGTGAGGCCAACAGGCTGCTGTTGCGAAACCCCAGGAAGAACAGCCTCCTGGCGCGGGTCATCGCCGCGATGGCCTTTTTCAGCTCAGCGGCATTCAGACCGTCGAAGGTGGCTTGCAAATTGCCTGCTTCATCTGCGAGGAAGCGGGCGATTGAATCCTGACTGGTTTTTGCGCCATCGTCTTTTGGGCTGGTCCGGTAAACCGGCGATCCCCAGGTTTGGGCATCACGGGCACTGCGGCGCGCCTGGTCGTAATCCCGGTAGCCCAGGCGGCGTACAAAACGGCTGATCGTGGCCGACGAGACCTGGCACAACTGCGCCAACTCAACTGCTGTGTGGGTGGCGAACTCGCCAGGGTAATCAAGGATGCGATCGGCTACGCGCCGTTCGCCCTGTGAAAGGTTTGCGTAGTTCTGGTGCACTCGTGTCACAAGTGGTGCGTCGCCTGCTTTATTCGTCATGTGGCGCTCCATTTCAAGGCAATTATGGCGCATTGCGAGGCAGCATTTCTGGCATGAAACTTGTTTTTCATAGGTCTTGACTTCATGAAAACAGAATTGCATGATGATTTTCAGTTTGCAAGCAAACAAAGGACAAGCGTGATGCGAGATATCAGTCGCAAAGCAGGAAGCATCAGCCAGCGTCTCAATCATTGGGTGGAGGCATTTTGTGTCTTTCTGCTGGTCGTGCTGGTGCTGGACGTCTGGCTTGGGGTGCTGGTGCGCTATGTCATTCCGCTGCCGCTCACCTTTACCGAAGAACTGGCCCGCTACCTGATGATCTGGATGGCCTTGCTGGCAGTTTCAAGCGGTGTCGTCTATCGCGAGCACATCGGCGTTGAGTTTGTGTTCGGCCGATTTCCGCCGGCAATGCGGCGTTGGCTGGCGCTGGCATTCGACATCCTGGCGTTTGCGTTTTTCCTTGCCTTGCTCTGGTATGGCATCGAGTTCGTCGAAAGAGGCTTTCGACGCGTGACCATGATCTACGGCATGCCCAAAGGCTATCCGTTCATGGGTGTGCCACTGGCCGCCGGGGTGGCGTGTGTGCAGTTGGTGTTGGTGGGTATGCGCGACTTTTTTGCTGACGCCCCCCCTGCAGAAGGCCCGCAAACCGTCGGTGCCGTAGCCAATGCCAAGCCGGCAGGGGAGCACTGAAATGGTTCTGGTCGGATCACTCTTTTTTGGCCTGATGGTTATTGGCCTGCCTGTCGGTATTGTCATCGGTGTTGCGGGCATGGCCGGTATTCTGCAAATGGGACCTCGCTTCATGACGATGGCTCCTGATCGTCTTTTCGCCGGGCTTGATCTGTTCCCGTTCCTGGCCATGCCGTTCTTCATCCTGGCCGGCGAAATCATGAATCGCTCGGGCATCACCCTTGGCCTGGTGCGCCTGGCCGACGCGCTGGTCGGGTGGCTGCGTGGCGGGATGGCGCATTCCAACTTGGTGGCCTCGGTGCTGTTTGCCGGCATTACCGGCTCGGCAACCGCCGATGCCGCGGCCTTCGGTAATACGCTGGTACCGGCCATGGTCAAGGGTGGCTATACCCGCCCGTTTGCCTGCGCGGTCACTGCGGCCGGGTCCATCATCGGCCCGACCATTCCTCCGTCCACGCTGGCCATTATCTACGGCTCCATCATGGGAGTCTCCATTGCCGGACTGTTCGCGGCGGGGATTCTGCCCGGCCTGCTGATTTGCGTCATCTGCATGGTCATCATTGCCTTGTCGGCGCGGCGCCTGAATTTGCCCGCCGGGCAGGGGCGGCCGGGTTTCGGCATTGTCATCAAGGCACTGCGCGAGGGTTTTCTGGCGGCCATCTTGCCGGTGTTCATTCTCGGTTCCATTCTCGGCGGCTTTGCCACGCCGACCGAGGCCGCAGCGATAGCCGTTGCGTATGCGCTGTTCGTGGGTGGTGTGGTGTACCGCGCTTTGTCCTGGCGCGATCTCTACGAAATCGGTGTGCGCACCACGCGGCTGACTGGGGTGATTTTTCTCATCATCGCCTCGGCGACAATTCTCGGTTGGTGGATGACCTTCAATCAGGTGCCCCAAACCATAGCCCGTGGCCTGCTGTCGATTTCCTCGAACCCGCAGGTCATCATCGGACTGATTCTGATGCTGTTGCTGGCCATCGGGCTGGTGATGGACATCAACGCGACGCTGATCATTCTGGCACCGGTGCTGGCGCCGCTGACCGTGAAGATCGGGATGGATCCCGTGCACGCCGGCATCATGATCATTCTGGCGCTGAACATCTCGCTGATGACGCCACCGGTAGGCGCCTGCTTGTTTGTCCTTGCCTCCGTCACCGGTGAGAAGGTCGAGAAAATCTCGGCCGCCCTCTGGCCGTTCATTCTCGGCGAAATTGCCATTCTGCTGGTCGTTGCCTACTGGGCCGACCTGACCTTGTTTATCCCGCGCCTGCTTGGCTTATAGGCGTACCTCGTTGTTCCCGATCTCACTTGTTCCCGATCTCTCTTATCTTTCAAACACCACAGGAGCCTTTATGAAACCCTGGAAACTACTCGGCGCTGGCGTTCTTGCCGCATCCACGCTGGCGTTCAGCATTCCGAATGCCGTCGCCGCAGACGTCACCATGCGTGTTGCTCACCTTAACCCTGATGATCCATTCCAGAGTCATTCCGGTGCCATGACGGCGGTGTTCAAATCGCTGGTGGAAAGCGCCAGTAATGGTGCAATTGAGGTTCAGTTGTTTGCCAACGGCCAGCTGGGCAAAGACAATGAAGTCATCGATCAGGTCAGTGCCGGCATCGTTGAATCGACCATCTCTTCATCAGGCGGCGTGGCGCAGAGCTATCCGCCTGTAGGCGTGTTCGATATTCCGTTTGCGTTGCCCAACATTGGTATCGCCTCGCGGGTCATCAGCAAAGAGTCGAGCTTCGGCAAGCGGCTCATCGACGATGTACAAGCCAAAACCGGCATGAAAGTACTGGGTCTGCTTGATTCAGGCGGCTTTTTTGCCATTTCCAATTCGAAGCGACCGATCAAGACAGTGGCCGACATGGAAGGCTTGCGCATCCGTACGATGACTTTGCCCACCCATGAAGCCATCATCTCATCATTGGGTGGCAAGCCGACGCCGTTGCCTTGGGCCGAGGTCTACACGGCGCTGCAAACCGGCGTGGCTGACGGTCAGATGAATCCGGTGCCGATCATCGCCTTTGCCAAGTTCGACGAAGTCCAGAAGTATCTGTCGATTACCAATCACATCATCACGCCCTATATCTGGCTGATGAATCAGGACTTCTTCAATGGCCTGAGCCCGGAGCATCAAACCATCATCAATTGGGCCTCTGAAGTGGCCACCGAAGCGGGCCGTTCGATGTCGCGAGTCATTGAAGCGTCCGAACGCGGTTTGCCGAAACTGGCCGAGAAAATGGAAGTCAACGTGGTCTCCGCCGAGGAGATGGCCAAGTTTGCCGCCAAAGCGCAGCCGGCCGTACGCAAATTGATTGCTGAGCAATACGGTGAGGAAGGGACCGCATTGCTTGAGGCAATGATGGCTTCCGTCGAGGAAGAACAGGCCCGTTACTGAGCCTGATCAGACGAACCGGACAGGGCTTCGTAGCCTGTCCGGTTTGTAACGCCTAAGGCTGACGATTCGACCCGATGTCGGTCCGTCAGCATTGGCAGGCATACCTGCAACTCAGAGATTTCCCGTATTCCATGACTACACAATCGCTTCAGTTTGAGACCTCGGCCGGACAAAGCTTCGAACTGCTGAAAAACCCTCTTGCCAATGCTGGCGCCCCCTGGACTGACGAGCAGGACGCAGTACTCAGTGATGCCGCGCTCGAACTGGCCCGGCGTTCGATTACTGCCTGGCCCGGCTATGCGGCTACGGCGTTGGTGGCATTGCCGGGTCAGGCCGCCGCTCTCGGCATCAGCAGTCTCCATTACAAGGACGAGTCGAGCCGGTTCGGGCTTGGCAGTTTCAAGGCCTTGGGCGGCGCTTATGCGGTATTGCGGTTGTTGCAGCGCGAAATCGCGGCACGCACCGGCGGTGCTGAGCCGACCACTGAAGCCATCCTGGCGGGCGAGTTCGATCAGATTGTCAGTCAGATTACGGTTTGCTGTGCCACCGACGGCAACCACGGTCGCTCGGTGGCGTGGGGCGCGCAAACTTTCGGCTGTCAGTGCGTGATCTTCATTCACAGCACCGTCAGTGAGGGGCGGCGCGAAGCCATCGAAAGCTTCGACGCCAAAGTCGTGCGTACCCCCGGCAACTATGACGATTGTGTTCGCGAGGCCGATAAGGCGGCTCGTCAGAATGGCTGGTATGTGGTGTCGGATACCTCTTATCCCGGTTACGTCGAGATTCCGAAAGACGTCATGCAAGGCTATGAACTGATGGTGCTCGAAGCCCTTGAGCAATTACCCGAGCCGCCGACCCATGTGTTCATCCAGACCGGTGTTGGCGGTGTGGCCGCTGCGGTAGCTGCCTATCTCACGCGTCGCTTCGGCGCGAAGCGCCCGGCGATGATTCTGGCCGACCCGCAGCGTTCGGCGTGCTGGCTGGAGAGCTTGCGCGCCGGCGAACCCACTGCGGTCACTGGCGACCTCGATACGATGATGGCCGGCCTGGCCTGTGGAGAAATCTCTTTGCTGGCCTGGACCATTCTGCGTGAGCACGCTGACGCGGTGATCGCCATCCCTGACAGTGGCGTCGCTTCGGCGATGCAAGCGCTGGCGCGCCCGCAGGCTGGTGATCCGCCGATCGTGGCTGGCGAGTCAGCGGTGGCTGGTCTGGTGGCACTGACGATGGCTGCCAACGTGCCGCAGGCGCGCGAGCAACTGGGGCTTGACGCCTCTGCTCGGGTGCTGGTTTTTGGCACCGAGGGCGATACCGACCCGGAACTTTATCAGCAACTGGTCGGCGTCAGCGGTGCGGAGGTGCGTCGCTGATGGCCAGCCTGCATCCGCTTCGCATCGACATTGACCGGCTTGTGGCCCGCCTGCAAACGCTGGGTCAGGTTGGCGCCTTGCCCGGTGGTGGGGTCAAACGACTGGCCTTGAGCGACGCCGATAAGGCCGGGCGCGATTTGGTCACCGGCTGGATGCGCGAACTCGGACTCACCGTTTCGATCGATCAGATCGGCAACGTGTGGGGCGTACGCCCCGGTGCGGAAGACTTGCCACCGGTGATGACCGGCTCGCATATCGACACCGTGGCCACCGGAGGCCTCTACGATGGCAATCTCGGGGTGCTGGCCGGGCTGGAAGTTGTCCAGTGTCTGAGCGATGCCGGTATTCAAACGCGCAATCCACTCGCGGTGGCGTTCTTCACCAATGAAGAGGGCGCCCGTTTTGCGCCCGACATGATGGGCTCTGGCGTGCATCAGGGGGCACTCGAGCTGGCGGCCATGCTGGATGTGACGGACGCCGACGGGAAACGGGTTGGTGACGAACTGGCGCGTATTGGTTACGTGGGCAGCGCAGCATCGATGACGATGCAGCCGGCAAGTTTCTTTGAGTTGCATATCGAACAAGGGCCGGTGCTCGAAGAGGCCGATATCGAAATTGGCGCGGTCACCGGCGTCCAGGGCATCTCCTGGAGCGAATTCACCATTACCGGCGTGTCCAACCATGCGGGCACCACGCCGATGCGGCTGCGGCATGACGCGGCTTTGGTTGCCTCACGGCTTGCGGTGCTGGCGCGGCAGATTGCCACCGAGGCCGGCCCGCCGCAGGTGGCCACCGCTGGCTTTATCCGGCTTACGCCCAATCTGGTCAACGTGGTGGCGCGCGAAGCCATCATCACGATAGATCTTCGCCATACCGACGAAGCGTCGTTGCAACAGGCCGAGCAACGAATGTTCACGGCTGCCGCCGAATTTGCCGCCGAGGAGGGCTGTACGATCGCGCGCCGCACGCTGGCCCGCTTTGAGCCGGTTGCGTTCGATCCGGCATTGATTGACGCGGTCGACGATACCGCCCGGCAACTGGGGCTGAGCGTGATGCGTATGCCTTCAGGGGCTGGCCACGATGCGCAGATGTTTGCGCCGCGTTGTCCGACCGGCATGATCTTTGTGCCATCGCACAAAGGACTGAGTCACAACATTAACGAACACACCGACAGGCAATATCTTGAATCCGGCGCCAATGTGTTGTTGCAGCTGCTGCTGCAGCATGCCGGGGTCAGCAACTGATGGAAGCAGTAATGAATCGACAATATCTGGTAGCGGCCGCGCAACTTGGACCTATCGCCCGTGATGAGTCGCGCGAATCAGCGGTGGCAAGAATGGTGGCACTGATGCATGAGGCTCACCGCCATGGGGCCAGCGTGGTGGTGTTTCCGGAGCTGGCGCTGACCACATTCTTTCCGCGTTGGTATCTCGAGGACGAAGCGGAGCTGGACAGCTTCTACGAAACTGCCATGCCAGGCCCGGCTACGCAGCCGCTCTTCGACACGGCCCGCAAGCTCGGCGTGAGCTTTTATCTCGGCTATGCCGAGTTGACCACCGATGCCCAGGGTGCCAAACGACGTTTCAATACCTCGATTCTCGTCGACGAAAGCGGCAGTATCGTCGGCAAATATCGAAAAATCCATCTGCCGGGCCATTTCAACCATGAGGAGTGGCGTCCGTTTCAACACCTTGAAAAACGCTACTTCGAGCACGGCGACCTTGGCTTCCCGGTGTTTGACACCTTTGGCGGC
>CAXBNM010000249.1:0-7244 GCA_963976885.1 uncultured Burkholderiaceae bacterium
TCAAATTACACTTGAGCATTAACCGGTGGACGCTATCGCCACGGGAACCGGGCACGTTGTCAAAGGGCTCAGGCAGGCTGGCGTCGCCGGCCCGCGGAGCTGACGAACTGCCCCTTTCCAACCCTGTCAATCGATTGGAGCCAATGTTCAATGAAGCGCCCCCTTGTAATTCTCGGTGTCGCAGCCGTCGCGGCAGTCGTAGTCTGGGCCGGCGTGACGTTGCCGCCCGCCAACTCAACAACGGCCCAGAAACCGTCACAGGCCGACCCCGCCAAGGGCGGCGCCAAGGCGGCGCGTAGCGGCCGTTTCAATCGCACGGTCATGGTGCGGGCCACACCGGTCCGGTTTCTGCCCTCGCGCGAACGCATCCAGGCCCTGGGTACCGGCAAAGCCATCCGCGAGGTACTTGTTACCACCGACGTGGCCGGCACCATCGAGAAGATTCATTTCGGCCCCAACGCCGAGGTCAGGCAAGGTGACCCACTCATCACCCTCAAGCGCCAGACTCAGGCCATTGCGCTACGCAGTGCCAAGGCACTGTTTGACAAGCAACGGGCCACGCTTGAGCGGAACAACAAACTGGCCGACCGCAAGGGTGGCTTTGTTTCCCAGATCGACCTCGATGAATCACGCGCCAACTTCTCGGTGGCCAAGGCCGCCCTTGAAGAGGCGCAATACGAATACGACCGACGCATCATCGAGGCGCCCTTCGACGGCCGGGTCAATCTTACCGACCTGACCGTGGGCACTTATCTGGCCCTGGGCGCCCCAGTAGTATCCATCACTGATGCCACGCATTTGCTGGTTCAGTTCAACATCCCCGAGACGGCCATCGCCGCGGTCGCCACCGGTGTCAAGGTGCAGATGTCGACCCCGGCAATCGTCGGTCGGCGTTTTGTCGGTGAAATCATCGAATACGACACCGCCGTCAACGTCAACTCGCGCAACATTCGCGTGCGCGCCCAACTGGACAACCCCGATCAACTGCTGCGCGCCGGCACCACCTTTCTGGTGCATATCGAACCCAAGGGCGAACCGATTCCGGTTGTCCCAGGCGTGGCCATCACCTGGAGCAATGCCGGCTCATCGGTCTGGCGGGTCACTGCCGACGGCAAACCGGAACGCGTGCCGGTCGTCATTCAGCGTCGCGATGGCGATCAGGTGTGGGTTGAGGGCGCCTTGCAGGCAGGCGACAAAGTCATTTCCGACGGGGCTCTGAAAGTCATTGAGGGCGGCCAGGTCGAAATCATCAACAACCGTTCGGAAGCGTGACCATGACTCGTCACCTGCACATCCAATGAGCACGAACAAGACCGGCGTGACCGGCGTCTTCGTTGAGCGACCGATTCTGGCGCTGGTGCTGAGCCTGCTGATCATCATTGCCGGGCTGGCGGCCTTCAACGCGGTCGAAATTCGCGAACTGCCCGACGTTGAACAGCCCACGATTTCGGTCAGCGTCGATTATCCAGGTGCGGCACCGCGTACCGTCGACGCCGAAGTGACCACGGTGCTCGAAGACTCACTGGCCCAGCTCGAAGGCGTCAAAGGGATCTCATCGACGTCGACTTACGGTAACAGCACGATCACGATAGACCTGCGTGCGTCGGTCGATCTGGCCACCGCCGCCAATGAGGCTCGTGAATTGGTGGCCAGCGCGGCGCGCAATCTGCCCGAGGACCTTGAAGATCCGGTCATTCGCAAAAATGACGCCAACGCAGACCCGGTGCTTCGACTGGCGCTGACCGGCAGCGTCACGCTGGCCGAACTCACATCGCTGGCAGAAAACCGTATCTCTCAACGCCTGACCGAAGTCGATGGTGTCGCAGAGATTCGCATCTACGGTGAACAGCAACGCATCATCCGCGTCACCTTCTACCCTATCCGCCTGGCCAGCCGTGGCCTTTCCATTACCGACCTGCGCAATGCCCTGACCAGTGCCAACCTCGACCAGCCGCTGGGCACACTGGACACCGACACCCAATCACTGATCGTGCGCTCCGTCGCCTCGGCGACAACCGTCGAAGCCATCAACCGGATCCGGCTCAATCGAGACACCGTGGTGGGCGATGTCGCCTTTGTGCAGGCGACTTCCGAAGACCCGACCTCGTATTCGCGGGTCAATGGGCAAGCGGCTGTCGTACTGAACGTCATCCGCCAATCTCTGGCCAACTCGCTCACAATCTCCAAAGGCGTGCGGGCGGCAGTTGCCGAATTGCAGGATACGCTGCCCTCTGGCGTCGCGCTCACCGTCGCCTCTGACGACGGCATCTATATTGAAAGCTCGATCGACGGCGTCGTTTCCAGCATCTTCCTGGCGGTCGCAATCGTCATCCTGGTCATCATCCTGTTTCTGCGCTCATGGCGAGCCGTGGTGGTCGCTACCGTCACCGTACCGATTTCGCTTGTAGGTACGGTTGCCGCCATCTGGCTGATGAATTTCTCCATCAATACCATTTCGCTGCTGGCGCTGGTGCTGGCCACCTTGGCCGCGATCTATCTGGTGGGCTTCTCGGTGAACATCCTCACCCTGCTGGCACTGGTTCTGGCCACCGGCATGGTCGTCGATGATGCCATCGTAGTGCTCGACAACATCGTACGCCGCCGCGAGGAAGGCATCGGCCCCTATGCCGCGGCAGCCAAAGGTGTACGCCAGGTGTTCTTTGCGGTCATCTCCACCACCGCAACTCTGGCCGCGGTGTTCATCCCTATCTCGTTTCTGCCCGGCCAGGCCGGCGGCATTTTCAGCGAGTTTGGTTATGTGCTGACCTTTGCGGTAACGATCTCCTCATTCGTCGCCCTCACCCTGTGTCCGGTGTTGTGTGCCCTGCTCGATGTGGGCAAGCGCGGTGCCGACAAAGCGGCGCAACAACCTCGGCCGGCAGCCTCGGCCAACGCCCCGGCAAGCGACAAGCGTGCCTACTCATTGTACGAACGCACGGTTCTCGTTGTGCTGCGCTGGCGCTATCTGGTCATCGTCGGTGCCACGGTGTTCGCCGCCTTCGCGGCTACGCTCTACACCAACCTGCCACGCGAACTGACCCCCAAGGAAGATCGGGGTCTGATCATTGTCGTTCTGCGCACGCCCACCTCAGCCAGTCTTGAGTACACCAGTAGTCAGGCCAATCTTGTCGAAGAAGCGCTGGCGCCGTTTGTTGAACGCGGCGTCGTCGGTGCGGTGCAATCAATCATTGGCCGCCGGGGAGACAAGAGTTCGGCCTTTGTTCTTGCCCGCCTGATTCAATGGGAAGATCGCGACATGTCCCAGGCTCAGATCATTGCCGAGTTGCAAAAGCCGCTGAACAGTATTCCTGGCGCCCTGGTCTCTTTGCGCGCGCCCAACAGCCTCGGCATTCGCGGCGCGGGTCGCGGCATTCAGTTCGCGGTTTCCGGCAATGATTACGACCATCTCACAGCCCAGACTGCTCTGCTGATCGAAGCCATGCGGGCCGATACCGCATTCCTGAACCCGCAGCTTGTCTCCGAGGCCAGCCAACCGCAATTGGCACTCGACATCAACCGGGAACTGGCGGCGGATCTTGGCGTATCGCCCCAGGAAGTCATCACCACGCTGAACACCATTATTGAGGACAACGAAGCCACCAGCCTGTTCCTGCAGGGCGAGTCGGTCGAAATCATGATGAAAGCCGGTGGGCGTCCCGTCGATGATCAGACCGACCTGGAAAACGTCTTCATCAAAACCTCGGACGGACAATTCGTAGCGCTCTCCACCTTCGCCAGCCTCAAGGAAATCTCCGATGTGGCTACGCTGTCCCGCGAAGGCCGGCGCCCGGTCGTGCCGGGTCAGGCAAACCTCGGACCCGGCGTTGATCTGGGCGCGGCCGCCGCTCGCCTGGCCGAGTTGGCCGACGAGGTATTGGACGACAACGTCAACATGGTATTGCTTGGCGAGGCCGCCACCCTCGACGAAAGCGAATCAGGCACTCTGATGGTGTTTGCGGTGGCCATCCTGATCGTCTTGCTGGTACTGGCTGCGCAGTTCGAGAGCTTTTCAAGTGCCTTGATCATCGTCACGACCGTCCCGTTCGGATTGGGCGCTGCACTGGTCGCCATCTATCTCTCGGGCGGCAGTCTCAACTATTACAGTCAGATCGGCCTGGTGATGCTGGTCGGCATCATGGCCAAGAACGGCATCCTGATTGTCGAATTTGCCAACCAGCTACGCGAGCGCGGTGCTGATGTTCACGACGCGATCTTCGAAGCAATGCGCTTGCGCATCAGGCCGGTGATGATGACGATGATTTCGACAGTCTGTGGCGGCCTGCCACTGCTGATAGCTACCGGTGCTGGCGCCGAGGCTCGTACCGCTGTTGGTTGGGTGATTGTTGGCGGGCTGGGCTTTGCAACCATCTTTACGCTGTATTTGACGCCCGCGCTCTATCGCATCATTGCCCCGATCAGCAAGCCGACCGGGGCCACGCAGCGACGCGTGGCGCAAGAGCTGAGCCCGCAACCCTGACGCCAGCAACCGCCGGCGCATGCCGATTACAACTGTCGCAATGCCTGCGACAACTGCCAGTCGAGCAAGCGCCGACGAATCGTGGCCGAACACATCAGGCTGACCAGCAGCGTAGCCAGACAAATGGCACCGTAGAAGGTCGCTAACGATTCAATCGGGATACGCCCCAGCGGACGCGCAATGCCTATGAAGGCTGCCATCAGCCAATGACTGGTACTGAGCGCACCGGTGCAGGCAAGAAAGATGCTTTCCCAGGTACTCAACGGTCCGGCCTTGATCAGGACCGGGAACGAAATGTGATGCAACACCATGCCGTTGGCGGTAAGCACCACCACACACATCAACTTGAGCAACAGCTTCGGCTTTTCGGCCAGGATAGCCGGATCGAAGCCGGTATCCAGATAAATGATCGCCAGGCCAGTCACCCAGAGCAAGGTCAACACCACGGATATCTGATGCGCCATTGAGCGCAAGCCCTCGCGGGTGAACTTGCCGGTCACAATATCAAGATCCGCCTTGAGAACGTGTGCAAGAGCCAGCGCACAAAGGATCAGATGTGAATAGAGCAAGATAAGGCGGATGGATTCTTCGAAAGTAAGGAGCATGACTCTTCCGGGACTTTGTTGGGAGAGCCGCCATCATTGAACAAGTCCCCCTTTAAGGTTGTAATCAGGCATGCCTCAATACCTTACAAAGGTAACCGTGCGATAACGCCAGACACGCGTTGTCTGCGGTACCGGACAATCCGCTCTTACTGGGGTTTTCGGGGGTAAGCCGATCGCCCACTGGCATCAGGAGCGGCATAAAGAATTACCGCTTCTCCACGATTCGCTCAATTTGTTGGCCATCAGGCCAACATCAGGCTTAATCTCGGCGCCCGCTTCGCCCAGCGTATACGGGGGTGAATTCTCAGCACAGGCACGCCAATCGCAAAAAACGGATCGGCCGCATGCATCAAAGTGCCGGCTACTGTTAAAGACGGTCTCTTTGCCGCCATTGGGTCATGGCATCGGTCATCAAACTCTGCGAGCATTAACCCAAATAAAGACGAGACGAAAAGACGAACAGTCCGTTACGACTCGGGGAAAAGCAGTACAACTAGCAAGCGGAAACTCATGGTCAGGCAGCGCGCCTGGGCTGCCTGACCAATCCGCCCGCCCAATCCGCTCAGAAGTTCTTTTCCAGAATCAGACTGCCCTGCGTCGTGCGGCCCGAGACCCACTTCCCGATGGGCGTACGTTCCCAACCCGATTCATACTTCTTGGCGGTAATCCACCAGATGTACCACTGGCCATCGTCATGCTGTAATGGGGTCGCAAACTTGAACTCATCCCATTTGTAGTGCCAGGTTTCGCGCGTGCCACTCATGGTGATGGTTCCGGACAGGCTTATGTCGACATCCTTGATCGTGTCACGACTCACCTCTTCTTCACGTGTAACGATTTTGTCGGTCGTCAGAACAATCGGGCCATGCTTGCCGAACTTGTATTCCGGGTTGGCCAGAATTTCGCTTGCAATCGCTAACTGAGCAGCGTCAGTGCTGGCGGGTTTGGGCAAACGGGAGTCGCCCAGGGCCTTGATACGATTATCTGAATAACGCTGGCGCAAGGCAGCAATTTCATCGATACGTGCCGTGACGGCGGCTGGCGCTTCTTTGCCAAACGCCTGATAGAACGCGGCGAACGACAGCGCTTGTTCGCGCTGTTTGTCGAGCCTTTCATAGACTCCGGCTTCGGCGCCTTCACGCAAGAACATGTTTGCTTTCTGGTGTTCATCGGCCGGGTCGAGCGTGCGGAAGAAAGGCAACTCATGTTTGTCGGCAAATTCAAAACTGTGCTTGAGCTGCTCTTGAGTCGCATTGACTGCATCTTTGACCTTTTGCCGTGATTCATCCGCCCAGCGCAGCAAGCTGTTGACCCGCTGAGGCGAGTACTCGGCGTCGGCAGGCAGGTACGCAACCGGTAACAACGCGTTGACCTCGGCGGTGGCGGCCTTCGCCGCCTTACTGGTTGCCGACAACTGCGCCACCCAGGCTTTGGCCTGAGCTTCGTTGAACGGCAACAGTATCGTCCCGGGGGGCTGATTGGCCCGCAGACTGGCATCGACTGCCGCCAACCGGGCCTGCGCATCGCCCACACTGGCCAGTTGCTCCTTGGCTCGCGCGTACTCCATCTTGATTGAGGCGACAAAGCCCTGGTAAGCCTTTACGGCTGCGCCTATATCGGGATCAACGTCGTACTCCTTGTAGCGCGATAACGCGTCGGCATACTTTTTGAGGGCGGCGTTGTACTTGGCCACCACGCGGCCATCCTGCAACGCCGAGGGCCCTGTTGTCACAAGGCTGCCGCGCGCGTTCTCGATGTCGCGGGCAAGTTTTTTCACCTGCACCCGCTGGCCCGACACCAGTTGCTTGCCACCGGAGCTGGCCGGCCTGGATGTGGCGGCGGACTTGGTTGCGGACGCTGAAGCCGCCGATGAAGCTGGCGCACTGGCTGTAGCTTGCGAGCCTGCCGCGCTCGTGGCAGCGCCGCCTTCGAGCATGGTTTGCAACCGATTCTGCAACGCGGTAAAACGCTGATCAGCTTCCTGCCAGGAGGCATGGGTTTTATTGGGCGAGCCATCGAGGCGCTGACGCGAAACCGTCAACAGTTTGAGCGTGCGCCGGATGCTTGATTTGGACGCGCCGGTGAAGCTGGCAGCCTGTGCCTCGAAACGCGCAATATCGGCTTGCGCGCTCTTGATGTTGTTATCAGCAGGCGCAGTATCT
>CAXBNM010000250.1:0-7181 GCA_963976885.1 uncultured Burkholderiaceae bacterium
CGATCCGGCGTTCTTGCCAGCCGGCACACTCGTCTATCTGGCCACCCGACCAAATACCGATAACGGCACGGCCAACCCGATGCTGGGGCGGCTGGCGGTCAGTCAGGACACCGGCAGCGCCATTCGCGGCGCGGTGCGGGCCGACCTGTTCACCGGCACCGGTGCGGCCGCCGGCGCTCAGGCCGGCACCTTGCGCGACCCGCTGCAGATCTGGTTGCTATGGCCGCGCGGTGTTCGTCCGGCCGGCAAACTGCCGTTTGCACGGGTCGATCTGGACGATTGAAGCAAGACGCCGCCGCCGGCACCAGCCCTGGCCAGCGGCACAGCGCCGGCCGCAGGGCTTGACCGACCAAACTCAGGAAGCGGGAGCAACCTGGTTTTTATCGAGCGCTTCAACAAAGCGGCTCGGCGGCGCGTAACCCTGCAAGCGAATGCCATTGGGGAAAAAGATCGTCGGCGTCGCCCGGATGCCGTAACTGTCGCCCAGCGCCTTGAACTGATCGAGATCGTTCGCACACTCGCCCGTGTTGTCAGGTACGACGCCTTGCAGCATCAGACTGTTCCAGGCCTTGGCCGGCTCGCTGGCGCACAAGGCCTTGCGTGACTTGACGTCAGAGTCAGCGGCCAGAATTGGATAGGCAAACGTGTAGATCGTCACGTTGTCCAACGCCATCAGATCGGCACGCAGGCGCTTGCAATAGCCGCAATTGGGGTCTTCGAATACCGCCAGGACTCGCTTGCCGTCGCCATTGACCTGCTTCAAGGCCTTGTCGATGGGCAGATCTTCAAAGTTGATCGCCATGACCTCGGCCATCCGCTCCTGCGTGAGGTTGCGGCTGGTGGAAATGTCGACCATTTCGCCTTCAATCAGGATGTAGCGAGCCTGCGCATCGACAAAGAACAGATCGGTGCGGATCTGAATTTCAAAGAGACCCGGAATTGGCGTGGTGCGCACTGCCTTGACGTCGTAACGACCTCTGGTCCAGTTGGCAATGGCGGTGCGAATTTTTTCAGCCTGCGCCGGATCGGCCGGTTGACTGGCCGGCGCAGCAGCAACCGCACTGGTCTGAGCCATGCCGGGCACAGCGGCAAACATGGCAGCAAGAGCAAGCGCCGAAGCTGACAATGGCGTGGCGAGCCGCCGAAGTGACGTAAACATGGAAACCTCTTGGTTTGAAATTTTGGGGGTCAGAACTGTTGAGTAGCGTACCGGACGAATTGCTGACGTAAAAACTTGCTGCCCGATGCGACAGCCCAGCCCGCATCACGCAACAGCGGCGGCGGAAACCCCGGCAGACCGGCCACCAGCGGCTTGGTCGGATCGAACACACGGCTCAGTATGTCAGTGATTTGTTGCATGGCGGCAACCGGCTCGGCCCGCTGGCGCTGAAAGCGCCGCAACAACAGCGCATTGCCGGGATCGAAGCTGGCCTTGCGGTAGTGACCACGGGCCTGCTCAAGCACCTTCAGCAAGGTCGTTACGTCGGCCAGCCCGAGGTTAAGCCCCTGCCCGGCCAGCGGATGAATGACATGGGCGGCGTCGCCGACCAGCACCGTGCGCGGCGCGATCATTGAGCTGGCGCTGCACAAACGCAGCTCAAACCCGGCGGCCGGCTCCAACACCCGGATGCGTCCAAACGCATGGCCGGCCAGGTCGGTCAGTGCCTGACTCAAGGCCTCCGGACCATCGGCCAGCATCTGCTCGGCCTGCTCGATCGGCGCCGACCAGACCAGACTGGCGCGCATGCCGCCGGGGCAAATCGGGGAAAGTCGCGGTGAAATCGAGCGCTTCGTGCATCGGCATGGGCAGCAAAGCCAGCACGCCATGGCGGCCAAACCACTGCCAGGCACCATCGCGATGCGGGCGCTCCAGAGCCAGCGGCGCAACCAGCGCTTTCTGCTGATACGGCTTGACCGACTGGGCAATGCCGGCCTGGCCGCGCACCGGTGAGCCCGCCCCATCAGCCCCCACCACCAAGCGGGCGCGAATGATCTGACCATTGTCGAGCGTCAGTTCACCGCGCTCAGGGGTGGCTTCGGGCTCGTAGGTGGCGAGCGAACCGACCACGGTATTGAGCCGGCTGAAGCTGAGCGCCTGCTCAAGCGCCGCGATCAGCGCGCCCGATTCGATGATCCAGGCCAGCGCCTCGCAGCCTGCCTCGTATGCGCTCAGATGTAATTCCCGAGCGTTTGGGTCGGCTTGTGGATAGACACGCATGTCGTAAACCGGCGCCACCCGAGCCGTTGGCAACAGTCGCCAGACGCCAAGATTTTCAAGCAAACCGCGCGAACCGGGCGAGATTGCATAGACCCGCCGATCGAACGGCCGGGCCGGATCGGGAGGCACTTCGGGGGCCGCTTGCTGGCGCAAGTGGGTGACTTTAAGGCCGGCAGAAGCAAGGCCCAAGGCGGCGCTCAAGCCGGCAATTCCGGCTCCGACGACCACAATATCTGTATTGATAGCTCTCACCTGGACGATTATAGGTTCAGGAGTGCTACAATGCTGCTTGCAGGGCCAGCGACGCCTCGTAACAGGTGTCATCAGCTGGCTCTTTTGGTGAGAGGTTCGTGCTGTTTGCAGTATTATCAGCACCCCCACCAGCCGGTTAATCCGGCTTGTCTGTTCAGACAAGTGGCCAAGTAGCTCAGTCGGTAGAGCAGAGGATTGAAAATCCTTGTGTCGGTGGTTCGATTCCGCCCTTGGCCACCATTCAAATACCCCCCCAAGCTTTTCAAAGACTTGTGTTGCGTTCGGCAAAGCCGCATCAGCATAGGTAAATCTGTGGCGGCGAATCTTCCCAAGCTTTACCGAAACCCAAACAGAATGGGACTGCGATTCGGGTGATTGCGGTCCTTGCAACCTCCGGCTCTACAATCTTCTCTCCGCCGAATCGAGACACGGATGGTGACCGATGTCGGCTCTTTTTATAACGGGAGAATCCGGTCGATGAAAACCCGCAACCAGATGCTGGCGATTGCCTTCACCATGGGCCTGGCCGCATGCCACCATCCCATGTCCATGGCCAATGACCAATGAGTCATCAATGAGCGTGACATTGACGGCGATGGTGCCCGCCAGGTAACGGCGGAAATCTGGGTTGACAATTGGTTTGCCTTGTCGGTCAATGGTGCGCCGCTGATTCAGGACAGCGTGCCCTTCAAGACCGAACGCTCGTTCGATGCGGAGCGCGTTACTTTTCGCACCGCCCTCCCCGCGACCGTTGCCTTCGAGTTTCGCGATTTTCGGGAAAACGACACCGGCCTGGAAAACATAGGCTCGCGCCGCCAGCAGATTGGCGACGGCGGCGCTATTGTCCAGTTCACGGATGCCCAAACGGGTGAACTCCTTAAGGGTTCAGACGCATCCTGGAAATGCCTGGTCATCAATCACGCACCGTTGGATGCAGCCTGCGCCCAGGAGAGCGACCCGAAAGTTGGCGAAGGCGCATGCGCGGCCGAGATAAGCGACGCGCCGGAGGGTTGGACGAAACCTGATTTCGACGATTCGCAATGGGTTACGGCAACCGAGCATTCCGTGCGCGCGGTCAGTCCAAAGGATGGCTATGACGAGATCGACTGGCAGCCGGGCGCCAAGCTGATCTGGGCCAACGATCTCAAGCTGGACAACACAGTGCTCTGCAGAGCCGTCCTCAGTGCCGATTGAGCTGAGTTGTCGTCACCGCCACCAGCACCTTTCGTGCCAGATTCGAATCGCCCGAACTAGCGGACTTTTTGACGGTTTAAACCAATACCACTGCGACAGGCACCTACTCATAGTGAAACCCTGTGTTTCGCACCGGCTGACGGCCGGATCATTGTCCTCACAACCGGCCACTGACCGGTGGAGCGCCAACGATGAGCATTGCCTTTTGCCAGCCTCCCTCGACGCCCCCCGGGCCCTACGATGAATGTGCCTGCAGAAAATGTCAGTCCGGCACGCTGCGGGTCATCAGATCCCCACAGTATTTTCATCCGCCCGGGGCCGACACGATCAGGGTTGAACACCTGTCGGTACGATGTGACTGCTGCGGATACGCGACGGTCCATTCATCGCAAGGGCGGGAGAACCAACGCCGACTCGCCGCACGCAAAAGTGCATACGGCGGGCAGATGCTCGGTGAGGAAATTGCGGCATTCCGGCGCAAATGGGGGCTGACCCTGCGTGACGCCAGCCATCTGTTCGGTCGCAGGCCTGGAGCGTTCGAGGCCTTTGAGAAAGAAGCGGCCTACCCCGATCTGCTGACTACCAAGCTGATCCGCCTGGCCATGTATTCGCCTGTCGTGCTGCGCCAACTCGCCGACCGCGAAGGGGTACGAATACCGCTGTGGGACCGCCAGATGGGTGGTGTAACCCGGTAGTCGTGGTCGCCCTGGCAGGTTCGTCTACGATATGCGCAACCGGAGAAACCTGCCTGAGTGAGACCGCAATCACCACCAGACTGGGTTGCCGATAAGCACGGGCCGCCATAGCAGCTCGCGTGCAGATGCAGTCTGAGCAACCGCATCGTCAGCTTCAGCGAAGCTTGACGAGCCAGAGACAATGAGTCAGAGACAACGAGGAGACATCATGGCAACCGCCTACGGACCAACACTCGACTTTCATCGCCTGCTGAAGCAACAGATGCCCGAAGAGGACAGTCAGGACTTTCATGACGCCCGCCGCGGCTTCGTCGGCACCACCGACCACGCCGAAGCACTGGGTCGCAATGAAAGCGTCGTCTGGTCGCAGCGTCCTTATGCGTTCCTTGATGATGAAGAGCCTGCTGCCACGGTCAATCCAAGCCTCTGGCGTCAGGCGCGCCTGAACTGCATCCATGGGCTGTTCAAGGTCACCGATCGCATCTATCAGGTGCGCGGCTTCGATCTGGCCAACATTACCTTCATTGAAGGTGATACCGGGCTGATCGCTCTCGACGCCCTTGGTAGCTCGGAAACGGCAGCGGCCGCTCTGGCGGTCTATCGCCAGTTCTGCGATCCCGACGCCAAACGCCAGCTTCATACGGTGATGTACAGCCACAGCCATGCTGACCATTTTGGCGGTGTGCAGGGCTTGATCTCGCAGGCTGATGTCGACGCCGGCAAGGCGCAGGTGATTGCACCGGCCGGGTTCATGCATCACGCGGTAGCTGAGAACGTCATTGCCGGCATTGCGATGTCACGGCGCGCCGAGTTTCAGTTCGGTCATACCCTGCCTCATGGCCCGAGCTCACATGTGGATTCAGGTCTGGGCAAATCCCTGCCGATGGCGCATGGCCGCCTGATTGCACCGACGATGACGATCGAGCAGCCCTTTGAGCGTCATGTCATCGACGGAGTCACCATTGAATTTCAACTCGCACCGGACAGCGAAGCGCCCTCGGAGATGCACTTCTATTTTCCCGAGTTGCGCGCGCTGAACATGGCTGAGAACACCAACCATCTGATGCACAACCTGTGTCCGCTGCGCGGCGCCCAGGTGCGCGACTCGCTGGCCTGGAGCAAGTATCTCAATCAGGCCTTGCACCGCTTCGGGCCGAACGTGGATGCGCTGATGGCGCAGCATCACTGGCCCACCTGGGGACGTGAACCGATCAGGGCATTCCTGACCGAGCAGCGCGATATGTATCGTGTGCTGCACGACCAGACCGTGCGCCTGATGAATCACGGTCTCAAGCCGGCTGAAATCGCCGAGATCATGCAGCTTCCCGAACAATTGTCACGACGCTGGCATACCCGTGGTTACTACGGCAGCATCTCGCACAACGTCAAAGCGGTTTATCAGCGCTATCTGAGTTGGTACGACGCCCATCCAGCCAACCTGCATGCCCTGCCGCCAGTGCCGTCCGCCATCAAGACCCTCGAATACATGGGCGGTCTTGATGCCGTCATGAAGCGTGCCCGGGCCGACTTCGACAAGGGCGAATACCGGTGGGTAGGTGAAGTCATGAAGCATGCCGTTTACGCGCACCCGGATAGCACCGAAGCGCGTGAACTGGCCGCGGCAGCGATGGAGCAAATGGGCTTTCAGGCGGAGAGTTCGACCTGGCGCAATGCCTACCTGCTGGCGGCCCGCGAATACCGCGAAGGGCCACCCCCGGCGCGTGCCAACATTGCCGGCGGCAGTCTGCTCAGCGCGGTCAGTAACGGCCTGCTGTTCGACTCGCTGGCAGCCCGCCTCAATGGCCCGAAGGCTGAGAACAAAGACTTCTCGATGAGCTGGCACTTCACCGACACCGACGAACACTGGCTGATTGAACTCAGCAACACCGCAATGAGTTCTCTGGCGACGAGCGAACCCGATGAATCGGCAGACGTTACGGTAGCTCTTGATCGTTCAGTGCTTGATCTGATCGTGCGGCAGAAGCTGACGGCTCAGGAAGCCATTGCGTCGAGCAAAGTCAAAGTGCAAGGTTCGGCAGAACTCTTTGCGCTGTTGTTCTCATTGCTGGACGATTACACCGGTAACTTTCCGGTCGTCGATGCGGCAAGTGCGCCGCAATAACTGCTATGACCAGCAAGGCGGACGTCGTCTTATTCAGCGCCCGCCTTCTGTTCCGTGGGCAGCTTCAAGGCCTGCCACGCTGACATACCGCCCAACAGATTGCGGACATCCCTGTAGCCGTTTCTCAAAAGAATACTCACGCCCAACCCTGCGCGATGACCAACACCGCAGGTCACGACTACCGGCCTGGTGGCGTCGAGATCGAGTTTTGACAGTTCGTTCTCGAGATATCCGACATAGCAGTGCTGCGCACCCGCGATATGGCCACTTGCAAACTCGTCTGCTTCGCGGACATCCAGTACCTGAAAGGTATCGCGCTCGGCATTCAGTTCCTGCGCGGTAATGACGCCGGCATGTGTGAGAGGTTGACCGGAGTTGCGCCAACTGCCAAAGCCACCGGCCAGGCCGGCCTGAATATTGTCGAGGCCGATTCGCGTCAGATGCAGCACCGCCTGATCGATGTCTTCCTCCCGGTCGCCCAGCAGGTAAATCGGCGTCGACTCATCGGCGACCCAGCCACCAAAGACCGGTAGCCCGCCGAGCCAGATACTGTAACTGTCCTTGATATGGCCGGCGGCAAAGCCTTCGGGTTGCCGGGTATCAAAAACAAGGGCGTCCGCCCGGCCCTTGCGAAAGGCGTCAACATCAAGCAAGCGAACGTCACCGGGTCTGACAACGGGAGCAAGCCTGCCATTCAGAT